>NZ_WXYH01000344.1:0-154070 GCF_009872365.1 Rhodococcus sp. T7
GGCGATGCCGGGTTCCGGCCGGTCGAGCGTGAACGTTTCCCATGTCGTGGGCTCGGTCACGAGGTCACTCCTTCTCATTTCGGCGATCCCAGGTGGTCGCCGCAAGTTTTTTCGTGGTGGTCAGGTCTCCGCGACGGCCTCGCGTATGGCCCCCGAGGCCAGCCAGTCGGCGGCGTGGCCGGGGTCGATCTCCCAGTCGGTCAGGATCTCGGTGGTGTGTTCGCCCGGCAGCGGCGGACGGCGATCTACTGCGGCCGCGGTGCGGCTGAATCGCGGCGCCGGCGCGGGTTGGACGAGACCGTCGACGTCGACGAATGCCTTTCGTGCGACGTGGTGCAGGTGGGACGGCGCCTCGTCGACGTCGAGGACGGGCGATATGCAGGGTGTGAGTCCCTCTCCTGCCGCGAGCCAGTCTGCGAGCGTGCGGCCGCGCACGGCGTCCGCGAAGATCTTTTTCATCCGCGGCCACTGCGAGCGGTCGTTCTGCTCCGGGAGGTCGTCCGGGAGATCGAGCAGCGCAACGAGGTCGGCGTAGAAGTGCGGTTCCATCGCTCCGACGGCCAGCCACTTTCCGTCCGCGGTCTCGTAGGCGTCGTAGTACGGCGCGCCGCTGTCGACGATGTTGGTGCCGCGCTCGGGGTTCCACGTCCCGGTCTGTGCGAACCCGAAGAAGGGTGTCGCCAGGAGTGCGGCCCCCTCGACCATCGAGGCGTCGACCACCTGCCCGAGTCCCGACCGCTGCCGTTCGAACAGCGCCGACAGCAACCCGAACGCGAGGAGCATTCCCCCGCCACCGAAGTCGCCGATCAGACTGAGCGGCGGCGTGGGCGGCTGGCCCTGCCGTCCGATGAGCGACAGGGCACCACTGAGCGCGACGTAGTTGATGTCGTGGCCGACGTGCTGAGCGAGCGGTCCGTCCTGACCGAAACCGGTCATGCGTCCGTAGATCAGCCCGGGATTACGTGCGGCGCAGTCGTCCGGCCCGATGCCGAGTCGCTCGGCTACTCCGGGCCGGAATCCCTCGATCAAGATGTCGGCGTCCGCCACGAGCGAGAGCACCACCGTGGCGCCGTCCGGATGTTTGAGGTCGACTGCGAGTGAGCGGCGACCGCGATGCAGCAATTCGGTGCGGAAGTCGGCGTTCGGACCGACCAGCCCCGGATCTGCGGCGCGGTCCAGGCGAATCACGTCGGCGCCGAGGTCGGCGAGGAGCATGGCACAGAACGGGCCGGGCCCGATCGAGCCGATCTCGACCACCTTCAGGCCCGACAACGGCCCGGTGAACGAGCGTGTCTCGGTGTCCTGCACCATCTACTCGCCTCCCGTCCGTTTTTGGTCTGATAATAATACCTTGAAATCGTTCGGGGTGGAATCCCTCCGCCGGCGCGGCCCGGCTTGCGCACTGACGACCAGTACGACAGAGAGCAGCACGACCACTCCCCCGATGACGAGAACCGGTGTGACGGGCTCGGACAGAACGACCGATCCGAGAGCCACGGCCACCACCGGATTCACATACGTATGGGTGGCCACCAGCGGCAACGGTGCGTGATGCAGCAGCCACGCGTATGCGGTGAATCCGACGATCGAGCCGACGATCACGAGGTACCCGAACGCGCCCCACGCGCGGAGTCCGATCTCGCCGCGTAACCGCTCCCCTGTCGCAACCGACGCGAGCGTCATGGCGGCACCGGCCGCCAGAAGCTGATACGTCGCACTGACATACACGTCGCGGGGCAGCCAGATTCGGGGCTTGATCCACGACCCGAACGACCAGGACACACTGGACAACACGACGACCGCCACGCCGAGGAGCGGGAGTCCCGCGTGCTCACCACCGTGGGGCAGCACCAGGACCGCGAGGCCGATCAGCCCCACACCGACGCCGGCCAATTCGAGAACCCGTGGACGGTCGCCGGACAGCGTGCGGTAGATGCAGATCCACAGCGGCACCATGGCCACGAGGAGCGCCGTCACCCCGGAGGGCACGCCGTGCAGCTGGCCGACCGAGGTCAGGCCGTTTCCGCAGGCGAGCAGCAGCACACCCAGGAACGAAGCGCCTGCCATTTCCCGCCAGGTGAGGTGCAGCCGCCGCCAGCCACCGCGAAAGGCCAGGAAGGCGGCCATCAACAGGGCGGCAAGGAGGAAACGTGCACCCATCGAGCCGAGAGGAGGGGCCTCGTCGATCACCAGACGGATCGCGAGATAGATCGATCCCCAGATCACATAGACGAGGAAGAGGGCCAGCGTGATCGCACCCCTCCCGGCACGCCCCGACGTCATGGCGCTCAGGAGAATCGCGGAGCGCGCTTCTCGAGGAAGGCGGTGATGCCCTCCTTCGCCTCTCCGTTCTCGAACAGGTCCTGCTCCTGGGCGACCTCGAACCGGAAGCCCTCCTCGAGCGGGGTGTCGAACGACGCGTCGACCGTGCGGATGACGGCGCGCTGCGCGGGCAGCGACATCGTGCACAGCTCGGCCGCGAGCGCCTGCGCTGCGTCCGTGGCGGTGCCCGCGTCGACGAGCCGGTCGATCAGGCCGATCGCATGCGCCTCGGCGGCGAGGACCTGGCGGGCACTCAGCATGATGTCCAGGGCGCGGCCACGGCCCACGAGACGCGGAAGGCGCTGCGTGCCACCGGCTCCGGGGATGAGGCCGAGCTTGACCTCGGGCAGCCCGAACTTCGCGTCCGCCCCGCCGACCCGCAGGGTGCAGGCCATTGCCAGTTCGAGGCCGCCGCCGAGCGCGAGGCCGTCCACCGCGGCGATCGAGATGCGGTCCGCGGACGCGAGTCGGTCGAGCGCCCCACGGAGTCGATCCCCGTACGCGGTGAACGACTCCGCGTCCACGGACGACATGTGCTTGATGTCCGCGCCGGCCGCGAAGAAGCCCGGAATGTCGGAGCGGACGACGATCACCTTCACCGATCCGTCGGCGTCGGCTGCGTCGAGTGCCGCGTTCAGGCCGTCGATGATCGGCAGCCCGAGCGCGTTCGCCGGCCTGCGTTGCAGCGTGATCGTCATGACGCCGGCGTCGACGTCGCTCCACGCGACTGCGGGCGTTGCGGTTTCCGACATGCACACCATCCTTCTCGGTCCAGTCCCACGTGAGTGGCAATGTGCACGCGGGCACACCGTGCCACTCACCTGAGGTATTGCGCCAATCATACTAATTGTTGGACCGAAAGGGAAGATCAGGGCCGACGCGGGAACTTCTCGAACTCGGGGCGCCGCTTTGCCTTGTACGCCTCGCGCCCCTCCTTCGCCTCCTCGGTGGAGTAGAACAGCAGGTTCGCGTCGTGGGCGAGCTGCTGGATGCCGGCCATCCCGTCCTCGGCGGCGTTGAAGCTCGCCTTCATGAGCCGCAGCGCGAACGGCGACAGCTGGAGCATCTCGCGGCACCACTGCACGGTTTCCCGTTCCAGGTCGGCGAGCGGGACGACGGTGTTGACCAGCCCCATCTCCCGCGCCTGCTCTGCGTCGTACTGACGGCACAGGAACCAGATCTCCTTGGCCTTCTTCACCCCGACGAGTTCGGCGAGCAATCCCGCGCCGTAGCCACCGTCGAACGACCCGACCTTCGGGCCGACCTGACCGAACCGGGCGTTGTCCGCGGCGATGGACAGGTCGCAGACCAGGTGCAGAATGTGGCCGCCCCCGATCGCGTAGCCGGCGACCATGGCCACGACCGGCTTCGGCAGCCGCCGGATCTGGACCTGCAGGTCGGTGACATGGAAACGGCCGACACTGCCCGACTTCCCCGGTTCGGTGAGGTAGCCGGTATCCCCGCGCACCCGCTGATCGCCACCCGAACAGAACGCGTCGGGACCCTCACCCGTCAGCACGATGACGCCGACCGAGGAGTCCTCGCGGGCATCGACCAGGGCCTCGGAGATTTCCATCAGCGTCTGCGGACGGAACGCGTTGCGCACCTCCGGCCGGCAGATCGTGATCTTCGCGATCCCGTCGCCGCTGTGCTCGTATCGGATGTCCTCGAACTCACCTACTGTCGTCCAGGACACGAAATCCGTTGTATCACCGTTGTTCGTCATGAAGCGATCATAGGCACACCTGCAAACGATCGTTATCGGCCGAGCCCGCAAACGACGAAGGTGCGGCCCGGAGAACGGGCCGCACCTTCGCAATCGCCGTGGATCAGGACATCGTCAGGCCACCGCTGACGGACAGGGTCTGTCCGGTGACGAATTCTGCTGCATCGGAGGCGAAGTACGCCACCGCAGCACCGATGTCGGTTGCCTGGCCGAGCCGCTTCATCGGCACGGCGCGGGTCATGCCGCCGATCACCTTGTCGGCGTCCTGGCCGGAGCTGTCCGCGAACTTGCGCAGCGCCGGGGTGTCGGTCGGGCCGGGGCACACGGTGTTCGCGGTGACACCCTTGGTCGCGATTTCACGGGCGAGGGTCTTGGTGAAGGCGATGATGCCGCCCTTGGCACCCGAGTAGACGGCCTCGAGCGACGATCCGACGCGGCCGGCGTCCGAACCGATGTTGATGACCCGGCCGAAGCCGCGCTCGACCATGCCCGGGACGGTCGCCTGGATGACCCGCAGCTGGCCCTTGAAGTTGATGTCGAGGATCCGGTCCCAGAACGCCTCGTCGGTCTTCAGGAACGGCATGAAGTCGTCCCAGCCGGCGTTGTTGACGACGATCTCGACCGGGCCGAACTGCTCGGCGACCTGCTTCACCGCGGCCTGCACGGACGCGGTGTCGGTGACGTCGACGGGCACGGCGATCGCCTGGCCGCCGGCGTCGCGGATACCGGCGGCGGTCTCCTCGGCGACCTCCAGGTTGAGGTCGGCCACCGCGACGCGGAAGCCCGCTGCCCCGAGGGCGTCGGAGATGCCCTTGCCGATGCCCTGTGCACCGCCGGTTACGAATGCGACTCGATTACTCATGTTCTTCTCCGTGTTGTGGTGTTCGTGGTGGAAAGCGGTCAGCGCGGGCTCGCGGCCCATTCGATGGGGCCCGCGACGATCGAGTGACTGGTGAGCTTGCGGCCGAGCACCGTCTGGGCTTCGCGCGCGGCCTCGATGACCCGCGGAAGATCGAGACCGGTCTCGACGCCCATCTCGTGGAACATACTCACCAGATCCTCGGTGGCGATATTGCCCGTCGAGCCCGCCGGAACGGGGCAGCCGCCCAGCTCCCCGAAGCTCGATTCGAAGCTCGCGCAACCTGCTTCGAGTGCAGCGTACGCGTTGGCCAGGCCCTGACCACGCGTGTTGTGGAAGTGTGCGGTCACTTCGACGCCGGGCAGCCGGTCGAGCGCTGCGGCGAAGAATTCCGACGCGTACGCCGGGTTGCACATGCCCGTGGTGTCGCCGAATCCGATTTCGGTGGCGCCGGCCTCGGCGAACCGTTCGGCCAGGTCGAGCACGCGTCCCAGGTCGACCTTGCCCTCGAACGGGCAGCCGAACGACGTCGCGATCACCGCCGCGCAGTCGAGACCCTCGGCGACGATCCGCTTGGCCATGACGTCGTTGTCGGCCATCGTCTCGTCGACCGTGCGGTTGACGTTCTTCTTGTTATGGGTCTCCGACGCGCTGACGAAGATCGCGACCTCGTGGAACTTGTCGCGCACCTTCAGTGCGTTGTCCAGCCCCCTGCTGTTGGGGACGAGCACCATCAGCTTGGTGTCGTCGGGCACCTCGATGCGCGACAGAACCTCGACGCCGTCAGCCAACTGCGGGATCACATCGGGGCGTACGAAACTGGCGACCTCGATCCGGGTGAACCCCGCCCGTCCCAGAGCGTTGATCAACCGGACCTTGTCGTCGGTCGGGATGTGCTCCGGTTCGTTCTGGAAGCCGTCACGCGGTCCGACCTCCCGGATCTGGACCCGCTGCGGACGTGCCATGGCGTTGACTCCTTTCCCCTCACTCCGTTGCGGACGCAAGGTCGTACTCCTCGAGATCGAATTCCAGCCTTTCGCGGTGCTCGGGTGCCGCCACGGCGATCATGCGGCGCGCACGCTCCCCGAGGGAACATCCGCGCAATGCCGCGGCACCGTGTTCGGTGACCACGAAATCCACGTCGGCGCGGGCGGTGGTGACCGCGCCGTATTCCAAAGCAGTCTTGATCGTCGACTCCCCACGCGAATCCGCGCGCATCGCAATGATCGAGCGGCCCCCGGTCATCGCCGCGGCCCGGGAGAAATCCACCTGGCCCCCGACGGCACCGGCGTACGTCGTGTTGCGCAGTTCCGCGCCGACCTGCCCGGTCAGGTCCACCTCGATCGCCGAGTTGATCGACACGAACGATCGCAGCTGCGAGAGAACCTGCGGCGCATGGGTGTAGCTCGCCGGGCGGAAGGCCACCGGAAGGCCCGGCAGCCGGTCGTACAGTGCCGCCGTTCCGAGCGCGGCGCCCGTCACGTGCAACCCCGGGTCGATCTCCTTCCGCGCGCCGGTCAGCACGCCCCGGTCGATCAGGCGGAGCGCCGCGTCGGAGATCATGCCGGAATGCATCCCGAGGTCCTTGTGACCCTCGAGGGCGGTGAGGACGGCGGACGGCAGCGTCCCGACGCCGATCTGGATCGTGTCTCCGTCCGCCACGAGATCCGCGACGTTCCGCGCGATCGCCAGTTCCACCGCGGCGGGCTCACGGTCCGGCGCCTCGAGCAACGGGCGGTCGGTTTCCATCACCGCGGCGAACCGCGACAACGGAATTCGTGGTGCACCCAGTGTGACGGGCATGCGCCGGTTGATCTCCGCGATGAGAACCGGTGTGTGGTCGAGGGCGTCCGCGATGTAGTCGACACCGACCCCGAGCGAGCAGTTCCCGGCCGAGTCGGGCGGTGACACCTGCACGAACCCGACGTCACACGGCAGCCGCCGTTCGGCGAACAGCCGCGGCAGCGCCCCGTAGTGGCAGGGCACGACCTCGAGGCGCGCGAGGCGGCGGAGTTCGCCGAGGCCACCGTAGGAGACGATGGAGAGTTCGTCGGGCAACTCGCTCGTCAACCGCCGATTCCAGGTCAGCCCCACGAACGCCCGGAGCGGGCCGATCGACGACACCTGGTCGAGCAGGGCGTGGACGAGCGGGGTGGGTTCCGCGCTCGTCTGGCTCCACCAGATTCCGTCGCCGGGCCGGATGTGGGGCGTCAGGTCGATCATCAGCCGATCCGCTGGATCAGGGTCGCTGTTCCCAGGCCGCCGCCGCAGCACATGGTCACCAGACCGATTTCGGCGTCACGCCGCTCGAGTTCCGCGACGATGGTGGCGATGAGACGGGCACCGGTCGCGCCGACGGGGTGACCGAGCGCGATCGCACCGCCGTTGACGTTGACCCGGTCCATGTCGGGCTTCAGTTCCCGCTCCCAGGCCAGGACGACCGAGCTGAATGCCTCGTTGACCTCGAAGAGATCGATGTCGTTCATGCTCATTCCGTTGCGGTCGAGCAACTTCCGGGTGGCCGGGATCGGACCGGTCAGCATGATGATCGGGTCCACCCCGACGGTGGTCTGATCGAGGATCCGCGCCCGGGCCCGCAGTCCGTGCGCGTCGACGGCCTCGCGGGAGGCGAGCAGCACACCGGCCGCCCCGTCCGAGATCGGCGACGAACTGCCCGCCGTGATCCGGCCGTTCTCCCGGAATGCCGTCTTCAGCCCGGCCAGGCTGTCGAGGCTCGTTCCGGGGCGGATGGTCTGGTCGGTGGACCGGGTCTCACCGGCGAGGTCGAGGGGGATCATCTCGGCGTCGAAACGACCCGCCTCGATGGCCTCGGTCGCCAGACGATGGGAGCGGACGGCGAACTCGTCCATCTCCTGCCGGGTGATCTCCCACCGGTCCGCGATGAGTTCGGCGCTCTCGCCCTGGTTCACGAAGTCGTACCGGTCGCGCAGCGCTTCCGGCCACGGGTCGCCGTACAGTTCGGAGATCTTGGCCGGTGAGTTCATCGGCACGTGGCCCATGTGTTCGACACCGCCGGCCACGACGACGTCGTGGGTGCCGGAGCCGACCAGGGCGGCGCCCATCTCGACAGCCGTCTGGGCGGATCCGCAGCGGCGGTCCAGGACGACGGCCGGGACCTCCGGCGGGTAGCCGGCCTGCAACCAGGCGTTGCGGCCGATGTTGCGGGACTGCTCGCCGAACGGTGCGGTGCACCCGATCACGAGGTCCTCGACCGTCGCCGGAGCGAGCCCGCTGCGGCGGATCAGGTCCGTGTACACGGCGCCGAGCATGTCGTTGGGATGGGTGTCGCGGAACCAGCCGCGGTCGGGGTGCGACTTGCCCATCGGGGTGCGCGCTGCTTCCGCGATGATCACCTCGCGGGAGGAACGCTGGAAGGGGTTGCGCTTCTCGGCCATCAGATCACCGTCCCGCCGTCGACGGGCAGCACCTGGCCCGTGATGTACGCCGCGCCGTCGGAGGCGAAGAACACGAAGCTGGACGAAATCTCGTCCGGTTCCGCCCAGCGGCCCAACGGGATCCGCGCGAGCGTCTTGGCGGCGAGCTTCTCGTTGCTCCGGATGTTCTCCGTCATCTTGGTGGCGGCGAGCGGCGCGAGCGCGTTGACCGTCACCTGCTTCTTGGCGAGTTCACGTGCCAGCGACTTCGTGAGACCGATGATGCCCGCCTTCGCGGCACCGTAGTTGGCCTGCCCGATGGTGCCCACCAGGCCGGCCGCGGACGTCACGTTGATGATCCGCCCGCTGCCGTCGGTGGGCAGGTACGGGAGGACGGCCTTGCTGCAGACGAAACTGCCGACGAGGTGAATGTCGACGATGCGACGGAAATCGTCTTCTTCGAGGTTCGGGAACATGGCGGGCGCGATGGCGCCGGCGTTGTTGACCAGGATGTTGAGCGTGCCGCCGTTCAGTGCGGCAGCCTGCTCCGCGGCCGCGGCGGCCGCCTCGCCGTCGCGGACGTCGAGGGCCGCGGATTTCGCCGAACCGCCGGCCGCGGTGATCTCCGCGGCCACGGCCGCAGCGGCGTCACCGTCGACGTCGGTGACGAGCACGGCAGCACCTGCTCGCGCGTAGGCCTGCGCGACCGAGGCACCGATGCCGCTGCCGGCACCGGTCACGAGGGCGGATTTTCCGGTGAGTTCGAACATCAGTAGCTCCTGGGAAGGCCGAGGACGTGCTCGCCGAGGTAGTTGAGAACCATCTCCTGGCTGAGCGGGGCGATCTTGGTGAGGCGGGCTTCGCGGAAGTACCGGGCCACGTGGTACTCCTCCGAGTAGCCCATGCCGCCGTGGGTCTGCAGGGCGCGGTCCGCGGCCTGGAAGCCGGCGTCGGCGCAGAGATATTTGGCCATGTTGGCCTCGCGGGCGCAGGGCTTCCCGTTGTCGTAGAGCCACGTCGCCTTGCGGAGGACGAGTTCTGCGGCGTCGAGCCGGGCGAGTGAATCCGCGAGCGGGAACTGCAGACCCTGGTTCATGCCGATGGGACGGCCGAACACCTCACGTTCGTTGGCGTACTGGACGCCGCGGCGCAGGGCGGCCCGGCCGATGCCGAGGGCCTCCGAGGCGACGAGCATGCGCTCCGGGTTGAGGCCGTCGAGGATGTACCGGAAGCCCTTGCCCTCCTCGCCGACGCGATCCTCGACAGGGATCTCGAGGTTGTCGATGAACAACTCGTTCGACGTGACCGCGTTGCGCCCCATCTTCTTGATCGGGCGGATGTCGACCTTCGAGCGGTCCAGATCGGTGAGGAAGAGCGTCAGACCGTCCGTCTTCTTCTTCGCATCTTCGAACTTCGTGGTGCGAGTGAGAAGGAGAATCTTCTCCGACTCCATCGCCTTCGAGATCCAGACCTTGCGGCCGTTGACGATGTACTTGTCGCCCTCGCGTCGCGCGAACGTGGTGATCTTGGTGGTGTCGAGGCCGGCACCGGGCTCGGTGACACCGAAGCAGACGTGCAGGTCGCCGTTGACGATCCGCGGGAGCGTGCGCTGCTTGAGTTCCTCGGAGCCGTGCACGATCACCGGGTGCATCCCGAAGATCGACAGGTGCATCGAACTCGCGCCGTTCATGCCGGCGCCGGACGCGGCGACCTCCTCCAGCAGGATCGAGGCCTCGGTGATGCCCATACCGTGCCCGCCGTAGGCCTCCGGCGTGGTGATGCCCAGCCAGCCGCCCTTGGCGAACGCGTCGTAGAACTCGGTGGGGAATTCGTGCGCACCGTCCTTCTCCACCCAGTACTGCTCGTCGAACTTGCCCGCGAGCTCTCGCACCGCATCTCGGATCGTCGCCTGATCCTCGGTCAGATCAAAGTCCACAGCACGTCCCGTCGTCGTTGGTTCCGTTTGGACTTAAATTACTAAAGGACAGACCAAAAAGTCAACGGTCGATCATCCGGCGGCAGGCAGCAGGGGGAGATCGCGCGCCAGGCGCTCGTTCCACACGCTCGGTCCGCCGAACAGCTTCTCGTCGAGCTTGGCGCGCTTGTAGTACAGATGCAGGTCATGTTCCCAGGTGTAGCCGATCGCGCCGTGCATCACGAGAGCACTGTCGGCCGCCTGCACCGCATTGCGCGGCACCTGCGCCTTGGCGACCGCGGCATGGATCGCACGGTCGTCGAGGCCGAGATCCACCGACGCCGCGGCGTAGTAGGCGATCGAGCGTCCCGCCTCGACGGAGACGAGAATGCCTGCCGCAGCGTGCTTCACGGCTTGGAACGACCCGATCGGGACGCCGAACTGCTGACGCTGCTTGCTGTAATCCACCGCGAGTCGCAGCATGCGGTCCATCGCGCCGAGCGCGTCGGCAGCCACGAGCACGGCCGCCCGCAGCCCCGCCTCCTCGAGCGCGGTCGCCGCGTCGACGTCGAGGCGCTGTCCGGCAGCGTTGTCGAACCGGACGTCCGCCGCCGCGCGGGAGGGGTCGAGGAGACGCCGCGGTTCGACCGCAACGCCGGGGTCGTCGACGCGCACGAGATACAGAGCGGCCGTGCCGTCGGGGTCCGTGGCCGGGACGACCAGCAGTTTCGCCCGTTCGGCGCCGAGCACCGTCGCGACACGACCGGTCAGCGCGCCGGCCTCGCCGACGCGCACCGAGTCGGTGAGACCGAACGGACGGGTCGCATCGACGGCGACCGCGGCGAACCCGCCCCCGGCGAGCACGTCGGTGGCGACGTCGACGGGCAGCACGGGTGCCGCGAGAACCGACGCGGTCCAGGCGCTCGACGGAGCGGCGTACCGGGCCAGCGCCTCGGCGGTCAACGCCAGTTCGAGCAGACCACCGCCCTGACCACCGATCTTCTCGTCGAGACCGGCGGAGAACCAGCCCTCCTCGACGAACTTCTGCTCGAATTCGGCAGGATCTCCCGATTCACCCCACTTGCGGACATTCGCCGGAGCGGCGAACCGTCCGAGCCAGCCGTCGAGGGCTTCGGTGAACATTTCCTGCTCTTCTGACAGTTCCCAGCGCATACAACTGGTCCTCTCGATGAGACGAAGAATAGGCTGCAAGACGAGTGCAGCGAGAACCCAATGGTATATTAGGTCTGACCGTTAGACCAGAGAGGGCGGGGAGTCATGCCACCAGCCGTGCCGAACACCACCCGGAACGGACGTTCCTCCATTCAGTTGGCACCGATGGAGGTACCGAAGGCGTCGGACGTCCTTGCCAACGAACTGCGCGAACGCATTCTCAGCGGGGACTACGTCGAGGGCACACCGCTGCCCCCGGAGCGTGAACTCGTCGTCCAGACGAAGATGAGCCGCACCACGGTGCGCGAGGCCCTCCGCATCCTCGAGGTGCAGGGCCTCGTCCGCATCAAGGCGGGCCGGGCCGGTGGCGCCTTCGTTCAACGTCCGGGTGAGCAGTCCATGGCAGACACGGTGGCACTGCTCATCCGTGGCCGTCAGATCCGCCTCGCCGCACTGCTCGAGACCCGCGAGGCGATCGAACCGTTCTGCGCACAACTCGCCGCCCGCCATCGCACCGACGAGGATCTCGCCCGCCTGGACGCCGCCAACGAGGACATCGCCGGAGCAGGCGACAATCTCGACGACTTCCTTCAGGCGAACATCGACTGGCACGTCGCCGTCGCGAGCGCCAGCCACAACGAACTGTTGTCGGGTCTCATGATCTCGCTCTCGCGGGCCATCTACGCCGCAACCGAGAACGAGGGCTTCATCGACGACAAGGTCCGTGAGATCACCGTCAAGGCGCACCGCTCGGTGACCAGGGCAATTCGCGAGAAGGACTCCGAAGCCGCGGTACGACGCATGAGCAGGCACGTCCACTCGTACGCCGAGTCGATCAAGGACTTCGAGAAGCGCACCGACATTCCCCTCGACGAATAGCGTCTCAGTCTCCCGCTTCGACGGCGAAGGCCCCACACCGTGCGGTGTGGGGCCTTCGCCGTCCTCACGACGCTGCGTCGCTCGCCCCCGCGACCACTGCGCGGATCTCGTCGACGGCCTCCGGGTTCTCGGCTCCCGACAGGTCCCCGGGATCGATGTCGAGCGCGGCGGCCCGCACCGCTCGGCGCAGGATCTTCGCCGACCGGGTCTTCGGCAGGCGCGACACCCGGTGAACAGCGCTCGGCGCGAACGGTTTTCCGAGTTCCGCGGCAACGCTGGCGACGAGTTCGGCCGAGATGTCCGTCGTGTCGGCGTCTGCGCGGGGAACCCAGAACGCCCAGACCGCCTCGCCCTTCTTCGGGTCGGGGACACCGACCGCCGCCGCCTCGGACACTGCCGGGTGCGCGGTCAGTACGGCCTCGACCTCCGCCGGCGCGAGACGCTTTCCTGCCACGTTCATGACGTCGTCCGACCGGCCGCGGATGTACCACTGGCCGTCGTCGTCGACGAGGGCGTAGTCGCCGTGCCGCCACATGCCGGGGAACGTGGACCAATACGCCTCCAGGTAGCGTTCCTCGTCCTTCCACACCCCGCGCGTCATCGACGGCCACGGCTGCCTGCAGACGAGTTCGCCCTGTTCGCCGCGCAGGGAGCGTCCCGCGTCGTCGACGACGTCGACGTCCATACCCAGGGACGGACCGCCCAGCGAGCAGCTGCGGATCGGCTCAACCGGATACGGGGCGAGGAACGAGCCGCCGACCTCGGTGCCGCCGGAGAAGTTGATGATCGGCACCCGGTCGCCGAACACGTCCCGCGCGAGCCACTCGTACGAGTCCGGGTCCCACGGCTCGCCGGTGGACCCGATCGTGTGCACCGACGACAGGTCGTACCGTGCCGCGACGTCCGTGTCCCGTCCGCGCAGGGTACGGATCAGCGTCGGTGAGACACCGAGCATCGTCACCCGGTGACGCTGCGCGAGCTGCCACAACCTGTCGGTGTCCGGCACGTCGGGCGAACCTTCGTACAGCACGAGGGTTCCGCCGTTGGCGTGGGTACCGATGATCGACAGCGGGCCCATGATCCAGCCCATGTCGGTGATCCAGCAGAACACGCCGCCGGGCTTCAGGTCGAACGAGTACGCGACCTCGCTGGCCGTCTTCACGAGGAACCCGGCGTGCGTGTGGACCGCGCCCTTCGGCTTGCCGGTCGTACCGGACGTGTATGCCAGCGCGAACGGCTCACCCGCATCCATCGCCTCCACCGGGCCCGGATCACCGGCGTTGCCGAGGAGCTTGCCCCAGGAGATGTCGCGGTCGGTGGAATCGACCGGGACTCCGATGTTCTCGACCACGACGACCGACTGCACCGTCGGGCACGAGGCCAGCGCGTCGTCGAGGGCCGGTTTCATCGTGACGGACTTGCGTCGGCGGACCGTTCCGTCCGCGACGATCACCACCTTGGCGTCCGCGTCCTGGATGCGGGACGCGATCGCGCTCGGAGCGAACCCGGAGAACAACGGAACCAGCACCGCACCGAGCCGGGCGACGGCATATACCGACACGACCGCCTCGGGGATCATCGGCAGGTACAGGGCGACGGCGTCGCCCTTGCCGACGCCGAGTTCCCGCAGTCCGGCCGCAGCCCGCTCGACGTCCGCCGCAAGTTCGCGATACGAGAGGCTGCGGACCGTGCCGTCCTCGGCCTCGTGCGCGACGGCCGTCCGGTCCGCGACCGCGGGATCGGCGAGCCACCGCTCCAGACACGCGTCGACGACGTTGGACGTGCCCCCGACGAACCACTCCGGGTACTCGATTCCGCGTGAGGTGTCGAGCACCTCGCGGTACGGCGACCGGAACGGCAGCTCGAGGTCGCGGACCACGGCATCCCAGTACCACCGCACGTCGGCGACGGAGCGGGTGCGGAGTTCACCCAGGCCCGAGAGACCGTGGGCGCGGGCGAGCCGGGTGACGTTGGCGTTCTCGACATACTCGTCGGTGGGGCGCCAGGTGTAGTCGGACACGGTCAGCTCCTCGGCATTTCGAGCATGCGCTCGGCGACGATGTTGCGCTGGATGAAGGTGGAACCGCCGGCGATGGCGGTGCCGCGGGCCTGATATGCGAGCCGTTGCCACCGCGCAGTCTTCTGCTGCTCGTCGTCGAGGGCGAATTGCCCGCCCACCGGTTCGAGGGACAGCCGGAAGTCCGCGAGTTCCTCGACGAGGGGGCAGAAGAACAGCTTGCCGATGGACGTGACCGGCCCCGGTGGGCCGTCGTTGGCCGCGAGGGTGATGACGCGCTGACCGATGAGGTAGTGCACGAGGGCCCGGCCGTAGAGATCGGCCACCTTCTGCCGGATCACCGGGTCCTCGCCGAGCGGGCGACCCGCGTCGTCGGTCATCCCGGCGATGTCGGAGACGATGTCGTCGACGGCACGTTTGGTGTTGACGCGGCCCGTCGCGATCGCCACCCGCTCGTAGGCGAGCGTGCCCATCGCGACCTTCCAGCCGCCGTCGACCTCGCCGACGACGAGCTCGTCGGGGATGAACACGTCGTCGAGGAACACCTCGTTGAACTCCGCCTCGCCGAGCATGTGCGCGAGCGGCCGCACGGTGATTCCCTCGCTGTCCATCGGGACGAGGAAGTAGGTGATGCCCTTGTGCCGCGGACCGCCACCGGTGCGGGCGAGCAGGATGGCGTGGGCGGCGATGTGCGCGCGGCTGGTCCAGATCTTCTGCCCGTTGACCTTCCAGCCCCCGTCCACCTTGGTGGCCTTGGTGCGGAGGGAGGCGAGGTCGGACCCGGCATCCGGCTCCGAGAACAGCTGGCACCAGATCTCTTCACCGGTCAGGATCGGGCGAAGGAACCGTTCCTTCTGCGCGGGCGTCCCGAAGTCGATGATGGTGGGGCCGGCGAAATCCTCACCGATGGTATTGAGGCGCTCGGGTGCGCCCACCCGGTCCATCTCCTCGGTGAAGATGGCCTTGCGGATCGGGTCGGCCGCCTGGCCGCCGTACTCCTTCGGCCACGACATCCCGCCGTAGCCGGCGTCGAAGAGCAGCCGCTGCCACTGCTGCCAGAACGGCACCTTGTCGACCAGATCGACCGGTTCCGGCCACGGCAGCGTCGGGACCGCTTTTTCGGCCCACTCCCGGACTTCTGCGCGGAATGTGGCCTCGTCTGGGGAATCAGCGAGCTCCATTGCACCCTCCTCACGAATTTAGGCTCAATGATACTATAGGTCAGTCCAAAAAGGAGGCCTGGATGTCCGACCCACTTCCCGCCGGCGTCGTCGATCGCGTCGAATACGACGTCGAACGCGGCAAGATCCGCGAATTCACGCGCGCCACATTCACCACCGATCCCGTCCACACGGATCCGGCCGCCGCGCGCGACGCCGGCTTCCCCGATGCGCCGGCCACTCTCACGCACACGGTCGTCGCCGGACACCAGCGCGACCAGCGCGCATTCGTCGACTCGTTGGGCCTGGCCCTCGCGCGGGTAGTGGTCGGTTCGGTCACGTGGACGTATCTGCGACCGCTCACCGCCGGCGACCACGTGGTGGGCACCCGCCGCGTCGTGGCCGACGAGCAGCGAGAAGGCAAGCGCGGCGGGACGATGCGTGTCGTGACCCTCGAGACCGAGTACGTCGATGCCGACGGTGAAGCCGTGGTCCGGCTCGAGGAAGTCCTGATCGAACGAGGAGAGCAGCGATGAGAACACCGGCCAAGGTACGCGTCGGCGATTCCCCGGACCCCCGGGTGGTCGGCCCGGTCACCCAGACCGACATCGTGCGGTTCGCCGGGGCGGGAGGCGATTTCAACCCGCTGCACCACGACCCCGCATTCGTGGCCACGTCTGGTTTTCCGGGCGTCATCGCGATGGGCCAGATGCAGGCCGGAATCTTGGCCGGCTGGCTGTCCGACACGTTCGGTGTCGAGCATGTGCGCTCCTTCGGCGTCCGGTTCGTCGCTCCGGTCTTCCTCGGCGACACGCTGACCCTGGGCGGCACGGTGGTGTCGATCGACGAGACCGATGACGAGTCGCTCGCAACGCTCGATCTCGTCGCCTCCGGAGACAAGGGCCCGGTGGTCACCGGATCGGCGACGGTCGTGGTGGCCTCGACCTGATCACCCTTCTCGAACAATACGAAAGGGGGCGAAGCCGAACGGCTTCGCCCCCTTTCCCGTTCGATCAGCTCACGGCCTGCGCCCGTTCCCGGTCGGCCGCGATCTTCGCCGCGATCTGCTCACGCAGTACGTTCTTCTGGATTTTGCCCGTGGCTGTCGTCGGCAGCGCTTCGACGATCTCCAACCGCTCCGGAACCTTCTGGATCGCCACCCCCTGCTCGAGCAGGTAGGTCTTGATCTTCTCCAGGGTGATGTCGCCGTACCCGGGGGCGGCAACGAGGTACAGGCACACCGCCTCCCCGAGTCGCTCGTCCGGCATCGCGACCGCCGCGACAGCGCGGACCGCGGGATGCGCGGCGAGGAGGTCTTCGACCTGACGCACACTGATGTTCATGCCGCCGCGGATCACGATGTCCTTGGTCCGGCCGGTGACGCGCACGTAGCCGTCCTCATCCATCCGGCCGAGATCCCCGGAGAGGGAATAGCCGTCGGGAGTGAACAGCTTCGCCGTCTCCTCGGGGTTGTGGAGATATCCGAGCATGTGCATGGCGCCCTTGTACGCGATGTCGCCCTCTTCGCCGCGCGGAACCTCGTCGCCGAGTTCGTCGACGATCTTCACCGACTGCATCGGCAGTGGGCGGCCGTCCGAGGTGAGCGACCGTTCGGGCTCGTCGTCGACCGTGCACATGGTGGTCGTGACATTCTCCGAGCGGCCGTACAGGCTGAGTACCTGCAGGCCGGGGAACAGGTCGGCCGCCTTTGTGACGATGCTGGCGGGGATCGGGGCGCCGGCCGCCACCCACAACCGCATGCTGCCGATGTTGTGCACGGCGGGGTCGTAGGCGTCCATCAGCATCTGCAGGAACGTCGTGGCGCTCACCGCGATCGTGCAGCCGCGTTCCTTGATCTGTTCCATGCCGCGGGCCGGTTCCCACACCTCGATCAGATGCGACCCGGCCCCGTGCATGAGCGGCAGGATGATGCTGGTGACCAGGCCGGTGGTGTGGGTGATCGGCGAGGGTCCGAATTGCACGTCGTCGGGGGTGTAGGCGAACCCCTTGGCCAGCAGGCGAGATCCGCAGGCCATCGTGTTGAACGTGTGAATGCAGCCCTTGGGACGGGACGTGGTGCCGCTGCTGTAGACAATGACGAACGGCTCGTCCGGACCGACGCCGGGCCCGAGTTCGGCGATCGCCTCGTCGGGGCCGATGTCCGCGAACAGCGACTCGAACGACACCGCACGACCAGGCAACTCGCCGCTCCCGCGGACGACCACGACATCCTCGAGCGACTCGACGGCACCGAGGATGCTGGTGTACATCCCGGCGTAATCGAACTTCTTGAAGCTCTGCGGCGTAATCGCCAGCCGCACACCGGCGTTACCGAGGATGTACTCGACGTCGTCGCGGCGGTAGATCGGCATGATCGGCACCAGGACGGCACCCAGTCGCGACAACGCGACGGAAATGACCGCGAATTCGATCCAGTTCGGAACCTGCACCGACACGCGGTCGCCGGCGGCGATGCCGTGACGCCGAAGGCCCACCGCAAGACTCAGCGCCTTGTCACGCAACTGCCGGAAGGTGATGTCACCACTGGTGTCGTCGGTCAGGAAGACACGGTCGCCCCGCTCGGCGACCTGAACCTCGAGCAAGTCGAAGAAGGTGTCGCGGTGCCACTGCCCGGTGGCATAGAACTCTCGGATCTGTTCGTCCGAATAGCGATCGGTGACCGATGCGAACGCCATGGGAAGCCTTCCTCTGTGCGCAGATGTGGAGAGGGAAATAGAAACTCCGTGTTGGCCCTCACAATATAATGGTTAGACCGAAACTGCAACGAGTTCCCCGAACGGGGATCATCGCATGCTCCATACGGGAGAACGCTTTTCGCGAAACGCGGTGACACCCTCGACGATGTCCTCGGTGGTGAACGCGAGAGCGAGCTGGGACTGCAGTGCCGTGAGTGCATCCGGCAGCGACATGTCCCGGGTGTTGTTGATCGCCTCCTTGCCCAGACGCATGAGCAGCGGCGATTTGCCGGCGAGCCGCCGCGCCCACGCCCGGACCTCCGCCTCGAAGTCGTCGTCCGGGATCACCCGGTTCACGAGTCCCAGTTCGAGCGCCTCCGCGGCCGTGATGAGCTCGCCGTACATCATCAGCTCGTTGGCCTTCAGTCGCCCGACGTTCCGATAGATGAGGGCAGAGATCATGAACGGAAAGACACCGACGTTGATCTCCGGGCACCCGAACCGGACCGACTCCTTGGCGAGCACGAAATCGCACGCCAGCGCGAGACCGAACGCACCGGCCAGCACGTCGCCTCCTGCCGCACAGATCACCGGCTTCCCGAGACCGCCGATGAGCTGATACAGCCGCGGGAAGCGATCCAGACCGGCATATTTGACGATCGTGGGCGTCTCGCTCGCGAACGCCTTGAGGTCGCCGCCCGCCGAGAAGATCTTCTCGTGCGAGGACGCGAGCACGACCACCCGCACGTCGTCGTCCCCACGCGCACGTTCGAGTGCGGCGAGCAGCTCGTCGAGCACGTCGTCGGACAGCGCGTTGCGGGTTTCGGGGCGATCGAGAGTGAGGACGGCGATGTGCTCGTCGACGTCGTATCGCACGGGGTGCGCCATAATGCCGATCCTTTCGATTTTGGTCTTACCATTCGACCCTAGTACGACGACAGCATTCAGGACAAGAACCCGTTCGCATCTCTTTTCGCGGACTGCGTGACGTAATTGGACTGACCATATACATTAGAGTGAGGCCGCTGACGGTGCGCGAAAACGTCCCGAGCGACACCTCCTATACTGTGCGTTACGTCACAGGAATAGGCGACGGTGTCGTTGTCATCCGTGCGGCGGCCGCGGCGCGAGGAGTGGTGAGTGGTCATTTCGACGAGTTCGTTCGAGCTTGCCGAGCAGGCAGTCGCAGAGTTGCAGGAGCTTCTCGGAAGCGAACCGAACCTGATCCGGCTGGCAGACGGCGAGCCCGACCTGACGGTGATCCGTGCGTTCGCGGCCCGGAAACTGCGTGAAGGTGTCGCCTCCCCCGAGCACACCCTGCGTCTCGCCGAACTCGTGACGCGACTCGACGCCGCGAGCCGCGACGACATCGCCCGCCGACTGCGCGTGCACAGTGCCCAGTTCGAGGCATTGCAGCGGGTCGTACGTGCGCTCGACACCGGCTCGGACCGCATCGCCGAACTCGTGACACAGGAACTGTGCACGAGCCTGGGATACGGCAAGGCGATGTTCTCCGTGGTCCGCGGTTCCACCTGGTCTCCCGTCGCGCTGGCGGTCAACCCTGAACTGACGGGGGACTTCCACGAACTCGCCACGGCCATCGACGGACGCGAGATCTCGCTGCGCGACGCCCCCCGCGAAGCCGAACTCGTCCGGCGCCGCCGGCCCTACGCTGTGGACGCCGCCGACACCTACCGGCACACATACCGCCCACTCATCGATCTGTCGCGACCCGCCGGATACATCGCGGTTCCCATCGTCGTCGACGCCCGCGCGGTGGCGATGATCCACGTCGACCGTCAGAGCGACAGCCTGTCCGACACCGACGTCCACATCGTCGGAGTGCTGGCGGGCGCGTGCGCCTCGTCGAAAGAACGCGCCGACCTGCGTCGGCAGATCCATACCCGCAACGAGCACGTCGACGCCGAGATCCAGCGGCTCACGCAGGCACTGCGACACCTCGAGCAGCCCCTGACGATGCCGGAACTCGCCACGTTCGACCTCCCCCACGCCGGCGCGCAGAGTGGGGAGGACACGTCGCAGGCACCCGTCGTGCCGCGCGCGCACACCTTGACCGCTCGCGAGCGCGAGGTGCTCACGCTGATGGCAACGGGGGCGACCAACGCGGCCATCTCCCGTCGCCTGTGCATTTCCGACGGCACCGTCAAGTCCCATGTCCAGCGGATCTTCAAGAAACTCGGCGTCTCGACGCGGGCCGAGGTGGCGGCGCTGTGCGCCAACGCCAAGACGGTGTCCGGTGGCTGACGCGCCACACCCCGACGAGATCACCACGGACACCGAACTCGATCGCGCCATCGCGGACGTCCTGACCGAGATGAGGGTGGCCGACCCGTCACGATCGACCGAACTCGGGAGACGCCTCGTCGACCTCCTCGACCGCAGAAACGCCGCCGACGCGAATCGGACTGCCGACATCGGCACGGTCGCGGCGGGCATCGATCGCGCGGTCCGCGCATTGGACGACGCCTCCTCGAGCGCGGAACTGATGCGCCGCGCGTGCGAACGCGTCGCGGAATTGTGCTCTGCGAAAAGGGTTGTCCTGTCCCGCCTCGACGGAGACCGGATCATTCCCGTGACCTGGTTCAGCGCAGACCCCGGCACGATGCCGTCACCGCCGGCCGAATTCGACATCGTGGACGGTTCACCGGAGGCCGAGGCGCTCGCGACGAATACGGTCAGCGTCGGCCCCGACGTCCCCGTCGCACTGCAGGAACTGCTGGGCGTAAACGGTTTCACCACCGCTCCGGTCGTGGTCGGCGGCGCCGCCGCCGCGCTCGTGCACGTCAGCTCCCCCTTGGACGACACTCGCCGTCGCGCACTGGGGGTATTCGTCGAAGTTCTCGGCGGGTGCTTCGAGCGAGTCGGCCTGGAATCGCGACGTGAACGTCAGAACGCGCTTCTGCACGACAGCGCTCGGCGATGGGCCGGCGACACCGACGTCGACACGGCGCCTCCCCGCGGCGCGTCCGAACTCGCCCCGGCGCAGACCGACCCCGACGCCGCCGAGCAGCCCCTGCTCGACCCCCTGACCGACCGTGAAGCCGACGTCGTTCGATTGGTTCTCACCGGGGCATCGAACTCGGCTATCGCCGAGGAACTGGTCATCACGGTCGACACGGTGAAATCCCACGTGAAACGCATCCTCCGGAAAACCGGCGCCACCAACCGCGCCGAACTGATCGCGAGGTATCAGTCCGGCACCCGGTGACGCGCGGGTGGAAACCCCCTCAGGCGTCCGTGGACGGCACGGTCACGGTGACGGTGCCCACGTCAGGCGTGAGCACGAGCTGGCAGGCGAGACGCGAGCACGGCTGGACACCGTCGATGAACTCGAGGAGGTCCTGTTCCTCCAGCGTCGGCTCCCCGAACGCACCACCGGAATCGTCGTCCAGGTACACGTGGCAGGTGGCGCAGGAGCAGCTACCGCCGCACTCGGCGACGATGCCGGGGAGGTTGTTGCGAACCGACCCGTCCATCACGCTCTGGCCGGCGGGAACATCGACGGACGACGTCGAGCCGTCCGGGAGCTGGTACACGACGGTGGGCATGGCGATCTCCTTCAGGTTGACCGGTGAACATCTGCGCGGCCGTCATGCCGAAGCGAAAGGGTCCGGCCGCGTTCTCGGTACCGAAAATTGTGTCGCCGGTCACTGGCCGGGCACATCACCACTTCGGGTGATTACCCCCCTCCCGTGGGGTGAATCTTGCCCCGCCGACCGCGACATGCGCCGGGGTGACCCGCCACACATCCCCCGTTAGGTGGACAACTTTCGATCAATGGTGTGATGCCCCTCACTCCTGTGGCTGACAGGCTGGAGTCACTCCAGTCGGCGAGGGCGCCGCGACGTTCGGCGCCGCACCTCACTGAACCACGAAGGGGAATTTGATGAGCACCACAGAGCAGGTCACGGAACTTATTCCGGACGCCGTCGCCCGACAGATCGTTCTGCCCGAGGGACACCGGGACAACGACGCACTGTTCGACGCCTACCGTTGGCTGCGCGAGAACAATCCCCTCGGCCGTGCCGTGGTGGAGGGGTACGACCCCATCTGGCTGGTGAGCAAGCACGCCGACATCATGGAGATCGAGCGTCAGCCCGACATCTTCACCAGTGCCGGCGCCGAGGACAAGGGCTCCGTCAACCCGATCCTGGCGAACCAGGCCGGCGACGCGTTCACCAAGAGCATCAACAACGGCAGCCTCCGCATTCTCGAGACTCTCACCTACCTCGACCCGCCGGAGCACACCGCGATCAAGGACATCGCGCTGGACTGGTTCCGGCCCACCAACCTCGCCCAGTGGGAGGCGACCATCCGCGACCTCGCGAAGGCCTCCGTCGCCCGGCTACTGAAGACGGACGGCCGGATCGACTTCGTGAAGGACTTCGCCCTCAACTACCCCCTGCACGTCATCATGAGCTTGTTCGGGGTGCCGGAATCGGACGAGCCCCGCATGATGTCTCTGACTCAGGAGTTCTTCGGCACGGCCGACCCCGATGCCGCGCGCGACGACGTCGAACCCCTCACCCCGGACGCCGCCGCGAAGCAGTGGGTGGCCACGATTCAGGACTTCTACGCCTACTTCGAACGGCTGCTGCAGGACCGGCGGGCCAACCCCCGCGACGATCTCGCGACGATCATCTCGGTGGCACGCGACGAGAGCGGCGAGTACTACCCGAACGAGGTGGCCTACGGCTACTTCATCGCCATCGCGACCGCCGGTCACGACACCACCTCCAGCACCCTCGCCGGCGGCATGCTCGAACTCGGCCGCAACCCGGAACTCCTCGCGAAGGCCAAGGCCGATCTGGCGCTCGCCCCGCACATCGTCAACGAATCGCTGCGATGGGCCTCCCCGGTGAAGCACTTCATGCGTCAGGCGACGCAGGACTACACGCTGCGCGGCCGCGACATCAAGAAGGGCGACCGCTTCATGCTGCTGTACCAGTCGGGCAACCGCGACGCGGACGTCATCCCGGACCCCGACACCTTCGACATCACCCGCAGGCCCAACAAGCACATCGCCTTCGGCTATGGCCCGCACATGTGCATCGGCCAGCACCTGGCGAAGCTCGAACTGCGGATCATGTTCGAGGAACTGCTCCCCCACATCGAATCGCTCGAACTCGTCGACGACACGAAGATGATCCAGACCAATTTCGTCGGCGGGCTCAAGAACATGCCCGTCCAGATCGAGTTCACCCGGTAACACCATGGTCACGTCACATGCGTCACCCACCGTGGTGATCGTCGGGGCCGGGCATGCCGGCGGCACTCTCGCCGGCATGCTGCGGCAGCAGAAGTTCGACGGTCGCATCGTCCTGTGCGGGGACGAAACCCATCCGCCCTATCACCGCCCGCCGTTGTCGAAGAAGTACGCCGACGACGAGTTCGTACAGTGGCTCAAGCCGGAATCGTTCTACGCCGACAACCAGATCGACACGCTGCTCGGTGATCCGGTCACCCGCATCGACCGGGACGCGCGTACCGCGACGACGGCGTCCGGAACGGTGCTGGAGTACACGACACTCGTGCTCGCGACGGGTGCCGCTCCACGGACGCTCTCCCTCCCGGGAAGCGAGCTCGAGGGTGTGCTCAGCCTGCGCACCCTCGCCGACGCCACGACGCTCCGTGAGGCCGTGCACACAGGATCGGCGCTGGCGATCATCGGCGGTGGGTACGTGGGACTCGAGGTCGCGGCCTCGGCCCGCGCCCGCGGATGCGACGTCACGGTGATCGAACGGGAGGACCGGGTGCTGGCCCGGGTGGCGAGCCGGGAACTCTCGGCGGCGCTCACCGAATTCCACCGGAACCGCGGAACTCGCATCCTCACCGGGGCCGAGGTCCGCGGAATCACCGGCGCCGACGGCCGCGTGGCCGGGGTAGAACTCGGTGACGGAACCGAGATCGCCTGCGACCTCGTCCTGGTCGGGGTCGGTGCCATCCCCAACGACGCGCTGGCGCGCGAGTCCGGCCTCGAGTGCCTCGCCGGAATCGTGGTCGACGGGTCTGCCCACACGAGCGATCCGCATGTTCTCGCGATCGGGGACGTGACCTATCGACTGCACGACACGCTCGGGAAGATGGTGCGGCTGGAAAGCATTCCGAGTGCGGTCGAGCAGGCGAAGCAGGCGGCGGCAGTCATCATGGGAGCCCCCCTCCCACCGCACGAGGTGCCGTGGTTCTGGTCGGATCAGTTCGACCTGAAGATGAAGATGGCGGGGATGATCGGGCCGGACACGCAGGCGATCCTGCGCGGCGACGCCTCCGACACCTCGTTCGCACTGTTCCACCTCGACAGCGACGGGATACCGGTGGCCGTCGAGACCGTGAATGCCGCAGGCGAATTCATGGCCGGCAAGAAGTTCATCGGGAATCGCACCAAAGTCGACCGCACTGCCCTCGCCGATCCCGCGACGCCGTTGCGGGAAGCCGCTCTCTGAGCATTCGATCCACGCCGGTCCTTCCCGGACCGGCCCCCACAGACATGGAGTCATTGACGATGGAAGCACTCGCAGCAGTCGCGAGAGAACCCCACACCGAGTTCTCGCTCGAAACGATCACCATCGACGGACCGAAGGCCGGCGAGGTACTCGTCGAAATCGAAGCGGTCGGCATCTGCCACACCGACCTCGCCGCACGCGACGGCGCCCTCCCGACCGCGCTGCCCGCCGTCCTCGGCCACGAAGGCTGCGGCTTCGTCCGCGCAGTCGGCGACGGCGTCACGAAGGTCGCCGCCGGCGACCGCGTCGCCATCACGTTCAACAGTTGCGGAACCTGCCCCTCCTGCACCACCGGGGCACCGTCCTACTGTCACCAGTTCATGCACCTCGCCTACGACGGAGTCCGCGAAGACGGCACCGGTCCGCTGTCGACCACGGACGGCGAATCCCTGACCGGCCTGTTCTTCGGACAGTCCTCGTTCGCCACCTACAGCCTCGCGTTCGAACGCAACGTCGTGAAGGTTCCCGCCGACGTTCCCGCAGAACTCCTCGCACCGCTCGGCTGCGGCATCCAGACCGGCGCAGGCGCCGTCATGCGCTCCCTCGACTGCCGACCCGGATCCGCGATCCTCGTCGCCGGTGCCGGATCCGTCGGGCTGGCCGCCGTCATGGGCGCCGTCGTCCAGGGCTGCACCACGATCATCGCCGTCGAACCGCACCAGTCGCGGCGCGACCTCGCCCTCGAACTCGGCGCCACCCATGTCATCGACCCCGGGGCCGGGCCGCTCGCCGAGCAGGTCCGCGCGATCATCCCCGCCGGCGTCGACTACGCGATCGACACCTCCGGCATCCCGGCCGTCATCGAATCGCTCGTCGGCTCCATGACCTTCCACGGCAAGATCGGCCTCATCGGCGTGCCCGCCGACCCCGCAGCCTCGGTGCCGCTCAACATCATCAACTCCCTCGCCATGGGGCTGACGATCACCGGAATCATCGAGGGCGACAGCGTCCCCGACGAGTTCATCCCCGAACTCGTCGAGCTGTACAAGGCCGGGAAGTTCCCGCTCGACAAGCTCGTCACCACCTTCCCCTTCGCGAAGATCAACGACGCGATCGACGCCCAGCACCGCGGCGAAGTCCTCAAACCCGTGCTCCTGCAGGACTGACCACCCCCACTTTCCGAACCTTTCCGAGAAGGACACCCCGATGACGATCGACTACCCCGATCTCTACATCCGCGGCGGATGGACCCGGCCCGCCGGCACCGCGACGATCCCGGTCATCTCCCCCACCACCGAGCAGCGCATCGGCTCCGTGCCGGAGGGCACCGAAACCGACATCGACGACGCCGTCGACGCCGCCCGCGCCGCACTCACCCAGTGGGGGTCGTGGACTGCGGCCCAGCGCGCCGAGGTCCTGAACCGGTTCGCCGACGAACTCGAGTCCCGCGCCGAGGACACCTCCACCCGGGTCAGCAGCCAGAACGGCATGCCCATCACCCTCGCCCGGCAGTTCGAGGGCGGGTTCCCACCGGTCCTGCTGCGCTACTACGCCGACATGGCGGCGAACCAGGAAGACGAGATCCGGCCCGGCATGCTCGGCGGATCCACACTCGTCACCCGCTCCCCGATCGGCGTCGTCGGCGCCATCGTCCCGTGGAATGTGCCGCAGGCCATCACATTCCTCAAACTCGCCCCCGCCCTCGCCGCCGGTTGCACCGTCGTCCTCAAACCGTCCCCCGAAACCGTTCTCGACGCGTTCCTGATGGCCGAAGCCGCCATCGCCGCCGGACTCCCCGCCGGCGTGGTCAACATCGTCCCCGGTGGACGCGACCTCGGCGCGTATCTCGTGGCCCACCCCGGGATCGACAAGGTCTCCTTCACCGGCTCCACCGGTGCCGGACGCGCCATCGGCCGCACCTGCGGCGAACTGCTGCGCCCCGTCACCCTCGAACTCGGCGGCAAGTCCGCCGCCGTCGTCCTCGACGACGCCGACCTCGTCGCGAACATCGAGTCGTTCTACGCCGCCACCCTGCTCAACAACGGGCAGATCTGCTGGCTCGGCACCCGCGTCCTCGCGCCCCGCTCACGCTACGACGAGATCGTCGACACCATCACCGACCTCGCCAAGGGCCTGTCGGTCGGTGACCCGCTGTCCGACACCACCCAGATGGGACCGCTCGTGTCGTCCCGGCAGCGCGACCGCGTGGAGGGATACATCGAGAAGGGCCGCTCGGACGGCGGACGCGTCACCACGGGTGGTCGCAGGCCCGCCGACGCCGAACACGGATGGTTCGTCGAGCCCACCGTCTTCGCCGACGTCGAGACCGGCCACACGATCGCCCAGGAAGAAATCTTCGGACCCGTCCTGTCGGTCATCCCCTACACCGACGAGGCCGAAGCCATCACGATCGCCAACCACTCCGACTACGGACTCGGCGGCTCCGTCTGGACCGCGGACCCCGAACGCGGCGCACAATTCGCCCGCAACGTCGCCAGCGGAACGGTCGGGATCAACGGCTACTCGAACGACCCCACCGCCCCCTTCGGCGGCATCAAGAACAGCGGCCTCGGCCGCGAACTCGGACCCGAGGGCCTCGCGAGCTACCAGCAGCTCAAGAGCATCTACCTCGACGTTCGATGACCCCCTGGGTGCGGCCGTGCAACACCACGCACGGCCGCACCCACACCCAAACGAAAGAACGGAAGACGCCGGTGACCAACGAAGAACTCGCCATGCTCGAATTCGCGGTCAAATGGGCACCCTTCGGCGGCGGCGACGAACACATCCTGCCCGAATTCGGCGTGTTTCCGAACGTGTTCTACCGCCGCCTGCAACGTCTCCTCCGCCACCACCCCACCGTCAACGACAGCGTCCGGCTACGGCTCGACGAACTGTGCACGACGAAACTCACGCCCGCACGCCCCGGCAGGCGCAAGTCGCACGCGCGTGCGCGTGCGGTGCACTAGCCACACCACCCTCGACCGTCACCGCTCTGTGGGTTGAGCCGGCGCACTGGACGTCGACCACCACGGTCACAGACCGAGGAGTGTGATGCTCTCCTCGCGCATGTCGACCTTGCGGATCTTGCCGGTGACGGTCATCGGGAACTCGCCGTGATGTGGACGTAACGGGGAATCTTGTAGTGCGAGCTTGCCGGTCGCGAACCCGCGGACGGTGTCGGCGTCGAGCGGGGTGCGCCCGGGTTTCATCCGGATCCACGCACAGAGCTCTTCGCCGTAGCGGTCATCGGGCATCACCCACCGTGCCAAGACGGCGCATGGCCGGCGGATGCGACCCTGATCGACGTCATGGTCGACGCTGGGATCGACGCCCCCACTCCTGCCGCGAAGGCGAATGCGGATCCTGCGCCTGCACCCTCCTGGAGGGGACGGTCGATCCCGGGGTCATCGACGCCCTCGATCCCGACGACGTCGCCGACGGCTACATCCTCGGCTGCCAGGCGAAGCCGACCAGCCCGACACTGAGGGTCGAATTCTGACCCTCCGATCGCCGCGGAACAAACCTCTACCAAAACAATTCGATATCACGGCGTGCCCCGATGTGCTCGCGTTCGGTACGCGCCCGAGTGCTGCGCCGACTGCCCGTAGGAGGCAACTATGCCCACGCTCATGCTCCACGCCGTCATCGCATTGCTCCGCCTCCTTCACGGAGGCAGGTTGACGATCAGCTTCCGCGAGATGGTCCAGGAGATCGCGTACGTCCGGGCCCAGATGCGTTGGCTCCAGATGTGCACCTTCGAGTCGGCGCAACCGGGCCACACTGTGCCCTCGTCGCATCCGCCAACGGTGCCTGACCGAAGTGACGAGGAAGAGCGTGCGGGAGCAGCCTTTTAGAGCCGGGACTGTTCGTGGTGAGAGGCGTGGTCGGTGCCGTCGTAAGCGATCTCGACGTTGTTCGCCTCCGCCCAGTCGGCGACTCGACAAACTTACGCGCGGTCAGGTGCGGCGAGTAGTTGTCGCACACGATCGCCGGCTGAACGTCCGTCGGGTACAGGCTCCTGGCGCACCATGCGCGGAAGCGGCGCCCAATCGGAGGCGAAGGCGCGGCGGGTGCCCGCCGAGTGTGACGCCTCGAGCGCCCCGGCGAGGTGGGCCACCGTCTGTTCCGACAACTCGGGGCCGCGCCCCACCCACGGTCGGGACTCACTCCTGCCGGTACGCCGGCGGTCGGTCACCGACATCACCGGTGCCGCGCCGGTGTCAGTGGCGAGAGCGGGACTGTTCGTCGGTGTGCATCGCCAGGACGGCAGCGAACGCGGTGATCAGCAAACCCAGCAGGAGCAGCACATTCATCGTGTTCCCTCTCGTGACGTCAGCGTGCACCCGTCCGGCTGACTGGTCGTCGGTCGTCGGCGAACATGGCCTCGATCCTCGCTTTGATCTCCGCGGTGCTCATCGCGCCGCTGCGCCGCACCGGCGGCCGCGAGGTGATCGAAGACGCCGGAATCATCGAGGCTGTGCTCATGCGCGCCCTACCTTTCATCGTGTCCGCGGACCCGGCACACCAGGTTGGTGTGCACCACCGTCACAGTGATGTGATCCGCTTCACATTTTCTGCCTCCAATGTTGTACATCACTCACAGCGTTGACGCCAACTCTTCCCTGCCGCAGCACGGTTGACGCTCTCCGCGACTCCGGGCCGCGGCGTGGTCGCGGGCGGCACGGCCGCACAACCATGGCAACTTGTCGGTTATCGCGATGCGCTAGTAAATAGGGCGTGACTACTGATCAGGTGTTCGGTGGGGAACCGCAGCGGGTGGGCAGCTTCCGGTTCCTCCTCGACGGGCAGCGGTGGGAATGGTCCGATGCCGTCGCCCGGATGCACGGCTACCAACCCGGCGAAATCGTCCCCACCACCGCTTTGCTGCTCTCCCACAAGCATCCCGAGGACCACCCGCACGTCGCGCGGGTTCTGGACCGGATGATCAACGCGGCCGAGCCGTTCAGCAGCAAACACCGCATCGTCGACACCGCCGGCCAGGTCCACCAGGTCGTCGTCGTGGGTGACCGACTGTGCGACGACACCGGGGCCGTGATCGGGACGACCGGGTTCTACATCGACCTCACCGACTCCAACTGCGACGAGGTGAAGGAGTCCGTCGACGAGGCGGTCGCCGAACTCGAGCAGTCCCGGGCGATCATCGAGCAGGCCAAGGGTGCGCTGATGCTGATCTACGGCATCCCGCCGACCGGGCATTCGACATCCTCATCGGGCGCTCCCAAGAGACCAACACCCGGCTCCGCATCCTCGCGGAACTGCTCGTCGCCGGATTCGGCCAGTGCGACACCGGCGCGAGTCTGCGCACCTAGTTCGATCACCTGCTGCTCACCGCCCACGAGGGCGCCCGGCATCCGGCGTAGGTCCTAGTCCAGGGGCGGTCAGTCCCGAGGACCGAAACGCCGGGTCGAGCACACGTGCATCAGGCACCCTGTCGTGTCAGCCGCCATCAACGATGGGCGTCTGTGTAAGAGGCCGCACCGAGTTCAGCACACTTCGCGAACGGCCGCCGTGCTGTGACCGGGCAATAGGTGAACACACCCGACCCATCCACGACTCCATGGCCATCCGTCCAGAGCCACGCCCCTGCGATCTCAACGGTGCGTCGGCGTGTGTTGCCTCAGTTTGACGGTGAACCAGTCGCCGATAATTGCGTGCTTTTCGGCGGTGTGGTTGTAGATGCAGTGGTCCCCGTCAGGCCATTCGCGCCAGGTCTTGTCCACGCTGGCCGCAGCGTCGTACAGGGCTCGAGCGTTCTCGACCAAGAAGACCTGATCGGGTGTTCCGTGGAGTACGAGCAGCGGACAACGAAGCCGCTCGAGTTCGGTGGGGCCGATCGTCGCATCGTCCATGGCTCGCATCGCCTCATCCGGATCATCGATCCCATAGAGGGCTTGAAGTTTGGTTACGAAGCGTGGGTACCGCTCGGGAAGCTCCACCGGCCTGACGGTGCCGCCGTTGACGCAGCACGCCCCGATTCGCGGATCCGCCGCAGCGGTGGCCGCAGCAAGATAGCCACCCATGCTGTTGCCCCACATCCCGATTTGATCGGACACGCGAGGATCAGCCAGCAGATAGTCCACGACAAACGAGAACGCCGCGGCCGGATTCACGCCCATGTGCAGTTTTCCGAAAATCCGGGTTTCGCCCTGTCCGGGACCGTCGACGAGCAGGCAGGCAAGTCCACGGACGAGCAGTTGTTCGGCGCCTTTGGCATATTCCTCACGCCAGCCGTCGAAGCCACCGGTCACGATGACCACCGGCGGAGGTTCGATGACGTTGGGCGGCACGAGTAACCAGCCGGCCAGCGCGGAACCTTCGAAGGGGATCTGGACGTGCTCCCACCTCGGAGTTGCGAGGCGGCCCGCGGCGCCGAAGGTGTCGATCAGTTTCCGATACATTCGCCGCTTCTGCGTGTCCGTGTCGGCGAGCGGGACCTGCCCGGCTCGATAACACGCCGATGCAAACAGGTACCACTGATGCGCGGTGTGGGTATGCCCGTCGGTCAGTGCCCGCTTCGCGCGGTCGCGGTTGCGGTCACCGAGCTGCTCGGCGGCATCGGCCCACGGAACGCCCTGTTCGGCAAGTGAATGCAGCTCGACGGCATCGGGATAGTCCATGCCGTTGCCGAGCAGTCGTGGCAGTGGCATCGCCCGTTGGTGGGCGCGGGCTTCGGCCATCCATGGCTTCACCTCGTCCGCAGTATCGTCGGCGCGGGTGGAGGTCATGCCAGCGCTGCCTGAACGCGGGGCGGGACGAGCGAGCCGAGCTCGTCGATGAGGGTACCGACGGCAGCGAGATCGTCGGCGGCGCCGAAGATGTAGAAGTCCGGCCGGTAGAGCACTGCGGTCACGGCGTTGGCTGCGAAGTACTTTGTGTAGTAGCCGTCGATGTCGGTGGCCGCGGAGTTGATTGCGCTGTCGGCAACGGCGACGACACGCACGTTGAGCCTGTCGAGGGTCGCCTGCTGCTCTCCGCTGAATTCGGGAACGATGTGCCCGGAGATCAGTAGCGTCCAACCGGTACCGAGCAGGTCGTCGAAGCGCCCCTCCCGGCCGTCGAGTGCGATGCGCCCCTGGGGGGCAAGTTGCCCACGCAGACGAGTGTTTACGTCGGTTGTCGCGAGGATGCCGGATTCGAGGTGGGGGAAGGGCGGCGGCGGGGGGACCTGTCCGGTGCGGAAGGCTTCGTCGCGGGCTGCAGCGACACTCGGGTCGGTGGTGCACGAGATCTTGCCGGCTTCGATGGACATATTGATGATCGATGACACGTGTGGTGCCCGTTCGTCCCGGTAGCTTTCCAGGATCGCCGGATCGGAAAGTCCGCGCAACACGGTGTCGAGCTTCCATGCCAGGTTGTTGGCGTCCCGCACTCCGGAGCACATTCCCTGTCCCATGAACGGGGGCATGACGTGGGCTGCGTCGCCGATCAGTAGCAGGCGGGAATCCATCCAGGTATCGGCGAGTTTGGACTTGAAGGTGTAGACGGCGTGACGGACGAGTTCGGCGTTGTCGGGTGTGACGCCGTACTGCTTGACCAATGCCCAGGCGGTGGCGGGGTCGCTCATCTGCTCCGGTGTCTCGCCTGGCAGGAGGCAGAATTCGAACCTCCGATGCCTCTTGCCGAGCTGAAAGAGGCAGTGCGGGCGGGTGGGATCGCAGATCTGACCGTTGTCGAAGTCGAAGTGCAGTGGCATCGTCGGCCTCAGATCCAGGACGAGCCACGTTTCTTGGAACCCGAAATCGTGCTGGTCGGTGCCGATGATGTCCCTGACGAAACTGTTGGCGCCGTCCGCGCCGATGACGTACCGGGCGGACACGGTCCGTTCTTCGTCGGTCACGACCTTCTTGCCTACTGCGCTCCTGCCGACCCGGCGAAGGGTGATGTCGACATGATCGTTCTGCGGCTCGATGGCCACAGCCTCCCAGCCTTGGTGGATCTCCACCGTCGGCAGCTGGGAGACAGCGTCGTGAAGTGCGGTTTCGATGGTCGGTTGATAGACGATGTAGTCCGAGGGCCACCCCGAGATTCCGTCGAAGTCCCAGTCGAAGGACAGCAACAACTCGCCCGCGGCGTTGCGGAATTCGTACTTCGTCGCGCGGGCCGCATCCTCTTCGACGGCATCTGCTGCGCCGACAGACTGGAAGATCCGCATGATCTCGTGGTCGACGTGTCCTGCTCGTGCCTTGCCGAACAACTCGGGCCACCGTTCGAAGACAGCGACGCGGTGACCGGCCTTTCCGAGCAGTGCTGCCATGGTCTGACCGACCGGGCCGTACCCGATCTGTACGACGTCATACATGTCGTTGGACATCTGGTTCTCCAATAAGGAAGGGGTGCGAGGGATATGCACCATCCGCTGACTTCGCGGATGGGAAGGCGAAACGTAGTTCGTCCCACTCGGTTCGTCAGCGCGTGGACGAGTGAGCTCCGGTCATGAGGGCGGCGAGGTCGTCGGGTTCGAGGAACGACGGGGGCGGCGGCGGTCCCCAGGCGTAGAGGCCCTGCAGTCCGTGGAGCACCTCCGGGGACCAGAGTTCGTCCTCGGGGACAGTGTCCATGTCGGAGTAGTACTCGGAGAAGTTCCCGGCCGGGTCCTTGAGGTACCAGAAGAAGTTCGCACCCGCATAGTGACGGCCGAGTCCCCAGATGTGGCGTTCGGGGTTGTTTTCGAGCATGGTGTGGGCGCCGCGGCCGACGTCGTCGATGTCGTCGACCTGCCAGCTGGTGTGGTGCATGAAGTTCACCGGTGCGGCCATGACGAGGACGTTGTGGTGTTCGACGGAGCAGCGCAGGAACGCGGCCTTGTCCCCCATGTAGTCGCTGACCTTGAATCCGAGTCCGTCGGTGAAGAACGTCATGGTGGTCTCGAGGTCGGTGGACCCGATCACCGCGTGGCCGAGTTTGCGGGGGCGTACCGGGTCGGTGCGGGTGAGGAACGGGGCCCGCCCCCACCGGTCGATCCGGCCCGGACCGTTGTACGGGGTCGGCGACACCGCGGGCTCGATCACGATCCGGGGCCGCACCGCCACCCGCACCCGGGTGCCGGTGACTGGTTCGACGGCGCTGACGGAGGTGCCGTCGTGGCGGGTCGCCAGACCGAGCCTGGTCAGCCGCGCGGTGATGGCGGTGATGTCGTCGGGGTCGTCGGCGGCGACGGTCAGCTCGACCAGCCGCCGGGTGGGGGTGTGCACGATCTCGAGTTGTTCGCCGCCGTTACGGGTGGCGAACACCCCGCCCCCACGGTGTTCGAGGCCGAAGTCGGCGTAGTAGGCGATGGTGTCGTCGACGTTGGGGACGCCGATGGTGACCTTGCCGAGTCCGTGTAGTGCCATGGCGTGGTGTCCTTACCGCGCGTCGGGGTCGGCGACGAACTTCTGGTGCAGCTCGCCGATGCCGTCGATCCAGCTGTCGAGTGTCTCGCCGGCCTGCAGGAACCGTTGCGGTTCGCGGCCGACACCGACGCCGGCGGGGGTGCCGGTGAAGATCACATCCCCGGGGTAGAGGGTGACGGTGCGCGAGAGGGTGGCGACGAGCTTCGAGACGGGGAAGATCAGGTCGCGGGTGCGGCCCTTCTGCATTTGTTCGCCGTCGATGGTGCAGCCGAGTTCGAGGTCGTCGGGGTCGGCGAACTCGTCGGGGGTGACCAGCCACGGTCCTTGCGGGGAGAACCCGGCGAAGGATTTTCCGAGACCGAATTGCGGTGCAGGACCGCGTGTCTGGGTGATTCGTTCGGAGATGTCCTGTCCGGCGGTGAGCCCGGCGACGTGGGACCAGGCGTCGGCGGCGTCGATCTTGGCGGTTTCGCGGCCGATGACGGCGACGAGTTCGACCTCCCAGTCGACATTGCCGCCGGTGGGGATGATCACGTCTGTGTCGGGGCCGGTGAAGCTGGAGGCGTATTTGGTGAAGACCGGCGGCAGGTGGGTGGGGGATTCGAAGCCGGATTCGGCGGCGTGGGCGTGGTAGTTCAGGCCGACGGCGAACACCTGCCGGGGAGCCGGTGAGGGTGCGTGCAGGAGGGACCGGTCGACCGGGAAGCTGTCGTCGGCCAGATCCGAGAGGTCCTGGTCTGCGGCCCAGGCGGTGACGTCGTCCCAGGCTTCGTAGAGGGCCGCCAGGCTCGGGCCGAACCGGCCGCGGGAGGCGTGGGCGATGTCGACGGCCCGCTCGGCACCCTTCTCTCCGAGGACGAGGGCGGCACGGTGGTCGATATTGGCGATACGCATGAAACTGGTTCTCCTAGGACAGGTCTTGTAATTGCGAAGGCACCCGCTCGCGAGTTGGCCGCACGCGTGCACGTGTCAGCGCCCCTTGCTGCTTCTGGGCGTCAGTCGAGGTTTGGGGACCTCATCACCAGCCGGCTGGCGCCGGGTGTTGTGGATTCGAGCGCTGAACCAAACATAGAGCCATTGGAGGCGAAAATTAAGAAACGATTCCGTGGGCGATTGATAATGTGGGGTTAACAAAACGCGCGCGCGAAGGATCGGTTATGGATGTATCGACGGCAGCTCTGCGAGCGTTCTTGACGCTCGCCGAACAGAAGCATTTCGGCCGGGCAGCAGAGCAACTTCACGTGACCAGCCCAGCGCTCAGCCAGATGATTCGCAGGCTCGAGACGGAGTTGGGATTTCCGCTCTTCACCCGCACTACGCGTTCAGTGACCCTGACCGAGGCTGGGGAAGGCTTGATCCCCTACGCCAGCCAAGTGGTGGAGGCGGTCCTCAACCTGGAAAGGTGGCGGCGCACTCGGGTCCATCACGAGCGATTCACCCTGCAATTCGGCTTCACCGTCAACGGGGCCGGGGCACTCATGAGCGCCATCCTCACCCGCGCTCGCTCGGACCTACCGGAGGTCAAATTGACAACCCGCCAGGTGCATTGGCCCGATCTGCATCGGGTAATCCAGGACGGGACAGTTGATATCGCGATATTCCGTGGCCCCCGCGATTTTCCCGGATTGTCGGTGACCCCCGTCTTCGAGGAGGATTGGGTGGTTGCCGTGCCGACCGGCCACCCGCTCGCCGAGCTCTCGCAGGTCGATCTACGGCAAGTCCGCGGCGAACGCATCATCCGCCCAGACATCGGTCCGCTCGCAGGACCACGTCCAATGTGGTTGGGAGGCGAACAGCCCGACGGCTACATGCCACCCGCAGGGCCCTACGCGCAAAGCCTCGAAGAGGCACTCGATCATGTCGAAATGGGCGAGGGATTCCTCATCACCGGAGAGTCAGTTCCGGCCCTGTATCCACGGACCGGCGTCGTATACGTCCCTGCCACCGGACTTCCTCCGGGGTACATCGGGCTCGTATCGCGCCGGGACAGGCACAACCCACTCGTAACTGCCTTCGAACGCCTCGTGATCGAGGTTGCCAACGAAGTCCGCTCACATCGAGGTATATAACTCAGGAAGTCACTTCCGGTCGGATTGAGAATCCCGCAACATTGGCACACCGCGGACGTGTACGCATGCGGTCCAGCCTCGATGCTCGATCACCTCGAGGCGATGGCCGCCAACCAAACAATCGTGGAAGCACTCGACGAAGCCGGCGTTGCGACTGCGACATCTTGCCTCGAAGGCATGTGGAACATGCGAAACCCGAGTACTCGAAGGGTGCCCCTATCACCGCGACGCGGTGCTATCAGCCATCGAGCGCCAGGAGACCGCTCATCAACTTCGCATTTGTGCTATTCGACTTCACGCTCAGTCGATGACAGTGACCTGACGCACTGAATAGTGTCGTCAGTGACGCCAAACGCCCGGTATTCGCGTTCGGCTGCTCCCCGCCAATCAACGCGATACACCAGCCCGGGACAACTGCCCCCTGATCGAAACCAGCCCACATCCGGGTACCCCACCCCGAGGAGAACGCCATGGCCTACGTCGAAGGTTCCCACCACGTCACCCTCTCCGTCGGATCGGCGCAAGAAGACGTCGACTTCCACATCAAGACACTCGGCATGCGGTTCATCAAACGAACCGTCCTGTTCGACGGATCACTACCCGTCTACCACCTCTACTACTCCAACGCCAACGGCGGCCCCTCCAGCGTCGTGACCACCTTCCCCTGGGCAAAGCAGGGCCGCACCGGCAAGCCCGGCACCAACCAAGCCCGCGAAGTACTGCTCTCCGTCCCCTCCACCTCACTCGACTACTGGCACAAACGACTCACCGAACACAACATCGACGTCGAAAACACCCACGCCTTCGACCAACGCCGCCTCGCCTTCCACCACCCCTCCGGACTCGAATACGTCTTCGTCGGCAACGACAACGACGACCGCGAAGGACACCCCGGCAACGGAGTCCCCCCAGAACACGCCATCCACGGCATCCACGGCGTCGGCATCCACGCCACCACCCCCGAACGCATGATCGACTTCGCCACCGACACCTTCTACGCCCAGAACACCATCGTCGAAGACGGAGACCGCGCCACCTTCCAGGTCGGCAACCAAAAAATCGGCAACCACATCGAACTGATCGGCAACCGCACCGACGACCATGGCACCTGGAACTACGGCGCCGGCACCTACCACCACTTCGCCTGGAACCTCGACACCCTCAAAAACCAAGACGAAATCAAATTCGAAATCGAAGGCGCCGGATACACCGACATCTCCGAACTCAAAGACCGCAAATACTTCAAATCGGTCTACGTCCGCACCCCCGCCGGCGCACTGTTCGAACTCGCCGTCACCCACGACGACGGCGGCTGGGACTGCGACGAAAACCCCCAGGAACTCGGCACCCACTTCCAACTACCCAACCAATTCGAAGACCGCCGCGACGAAATCTTCAGCAACCTCGAACCCCTCGAGGACTAGCCTCGCGGATAAGCGAATTCCATGCGGGCCAGACGTTGAGGCCCGGACCGACCCGCGTAGCAGCTCTGCAGGATCAGGTTTCGACGGACACACTCCGACCCCATGAGGATGTGTCCGTCGATACCTGGACACGGATCCCGAACCGAGGAACCGAGCACCCGATTTCGACTCGCATCAGTGTTGACAATTCCTCAGCGGGTCAGAACCGTTCGGCAATCGACCCTGGCATCAACTCCGATCGACGCCCAACTAGGAAGATGACGATGACTACCACTACGACCGCGATGGCTGATCGCTCACTTGCTGCAGGCGACCCCAACGCCAACGACTTGATCGCCGCTGCAGTCGCTTTGCGTCCACGACTTGTCGATCGGCAAGCGGAGGTCGAGGAGCGAACCTACTTCGACGAGGAGATGCACGAAGAGTTCCGCCAGGCACGGTTATACGATATGTACGTGCCACGGCAGTATGGTGGACTCGAGGTCGATGTACCGACGTTCACCAAGGTCGTGATCGAGTTGGCTCGCGGCTGCATCAGTACATCCTGGTGCTTTGCGCTCTCGGCGAACCACGCCTTGCAGGTCGCCTCATGGTTCCCAAAGTCAGTGCAGGATGAAGTCTTTGGCAGCGGCGAGTTCAGATGCGCGTCGGTTGCGGCTCCCACTGTCACGGCCGAACGCGTGAGCGACGGGTGGCGTCTCAACGGAACTGTGGGGTATTGCTCGGGCATTCCCTACTCCACCTACTTTCTCGGCCAGGCCATGGTCCATGGATCCGACGGTGCTCCTCAGATGGCTATGTTCATTGCCCCCCGCAGCGCCTTCGAGATCTTGAACGATTGGGGTCGTACCCTCGGCCTCAAGGGCACCGGATCGCACAGCATCCGGTTCACCGACGCCGTAATTCCCCTGGACTATCTCCAGGAGAATAGCGACATGACCAATATGCCAGTCGAGGGCGGCACAGTAGGCGGCGCACTGCATCAGAACGGCATGTACTCCGGTCGTGGACTCGGTGTCTTTACCATGTCGCTCGCGGCATCAGTGGTTGGTGGCGCGTACAACGCTCTCGACGAGTACGAGCATCAAATGCGAATTCGCAAGACTGCGCTTCCCCCTATGGTCCCCCGCATCGAAGATGCGGACTACCAGCGGTGGTACGGTGCCGCGGCTACGAAGATCCTCACCGCCGAGGCCGCGCTCCTGCAGGCCGCGAAGATGCATATGGATTACAGCGAGGCTAATCACACCGGCGTTCGCCCGTACACGTTCGCCGACGACTTTTGTGTAACCGGTGTAGCGCGTGAAGCCATTCTTCAGGCCTGGGAGACCGTCGAGACTGACCTGTTCAGAACTGTCGGCTCGAGCGCCGCCGCGAACGGTGAACGCTTCGAACGAGTTTTTCGGGATCTGTCTCAGGCCGCTGGACACCGCAACCCCGCTCTGCGCGACTCCGGATATCGAGCAGTCGCACAGATGTTGCTGGGCATCGCCCCCTCCCAGCCCTAGGAGGTACGAAATCGCACCGGGCACAGATGCTAGCCGCCGCACGTGCACTGACCATGGAAAATCCGTACCTCGTGGAGACGGCGCGGCGGGTACCGCTCGCCCCTGAACATCCCTGCGCCGCTCCACGAAGTAACGCGACCAACGTCTCCGAGACCGAAACGGGAATCTACACGATTGCCGTGGCGGTGCGAGATGCCGAAAAGCACATAATGTGCGCACTCTCGGTCTCGGCCCCGCTCTCACGAGTTCGGCGCACCCCGGAGCAAGACCATGGAGCACCCGAAGCCCACTTCTTCAGCGCACTCAGACTCTGCGCCCACCAACTTTCAGAAGAGGTCTCGTGACGACTGTCGTTGCGCCGCTACTGGTCGACGATCTCCATCATGTGTGCGTGGAACGCGATTTCCCGGGTATGCGCATGAATTTGCGCGGCTCTGGTCAAGCCGGCCTGCACCTGACCGTCTGGCAAGTGGAAGGACTGCAGCAGAAGCTGGGTGCACGCGGTGACGGCGTGCAGGAATAACGTGACCATGTTGCCTCGTCTCGGGGTTATGTACTTGTTCGCAGCACCGCCGTGATCGGTGCTCAGGAGAGTCGTTCCACCACCATCGCCATTCCTTGCCCTCCCCCGACGCACATGGTCTCGAGGCCGAAAGTCTTGTCGCGGGCGGTCAGGTTGTTCAGCAGTGTCGCAGTGATCCGCACGCCGGTCATTCCGAACGGATGACCCAGTGCGATGGCACCGCCCGCGACGTTGAGCCTGTCCTCGTCGATCTTCAGGTCGCGTGCCGATGCGATCATCTGGACGGCGAATGCCTCGTTGATCTCGACGAGGTCGATGTCGTCGATGGTCAGGCCGGCTGTTGCCAGGGCGCGCCGTGAGGCTTCGACCGGTCCGAGGCCCATGATCTCCGGGGACAGGCCGGACACTCCGGTGGAGACGATCCGGGCCAACGGTGTCAGTCCGAGTTGCTTGGCTTTCGTGTCGGACATGATGACGGCCGCGGCGGCACCGTCGTTCAGTGGGCACGCGTTGCCGGCGGTGACGGTTCCATCGGGCCGGAAGACCGGCTTCAGCCCGCTGATCTTGTCGTAGGTCGTCCCGGGCCGAGGGCTGTCGTCGGCGTCGACGGTCGTCCCGTCAGGCAACGTCACCGGGGTGATCTCGCGCGCGAAATGACCTGTGGCGATGTGCTGCTCGGCGAGGTTCTGGCTCCGGACCGCCCAGCGGTCCTGTTCCTCGCGCGAGATTCCCGCGAGCTGGGCGACGTTCTCCGCAGTCTGCCCCATCGACATGTAGACGTCGGGCTGCAGGCCTTGGGCTCGCGGATCACTCCACGTTCGTCCACCTGCTGCGAGTTCGGTGGTGCGGCGTTCGGCATCTGCAAAGAAGGGGTTGTGCGTGTCCGGGAACGTATCCGGGCTCCCCTGCGCTGTGCGGGTAACCTGTTCGACTCCGGCAGAAATGAATACGTCGCCCTCGCCCGCTTTGATCGCGTGCAGGGCCATGCGGGTGGACTGTACCGACGAGGCGCAGTAGCGGTTGACCGTCGTTCCGGGGATGCTGTCGTATCCCAACTGGACGGCAACGCTGCGAGCAATGTTGAAGCCCTGCTCACCGCCGGGCAGTCCGCACCCCAGCACGAGGTCGTCGACGTCACGGGGGTCGAGTTCGGGGATCTGCGCCAACGCCGCGCCCACCATTTGAGCGGCGAGGTCGTCGCCGCGGATGCCGACGAGTGACCCCTTTCCGGCACGTCCGATCGGCGAGCGGGCGATGGCGACGATGACTGCCTCGGGCACTACTTCTTCACCATTTCCGTCGTATCGAAGTCGGCGTTGAATCGCTTGATCGCACCCTTCAGGCCGTCTTCCTTGATCCAGGACTGGAACTCGTGCACTTCGGGAGTCATGTGAAGCAGGGCGTCGGTCTCGGCTCCCATCCGCATGTAACTGAGCAGACCGGACGTCTCGGCGGCACGGTTCACCGCTTCCTTCTTGAGCTTGAGGAGTTCGAGCGGCGTGCGTGCAATGGAATGCGCTGTGCGACGCACGTGCTCGTCGAAATCCTCGGCCGGAACGGACTCCGCGGCCCATCCCCACTCGGCGGCTGTCTTGCCGCTGATGATGTGGCCGGCGTCGAAGCTCATCAGCTTGGCGCGCTTGGGTCCGACCAGATGCTCCCACAGCGGCGAGATGTAGCCGCCGCCGAGCGGCAGGGCGGGCGACGCCATGATCTTCGTGTCATCGGCGACGATCGTGATGTCGCAGAGGGACGCAAGCTGGGTTCCCCCCGCCGCGCAGACGCCGTGGACGGCCGCGATGACGGGCTGGGGCTGGCGCCAGATCTGGGTGAATCGTTCGACGTTCGACAGGAGACGGTCGCGGTCCTGGATGGCGGTGCGCTCGGCGGCGTAGCCGACCTCGGAGGAATCGGGCGCGATGTCGTAGCCCGAGCAGAAGGCGCGTCCGGCGCCGCGAAGCACGATTACCCGGGCATCGCTCTGCGCGAGTTCCTTCAACGTGGATTCGAGCATCTCGAGCAGCAGGTCGTCCATGGCGTTGAGGCGCTTGGGACGGTTGAGCGTCAGCCAGACGACGTGGCCGTCGTGTTCGACGAGAAGAGGAGCGTCGTTCATTTGAGTGATCCTTCGGAAGACGACTAAGCGACGAAAGCGAGTGGACGTATGGGCGAACCCGTGCCGCCTTTGATGCGGAGCGCCGACGCGACGAAGAAGAAATCGTCGATGCGGTCGGCGGCCAGCGCCTCGAGCGACAGGGACTCCATGATCGGAATGCCGGAATCGACGAGCATGTGCACGTGGACGTCCAGCGCGGGAGTGGTGAAGCTCGGCTTGTGCTCGAAGTTGACGGTGTCGCTGCCCACGGCCCGCACTCCGCGCTCGGACAGCCAACGTGCGCCCGAGATCGAGACGCCCGGCAACCCGGTGCCGATCCCCAGGTACTTGTCGCTGTCCGCCCAGTACTTCATCCATCCGGTGCGGAAGACGACGATCGAACCCTGTTCCGGCTGTCGGCGGTCGGCGAACCAGGCATCGAGTTCTTCTGCGCCGAATCCGTCCGCCGGTGTCAACTCGCGGCCGAAGAGACGTTCCCCGTCCACCAGATGGCCCTGGCCGATCAATGGCGGAAGCTCTTCCACCGATCCGATGGAAACACCGTCATAGGATCGCTGTTCGCCGTCGACTTCCCGACCGCCGAAGATGCATCCGTCCAACGAGATATGGCCGGGCGCGTCGACATGGGTGCCGACGTGCGCACCCATCGTGAGCATCTCCATCGCGGACGAGATGCCACCCGGGTAGGGATGCTCGCCGTGCTTCTTCACCAGCGCGTACGAAAACGGCGGATGCGCGGCGTGGTGGGTCATGCCGGTTTCGAGCAGAACGGCGAGGTCGTACGCACGGGTGCTGCCCTGGGGCCAATCGACCGTACCGTCCCACGTGCTGCCTCCCCAGTTCTGGGTGAGCGGTGTCGCCAGTGCGACATTGTCCTTCTGCGTCATCGGACGGCCTCCAGGATTTTCTCGATTGCTTCAGGTATTTCGCCGGCGGTTGCCGACTCGGCGATTGCGAACGACACCGGGCAGGAGCGGTACACCGATTCCAGGGCGGAAACCACCTCGGCCCGGTCTCTTTGTGCAAGAGCACGTATCGGTCCGCCGAGCCTGGCGGGGAAGGCAAAGCCTTCGGTGAGCGCCACGTCGATGTCGGAGGCGCGCTCGGCGATACCGGTCCCGACGAGGCCGGCTGCCGCGCACACCATCGACGCCAACACGCGGTCGCGGATCTCGTCGCCGGAAATGGTGCGCGTGGTGACACCCGCCTCGGCGCGCGCCTTCTCGATGATCGTGTCCACCCGGGGATCGACGACACCGCGCTTGGCGCCGTCGGGGTAGTCGTACCAACCGGCCCCGGTCTTCTTGCCCAACCTGCCTGCTTCGCAGAGTCTGTCTGCGATGTCGACGTATCGCTGTCGCGGGTCGCGAGTGCCGGCCAGGCGTTTGCGTCGCGCCCACGCGATATCGAGGCCCGACATGTCGGCCACCGCGAAGGGACCGATCGCGAAGCCCAATTCGACCAGTGCGGCGTCCACCTCGGCGGGTGATGCGCCGTCCTCGACGAGGAATTCGGCCTGCGTGCGGTAGTCGGCATACACGCGATTGGCGACGAAGCCGTCGCCGATTCCAGCGGGTATCGGGGTCTTACCCAACCGCGTGACGAGCGCCGACAACACTGCGAGCGTCCGCTCGTCGGTTGTCGCCGTCCGAATGATTTCCACCAGGGGGTTACGGTCCGGCGGGTTGAAGAAGTGCAGGCCGGCGAAACGCTGCGGCACGGTGAGAACCGATGCCATCTCGTTCAGGTCGAGGTAGGACGTGTTACTGACGATCACAGCGGTGTCAGGCAGGTGTGGTTCGATCTCGCGCAACAGCGACTTCTTGACGTCCATGTCCTCGAACACGGCATCGACCACCACGTCGGCACTGCCGAGGTCCGAGATGGAATCGGTGGCCGAGATCCCGGTGCGATCCGCCACACGATCGAGCGCGGCGCGATTGCTGTCGAATACGATCACCTCGTACCCGCGAGCGGCGAATGCGCCGGCGAGTGCGGCGCCCATGGTTCCGGCACCCGCGACGCCGATCGTCGTGATCTGCGGTGCCGGAGTGCGGGACCGCACCGCTTTGGCGGCCCGGCCCTTCGCGAAGAACAGGTACCGCAGGTTCGCGGCCTCATCCGTGACTCGGAATTCGTCGAACAGTGCACGTTCTCGTCGCAGGGCCTCCCTGCCGTCGAGAGACGTTCCGGCGCAGACCATGTCGACGGCGGCGAGCACGTTCGGTCGCGCACGACGGCTCACCGACGCACGCGCGTCCGCCACCGCGGTCTCGCTGGATTCCGGTGCCGGCCGGTCGACGAGGCGGTTCTTCACTCCGAGGGTGGCCGCACGCTCCACAGCCCGCGCGAGCAGTAGGTCGGCAGGAACGACCTCGTCGAGCAGTCCCAGTGAGAGGGCCTCATCGGCTTTGACGCGTCGCGCCGACGCGACCAGGTCGATGGCGGAGGGTACGCCCAGGAGCCGTGCCGTGCGGACCGTGCCACCCGCACCGGGCAGGATGCCGAGCGTGACCTCGGGAAAACCCACGACCGCCGTCGAATCGCCGATCCGGGCGTCGCAGCCCAGCGCGAGTTCCAGACCGCCGCCGAGCGCCAGACCGGTGAGCGCCGCGACCACGGGAATGTCGAGTTTCTCGATCCGGGCGATGACGTCCGGCAGTTGCGGAACCTGCATCGGACGATCGAACTCCGAGATGTCGGAGCCCGCGTAGAAGTGTGTGCCCGCCGAGGCGAGGACGACACCGGTCAGTCCGCGCTGTGTTGCCACGCTGTCGAGCGCATCGGCGAGCGCACTGCGCAACGCGGCGTTACCCATGTTGACGGGCGGGTTGTCGATGGTGAGCACGGCGACGCCGTTGGTCACCTCGGTTTCGACGATCACGATGCGCGCCCGTCGATCAGTTCGAGACCGGTGCGTTCGCGCAGCGACTCGAGGTCGCTTCCGTCGAATATCTCCAGCACACGCGCTCCGTCCGGGCCTGTCTCGAACAGTGCGATATCGGTGTAGACGCGCTCGACGCAGCCCGGCCCCGTGAGGGGGTAGGTGCAGTCACGCACGAGTTTGCACTCACCTGCGCGGGAGAACAGGTCCATGATGACGAACACCCGTCGCGCGCCGGCGGCGAGGTCCATCGCGCCGCCGACCCCGGGGATGACGGACGGATTGTCGGTGCGCCAGTTCGCGAGGTCACCCCGTGTCGACACCTGGTACGCACCCATCACGCAGACATCGAGATGTCCGCCGCGCATCATTCCGAAGGAGTCGGCGTGGTGGAAATACGAGGCACCGGCAGTTTCGGTGACATAGATCTTGCCGGCATTGATGAGATCCTGGTCCTCACTGCCCTCTTCGGCCGCGGGACCCATTCCCAGCATCCCGTTTTCGGTATGCAGGATGACCTCGCGGCCGTCGGGTATGAAGTCGGCTACGAGAGTGGGGATTCCGATGCCGAGGTTGACGTACGAACCGTCGGGGATGTCCTGCGCGACGCGGCACGCGATGTCCTTGCGAGACAGAACCATGTCAGTGTCCCTTCAGGGAGGAGTCGCAGATGATGCGGTCGACGAAAATTCCCGGGGTCACGATCGCTTCCGGGTCGAGGTCACCCACCGGAACCATTTCATCGACCTCGGCGACGGTCAGTGTCGCCGCAGTGGCCATGACCGGGCCGAAGTTGCGGCCCGTCTTGCGGTACACGAGATTGCCGAACCGGTCGGCGGCTCGCGCCTTCACCAGGGCGACGTCGGCGAACAGGGGTGTCTCGAATACGTAGCCTTTGCCGTCGATTTCGCGAACCTCTTTGCCCTCGGCCAGTTCGGTGCCGTATCCGGTGCGGGTGAAGAATCCGCCGATGCCCGCACCTGCTGCCCGGATACGTTCTGCGATCGTGCCCTGGGGCACCAGTTCGAGCTCGATCTCACCCGCGTTGTACAGCTCGTCGAAGATGGTCGAGCCGATCGCTTTGGGGAACGAACAGACCACCTTACGCACCCGCTTGGCGGCAAAGAGCTGGCCGATGGCCTCGCCCCCGGCGCCTGCGTTGTTGTTGATCACCGTCAGATCCGTGAGGCCGGCGTCGAGTAGCGCCTCGATCAACGTCACCGGCTGCCCGGGCGGCCCGAAGCCGCTGATCATGACCGTGGATCCGTCCTCGATGCCGGCTATCGCCTCTTCGGGAGTTCCGACCTGCTTGTTCATCTCACAACTTTCACTCGGTGGCCGCGAATGCTGCGGCGTCGTCGTTCCTCTGACAGTCGATCCGTTCCCGTCAGGCCGCGTTGACGCCGCCGTCGACGAAGAACGCGGATCCCACACAGAAGGACGCCGCATCGGAGAGCAGCCAGAGCGCCATCTCCGCGATCTCCTCCGGGCGGCCGAGACGGCCGATAGGCTGCGCGGCTTCGGCTTTCGCCTTCACTTCCGGATCGGCGAACGCTGCCTCCGCGAGCGGGGTCAGAGTCGATCCCGGCAGCACCGCGTTGACCCGGATGTTGTCGCCTGCGTAGTCGAGCGCGACCTGGCGGGTGAGACCGAGGACGCCGTGCTTGCTCGCTACGTAAGCGGGAAGATTGGGATACGCGATGGCCGCGGCAGTGGAGGCGGTGTTGACGATAGCGCCTCCGCCGGCCGCGAGCATCGCTGGGATCTCGTACTTCATGCAGTGGAACACGCCGCTCAGGTTGATGTCGACCACTGACGCCCACTTGTCGTAGTCGAAGTCGGCGAGCTTCCCGATCGGACCGATGATCCCTGCGTTGTTGAACGCGCCGTCGAGCTTTCCGTAGGCGTCGACAGCGCTCTGGACCATTGCCTGCACCTCGTTCTCAGAGGTGATGTCGGCTCGCACGAACTGCGCCTGCCCACCAGCGTCGAGGATCGCCGCGACTGTCGCCGCACCCCCGTCGCCATCGATGTCCACCGCCGTGACGGAGGCTCCTCGACCGGCGGCCAGCAACGCGGCCTCACGCCCCATTCCGCTGCCCGCGCCCGTTACGAGCAGGCTCCTGCCCGAGAGGTCCATGCGGGCGTATGCGGGTGGAACAGCGTTCATGGCGATTGCCTTTCATCTGATGTCGGAATTACTTGTGCGGTAGGTCTTCAGACCGATTTGCACTGCAGAAACTCGTGCGGTGTCTCCGGGAGGATGTGACCCATGCGCTCGCGCTTGGTCTGCAGATAGTGAACGTTGTGGGACCCCCAGTGCACTGGTGAGTCGTCCGGGCGCCGGACGGCGATTCCGAAGCGCTCGAGGGCTTCCACTTTCTGCGGGTTGTTGGTGATCAGGTCTGCGGACTCGATGCGGAAGTAGCGCAGGATCCGGGCTGCGAAGTCGTAGTCGCGAGCATCCACCGGAAGCCCGAGTTCGATGTTCGCGTCGACGGTGTCGACGCCTTTCTCCTGCAGCGCGTACGCGGCGAGCTTGTTGGCAATACCTATTCCGCGTCCTTCGTGGCCACGCAGGTACACGAGCACTCCTTCGCCGGACGCCGCGATCGCCCGGAGTCCGTCCTGGAGCTGTGGGCCGCAGTCGCATCGGCGCGAGCCGAACGCGTCGCCCGTGAGACATTCGCTGTGCACGCGAACCGTCACCGCGGCGGTGGGCGGCGTCTCGAGTCCGATGGCGAGCGCGACGTGCTCGACACCCGCCGCGCGATCGCGAAACACGTGCGCCGTGAAGGTGCCGTAATCGGTGTCGATGCGCGCACTGGACACGGGCGCGACCGCCGCTTCGGGCGAGGGCTCGATCGGCGAGTCGCGGCGGCTGCGATATGCGACCAGGTCCGCCACGGTGATGAACGGCAGATTCCATCGTGCCGCGAATTCGGTCAGTGCCGTTCCGGACATCGGGACGCCGTCGTCGCCGACGAGTTCCGTGATCACGGCGGTCGGCTCGGACTCGCCGGCGAGCGTCATGAGGTCGACACTCGCTTCGGTGTGCCCGCGGCGAACCAGAACGCCGCCGTCCTGCGCGATGAGCGGGAACATGTGGCCGGGCCGGGTCAGGCCGGACGGCGCGGTGCCGGGGTCTGCGATCGCACGGACCGTGGTGGCCCGGTCGGCCGCGGAGATGCCCGTTCCCGCGTCGACGGCGTCGACGGTGACCGTGAAGGGGGTCCCCATCCGGTCCTTGTTCGCCGCGACCATGAGCGGGAGTTCGAGTTGGCGGGCACGGCGTGCGGTCATCGGTGTGCACACGATGCCGCTGCCGTGGCGAAGGAAGAACGCCATCGCGTCGTCGGTCATCGCGGCGGCGCCCATCACCAGATCGCCTTCGTTCTCGCGGTCATGGTCATCCGCGACCACCACCATCCCGCCTCTCGCGAGTGTCGCAACAGCCGATTCGACCGAGTGTTCCGAATCCATGTCCTCCGCCTTTCTGCGAGGGTCGGCAGTCGCGCGTCGAGAACTAAACCACCAACCGGTCGTTTGAATTGTAGCCTGCATCACACCGCGAGACAACAGCTCGATCGGATCAGGCAGGCACTCGTTGCGATCGACGCACGGAGAGCACCGCGAGCGCACCCACGGCGCACACGCCCATGACGAACAGCGCAGGCGAGAGGGCGTTGCCGGTCCGTTCGACCAGCCACACGCACACCACGGGTGCGGTGCCCCCGGCGACCACCACGCCGATGTTCCAGCCCAGCGCGGTGCCCGTGTACCGGACCTCCGGGTCGAACAACTCCGGAATCATCGAATAGCCGGCCACCTGCAGAAACGACGAGTTGACCATGATCGCCATGAATGCGATGCCGGCGACGAGAAGGCTGCCCATGCCCATCAGTGCCATGGCACCGGCGGTGACCGCGAAGAACCCGGCCAGACCGATGAGCGCGAGACCCGACAATCCGATGCGGTCGCCGAGTCGTCCCGTCAGCAACATCAGGAACGCCGAGATCGCCACCACCACCGTGGTGATCCAGTAGACGCCGGTCTTGGGATAACCCAGCTCGGTGATCAGGTGGATGCTCAGGTACGTCAGACCGAAGTAGGCGGAACCGTTCACCGCGAGGCTGACCCCGGAGGATTGCAGCAGCGGCTTCCGCCAGCGCTTCAGCACGGCCGCCACCGGCGACGGTGCCGGACGGACGTTCTCGCCTGCGGGCTGATGGACAAGCGATCGGCGCAACGCGAGGCAGATTCCTGCCAGCGGCAGCGCCACGAGGAACGGGATCCGCCAACCCCAGGACGCCATCTGTTCGTCGGTGGTCAGGAACGACACCAGGCCCGCCACCGCGGATGCCAGTGCGAAGCCGAGTGTGGCACCGAACGGGTTCATGGCGCCGTAGCGGCCGCGACGACCTTCGGGTGCGGCTTCGGACACCAGCGTTGCGGCGCCGGCGACTTCGCCCCCTACCGAGAAGCCTTGCAGCAGGCGCAGACACACGAGGGCTACCGATGCGGCGGGTCCGATGGCGAGTGCCGTCGGCAGCGTTCCGATCGCCGCGCTGGAGAGGCCCATGCAGAGCAGTGTCGTCATCAGGGCGGCACGTCTGCTGACGCGATCACCCACGTATCCGAACACGATTCCGCCCAGTGGGCGCGCGGCATATGCCGCCGCGAACACCGACAGTGTCAACAGAAGCGAGCTGACCTCGTTGTCTGACGGGAAGAACAATGGGGCGACGATGACGGCCATGTAGCCGTACATGCTGAAGTCGTACCCCTCGATCATCGTGCCGACGCCACCCGCGAAGGCGGCGCGCCGGCCGTTGACCGCGGCGGCCGGTGCGGACGTCGCCGAAACTGTCTGATCCATGTCGGAGTCCTCGTGTGAAGGGAGCGTCCAGTGCCGGACGTCAGGAACGGTGGGATTCGGCGAGCCCGGCAACGAGGTCACGGAGTGTGAGCAGATGGCGCAGATAGAAGTGCAGCCCCATTTCCCAGGTGAACCCCATGCCGCCGTGTACCTGGATGGCACGCTCGGCCACGTCGACGGCCTGTTCGATCGCGTGCGCCGAGACCTCGAACGCTCGCGCCTGATCGGCAGCCGCCCACAGCGCAGAGGTGTCGGATTGTTCGGCGGCAATGTGTGCGTCGGCGAGAATGTGTTTGACCGCCTGGAACGACCCGATGGGCTTGCCGAACTGCTGGCGATCGCGGGTGTACTCGACGCTGATGGTGACGAGGGTGCGCGCGATGCCCGCGGCCTCCGCCGCCCAGAGCACAGCCAGCTCCCGTGCGGGAGCGTCGGTCGTCGTCGTGGTCCACGGGATCTCGGCGGCCCCGAGCGTCGGCGCGAAATTCACCACGGAAGACTCAGGGACCGGCACTACGGTTCCACCGTCGAACGAATCGAGAACACCGATGTCGGTACGCTGCCCGAACGGCACCGCACCCCAGCCGGCGGTCGTCTGCGGTGTCGGCACCGACAGCGTGACGGGTCCGTCGAACTCCCGGGCAGCGGCGCTGTGCCTGCGCGTCACGAGCGTAGGTACCAGCGGCAACGGCACACAGAATGCACCCCAGACCCGCACGACCTCGACGAGGTCGCGGAGCGAGAGTCCGTCCTCACCCGAGTCGTCGGCGATCTCCACCCAGCCGGCTCGGACCAGTGCGTCCCACGAGACAGGCGATTCCGTTTCGGCGAACGTGGCGATGTTGCGGCTTCCGACGTTCTTCTCCAGGATCTCGCGAAGCCCCTCGGCGGCAGCGGTTCCCATGTCGGTCGCTTCGGTCATGGATACGGTGGTCATCGCGGCAGCCCCAGAACTCGTTCACTGATGATGTTTCGTTGGATCTCGGACGTGCCCGAGAAGATCGATGCCGACCGGCTCTCGAGATACTGGTATCGCCAGTGCTCTCGGTGGGCAGCTGTGGCGTACCGCAGGCCGACGGCCGTGATCTCCTGCCACAGTTCGCTCCACAGGACCTTCAGAATCGACGTGGCACGCACGAACTCGGCCTCGTTGTCCTCGAGGTGCACGGCCTTGGAGATCTGCCAGCGCACCAGTTCGGTGCGCCGGTCGAGGTCGGCGAGAACGTCGGCACGACGCGGATCGTCGCCGCACATCGTGAGGAGCAGGTCCATGTCGGCCCGCATCTCCACGTAGCGACTGGCCGCCTCGACGCCGCCGCGCTCGTTCATCAAGGTCGTCATCGCGACCCGCCATCCGGAGCCTTCCTCGGCAATCAGCTCGTCGTCGGAGACGAAGACACGGTCGAAGTGCACCTCCGCGAAGTGCGTGCCGCCGGAGATCTGCTTGATGACGCCGATGTCGACACCGGGCTGATTCATGTCGAGCAGGAACATCGACAGGTTCTTGTGCCGGGGTGCGTCCGGGCTCGTCCGGGCGAGCATCAGGCACCGATCGGAGTAGGCGGCGAAACTGGTCCAGATCTTGCGGCCCGTGATCTCGTAGCCACCGTCGACCTTGTCCGCGCGGCAGCTGACGCCGGCGAGATCGGATCCGGCACCGGGTTCGGAGAACCCCTGGCACCACGTCTCCAGTCCCTGCAGGATCGGCGGCAGGAATCGTTCCCGCTGCTGTTCGGTGCCGTGGGCGATCAACGTGGGGGCGGTGAGGATCCTGCCGATGCGCGCCAGACCGTCAGGGGCCTGGGCCTGCGCGGCGAGCTCGCTGAACGCCACCTCCTCGGCGAGGCCGAGTCCTTGACCGCCGAACTCCTTGGGCAGCGACAGGCCCGAGTACCCCGCTTCGTACAGCTGGCGATCCCACTGGCGTCGGATGTCGATCGCTTCGTGCTCGTCCAGCGTCCCGCGATGCTCACGCCATCTGCGTGGCACGTTCTCCTGCAGCCAGGTCCCTGCCTCCTGCGCGAATGCGGAGCCAGAAGTGGTTGAAACCTTGTGCGTCACGTGTTGACACTCCGTTCTAGTCGGGGACTTAATCTCCCAAACGATTGTTAGATAAGCTAGAATCGATTCGACACTGTGTCAAGAGCCACATAAGATATCCACCAAACGTACGGTTGCATCAGCGCAGCTGAGGGGATTCCAGTGCCAAGAAGTTCGAGTTCGACCACCACGCCTCGCCCAGCAAAGGGCGAGCGCCGAAATCGCGATGCCGAAGTGATGGAGGCCGCGGTCCGCATCTTCTACGAGAAGGGTTACTCAGGCGCATCCCTTCAGGATGTGGCGAACGAGGTGGGTGTCCTCAAGGGCAGCCTGTACTACTACTTCGACTCCAAGGAAGATCTGCTTCTCCGCATCATGAAGGAGTCGCACATTCAGTCCGAGTTGATTTTCGACAGGGTGTCGGCCAAGGGCCTCGATCCGCTCGACGAACTGGACGAACTCCTCCAAGAGCTCATGCAGTGGTACTTGGACAACGTCGAGCGCGTCGCGATCTACTTCAACGAAGGACGGCGCCTGACAGGTGAGCGTCTGGAAGAGGTCGAGGCCGCCGGACGTCGCTTCGAACAGCATTTGTACAACCTGCTCAAGCGCGCCCAGAAGGGCGGCGCAATCCAAGATGTCGACCTCCGTCTGTCCATCCGTTTCATCCTCGGCGCCCTGAACAGTGTGCCGACCTGGCACAAGCCGAGCTCGCAACGGCGGCTCTCCGACAAGGCCATCACCCGGCAGTTCGCCCAGATGACCATCAAATCCATGAGCCCCTGACCGGGGCTCTCTCCCCCGAGAGACTCCCATGACCTGTATCACCATCGCCGAGTGCGTCGACGAACACGCCTCCCACCAGCCTGATCACGTCGCCCTCGTGGCACCCGACGGGCGCACTCGGAGCTATGCCGAATTGTCACAGACCGTACGCGCGCTCGCCCGATCGCTGTCGCGCCTCGGCGCCACCCACGGTGACCGGATCGCCGCGATCGTCGACGACGGTATCGAGTACGTCGAGCTGTACCTCGCGGCCGCTCGGCTCGGTGCCATCATGGTCCCGATCAACACGCGTCTCACGGTGGCCGAGGCGTCCGTCCTCGTCGACGACTGCACTCCGCGCATCGTGGTGTGGAGCGCAGATCACTCGCACATCGCCGGCTCACTGTCCGTCCAGAACGCGGCGTCGGTGGCGATCGGCCCGATTCCGGACGATGCTCCCACCGGCACCGTCGCATTCGATTCCCTCGTCCGCGACGGAAGCGCGCTGCCCGAGGTCACGACTCCGGTCGACGGCGACGATCCGTTCATCATCGGATACACCAGCGGCACCACCGGCAGACCGAAGGGTGCTGTCATGACGCACCGCAGTGTCGCCGCCATCGCCGAATCCAACAACCGCGCGTACCGGCTGCCCCAACGGAGCGTCTGCGCGCTCACCGGGTCGATGTCGTTCGTCGCGACGGTGCCTGCCCACGTTCTCACCCACCTCCGCTTCGGTGGAACCGTCGTCATCCTCGGGAAGTGGTCGGTCGCTCAACTCATCGACACCATCGAGCGCCACGGGGTCACGTTCACCTACATACCGTCGCCCCTGATCGAGGAGTTCGCCCGGGCCGCGGCGGCGTCGCGCCCCCGCATCGCCGGCCTCCGCTGCGTGCTGCACTCGGCGTCGAAAGCAGGCCCGGACAAGTTGCGCCTGCTGTACGACGTTCTGGGCGACACCTTGATCGAAGGCTTGGGCATGACCGAGAACTCCGGGGGCTTGATCACCGCCACGCGACCCGGGGACTTCGAACCCGTCGGCCCTGCGGCAGATCCGTTCGCATCCGTCGGCCGGGCCGTGGAGGGAACCGACGTGAAGGTCGTCGACAAGGCGGGCAGCGAACTACCCCGCGACGGTTCGTCCGTCGGCGAGATCGTCGTCCGGTCACCGTCAGTGATGCGCGACTACTGGAACATGCCCGATGCGTCCGCCGCTACCCTCGTCGACGGCTGGTATCACACCGGCGATCTCGGCAGCATGGACGCGGCTGGATTCGTGTACGTCAGCGACAGGCGCACCGATCTGATCGTGAGCGGCGGAATGAATGTCTACCCGTCGGAAGTGGAGACCGCCATTTCCGGCCACCCGGCGGTGGCCGAGTGCGCCGTCGTCGGCGCGCCACATCCGCGCTGGGGACAATCGGTAGTTGCCGTCGTCGCCCTCCGTGAGGGTGCAGCACTCACCCTCGAAGAACTGCAGGATTACTCGCGGCGCACCCTCGCGTCGTACAAGAAGCCCACCAGGCTCGTGATCGTCGGCGCCCTTCCCCGGACGACGAGTCTGAAGATCCGACGGAACGTGGTCCGCGATCTGGTGCTGTCCGGATAGTCCCACAACGGCCGCGCACTGGCTGACGACGAAGCCCCCGAGCGATTGCTCGGGGGCTTCGTCGTCGGTCCGATGTGTTGCTTCTCAGTGATTCTTGCAGGCGTCGACCGACCAACCGGGCTGAGCGATCGACAACGACGTGACATCGCTTGCACCGCGGGCGATGTCCTGGATGGTGCGGACGATCTCGTTCTCGCTCCGCCGCGGGTCGGTCCGGATCGGACCTGCGGCGAGCATCGCGTCGACTTCCTCGTCGGACGTCATGAAACGCATCAGCAACTCTTCGTCGCTGATACCCGGCGTGAACTTCGACCGGATCTCGCCGAGGCTGGGCTGCGGACGGACCCAGCCCTGGAACTCTTTGGCTCTCGACGAGTCGAGAATCTTGTCCATCACTGCCGGATCGACGTTGCGGATCAGTGGTCCGTAGTGACCCATCGCGTATCGGATGACCTCGTCCGGGATCAGCTTGTAGCGCTCCCCCGTCACCACGTTCAGGACTGCTTGGATGCCGACGAACTGGCTGAACGGGGTGGCCATGATCGGAGATGCGAGTTCCTGACGCACCCGGGGAATCTCCTCGAGCACGGCGGGGAACCTGTCGGCCATACCGTGCTGTTGCAGCTGACTGATCAGCGTTCCGGTCATACCACCAGGCAATTGGTGGTCGTAGATCCTCGGGTCGTATTCGGCCGGCACCGACGGCTCGAAGCCGGCATCACGCGCGGCCCACTCGAAGTTGGTCGCCACGGGTCCGAACGTCGACTTGTCGAGGCCGTGCGTGTGTCCCATCGACTCGACGATCGTGGTCATCGCCTCCGTCGATGGCAGCGACGGTCCGTTGGCCATCGGCCGGGATGCCGTGTGGAGGATCGTGAACCCTGCCTTGATGCCCTCGATGTAGTTCAGCGGTGCGAGACCGGTGGTGTTGTGGCAGTGCAACTCCAGGGGAATCGTGCCGGTGGCGGCGCGGATCGCCGGCAGCAGCGTCGCAGCCCGTTCGGGCTCGAGCACGCCGGCGGCGTCCTCGATGTAGATGCTCTGCACGCCTTCCCACGACGCCATTTCCTTGGCTCGCTGGGCGAAGAACTCGTCGTCGTGCGCGCCGGTCAGCCCGTACATGACGGCCGGAACGGCGACACCTCCGTTGTCGTGGATCACCTTCGCGAGCCGATACATGGTCGGCATGTCGTAGAGGCAGTCGTAGATCCAGAAGCTCGTCACGCCGTGCTTGATCAGCGTCTGGATCCACAGATCGATGATCGAATCGGGCGTGTGGTTGAATCCGATGACGCTGATGGTGCGCATGCCGCAGCGGACCACATTGTTCTTCAGTCCCTGGGTGAGAAAATCCGTTGCAGCCCAGGGGTCGTCCTTGAAGGTGCGCAGCAGCACCGTGAACATGCCGGGTCCGGTCAGATCCACCACGCGGTAGCCTGCGCGGTCGAGGTGTTCCAGGGCGTCCGCTGCGTGATGCGGGCGCATCTTCAAGCCCCACAGGCTCTGCTGTCCGTCTCGCAGTGTCTGGTCGACGAACTCGATCGTTGTCATGAGATCTGCTCCTCCCAGGTCGGCAGGAACTCGTTCTCCAGCCATTTGGTGGTGACGGGACTGTGTTGGAATGCCTTGTCCGCCATGAGGGCGGAGTGCAGCGCCACGGTGGTGGGTACTCCCTCGACGCGGAGCTTCCCGAGGGCGCGCCCCATCAAGTCGATCGCGTCCTCTCGGCTGTCCGCGTGGACGATCAGCTTTGCAATCATGGAGTCGTAGAACGGTGGAATCGTGGCACCGGAGAATGCATAGGTGTCGACGCGGATACCCTTGCCCTGCGGCGCGACCCAATGGTCGATACGCCCGGGACAGGGCAGGAAGTTGTTCCGTGCGTCCTCGGCGTTGATCCGGCACTCGATGGCGTGTCCGACGAGTGTCACATCGTCCTGACCGAAGGACAGCGGAAGGCCTCGAGCGACGCGGAGCTGCTCGCGAACGATGTCGACGCCGGTCACCATCTCGGTGACCGGGTGCTCGACCTGCACACGCGCGTTGACCTCGAGGAACACGAAGTCGTTGCGTTCGGTGTCGACGAGGAACTCCACGGTCCCTGCCCCGACGTATCCGAGGCCTTTTGCGAGATCCACGGCGGCATTGCGTACGCGCTCGAGCAGGTCCTGCGGAAGCCCGACGGCGGGGGCCTCCTCGACGAGCTTCTGGTAGCGACGCTGCGTGGAACAGTCTCGTTCGCCGAGGTGACAGACGTTGCCGTGAGTGTCGGCCATGATCTGCACCTCGACGTGGCGGGCGAACTCCACGTACCGTTCCAGGTAGATGGTGCCGTCGCCGAAAGCGCGCTCGGCCTCGTTGCTCGACCGCGAGAAGTGCTTTTGCACGTCGTCCCGGCTCCGGATCACCGTCATGCCGCGGCCACCGCCGCCGGCGGACGCCTTGAGCAGAAGTGGATAGTCGTTCAGTTCGTCGGCTGCAGCGAGGGCATCCTCGACGGTCAGCAGACCGGCGGTTCCCGATCCGGTGGGAATACCCAGTTCGTTCGCGGTATGTCGCGCGGTGAGCTTGTCACCCGATCTGCGCATGACCTCGGCCGGCGGGCCGATGAACGTCACGCCGCTCTCGGCGCACGCCTCGACGAGATCGGTTCGCTCCGAGAGGAAGCCGTACCCGGGGTGGATGGCATCGCAGTCCGCGGCGAGTGCCGCCGCGACGATGCGATCGACGGAAAGGTAGCTGTCGGACGCCGAACTCGGGCCGATGACCACGATCCGGTCGGCGAGCTGTGCGGCCAGAGAGTCCCGGTCGCAATCGGAGACCGCGAGAACGCTCTCGATCCCCTCGTCGAAGCATGCACGGACAATGCGTACCGCGATTTCGCCGCGGTTGGCGATCAGTACTCGGCGCACGACTCATGCACCCCGGGGAGCGATAGTGAACAGCGGGGTTCCGAACTCGACCTGAGTGGCGTTGTCCTGGTGAATCGCGACGATGGTGCCGGCAACCTCGGCGGTCACGTTGTTCATCAGTTTCATGACCTCGACGATGCACAGGGTATCGCCGGCGTTCACCTCGGAACCGATCTCGACGAACGGCGGCTGTCCTGGTTGCGGGGCCTTCCAGAAGACGCCGACGCTCGGGGCCGTCACCACGTGGCCGTCGACGTCCGGCGCGTTCGGCGTCGGTGCGGCCGCGGGTTGAGCAGGCACCGCGACCGGTGCGGGTGCCGGTTCGGGCGCAGGAGCAGAAGCCGGTACGGCGACCGGCACCGATACGGGTGCGGCTGCCCTGGCACCGTTGGCCGGTGCTGCTGCCGCTGCCGGCAACAGATCGGTGCCGTTGCGTCCGAGGGCGATGCGAACGTCCCCGACCGTCACCACTGCCTGATCCCACTCGGATCCTTGCAGTGCGAGGACGATCTCTCTGATCTCCTGATGAGTCAGGCTCATGTGTTTCTCCTGGTAACTATCCCGACCGACGGGAATGGGTGTTCGAAGTCGTGTACTTGTTTCGGCGATCGCGTCAGTTGAGGGCTGTCGCAAAGGCCCCGTAGGCGCCCTTGCAGAACACCAGGGGCGACACGTCCGGCGCAGCCTCGATGGCCTCGACCTTGCCGAGCACGATCATGTGATCGCCCGCCTCGTACTCGCGCCACAAGGTGCAGTCGATCCAGGCGACAGCCCCTCCGAGCCCTGGACCGCTCGCGCGCATCTCCCAATCGATTCCCTCGAAACGGTCGATCCCCTTGCGCGAGAAGTTGCGCGTGAGGTCTGCGTGATCTTCTGCAAGAACGTTGATGCAGAACTTGCCTACCGTCCGGATCGGCGGCCACGTGCTCGACGTGTGCGCGACGCTGAAGCCGACGAGTGCGGGGTCGAGCGAGATCGAAGTGAAGGAGTTGCAGGCCATACCGACGGGCGCTCCGTCAACGGTCGACGTCACCACCACGACACCGGTCGGAAGGTGACCGAGCACGCGCCGGAACTCGGCTGCGTCGATGATCGGCTGGTTCATGTGTTGGCCCCTTCGTGACGTGCAGTAGAGCTGCTATTCAAACGATTGGTTGGTAGATTCACTGTATGTGATTCCGACCTCACCCGTCAATGGGGGTCACGCGATCGCGACCGCGTTCGCCGGAGAGCTCACCGCTCCCTCCAAAGGCAGAGGTGCCGCGGTGAACAAGAAGTCCCAGCGTCCGCGTTCTGCGCAGTGGGATGCCAGGTCGTCGAAGTCCAGCAGTTCGGCCAGGACGAAACCGAGCGCGGGGATCAGTCGGCGATGCAGAGACCCGTCCTCACGATTGCCGGGCGCGCTTTCCACGGCCGGATTGTCGGTGCACACCGCCGCGAATCCGGAATCCCACAAGAATCGCGCCATCGGTTCGGCTGCGGACAGCCCGGAGAATCGGTCGCCGGCGGTCGACATGTCTCGCCCCGCCGCCTTGCGTGCGCGGTACTCCGCGGCCCAGCCGGTGCGCACACACAAGATGTCGCCCGCCTCGAACGTCACTCCCTGCGCCTGCGCAACCGCTTCGAGATCCGTCACCTGCAGGGTCGAGCCGGCGAACGAATCCCACTCGGTACCGGTCCGCTCGAAATGACCGGCAACGTCGAGCAGAACACCCCGGCCCACGATCCCGCGGCGCGACCAATGGTGCACGCTGAGCGCGCTCCATGCCTCACCGTCGTCGGTGATCCCGCTGAAGTATCCGTGCTCACGGGCACGGACATGCCCCAGGCCGTCCCACTGCGACGCCGACTGCGGATTGAACGAATCGATATTGTCCTCGAAGGTGTTCCGCCCGGCCTCGAAGACCTGGTGCTTCACGCTCGGGCGGTCGAACAATGGCGGCTCGAACGTCGACAACGGGAGGGACAGGCCGAACGTCCGCCCTGTCGACACCGACCGCGCACCGCGGGTCACGGACTCCTCGTCGAGCCGGTCGAGCGTTCCGAACTCCGCCGGCAACACCCCCCAGCTGTGCCGGACGCCGAGCGTTCCCAGTTCGGGAAGTTCGTCATAACGTGGTTCTTGCCGATCAGTCATTTCTGCGTTCATTTCTCTCGTGTCGAACCGTGACCGCGGAAACCAGAATCGGCCCGCCCGGACCGCAGAGCGGGCAGGACGGGCCGACGTGGGTGCAGTCGAGGATTTTCAGTGAACCTGTGCTGCGAACAGGGGTGGGATGACCGCCAGTTCGTCGCCGGTCGACTTCGGGTCGATGTAGTCGCCGAGCTCGCGGATCGTGTCGACGTTGTCGCGAAGATCTTCGGGCGTGTGGTTCGGATCGAACCAGCCCTCCCCCACGACGAACGCGACCCGCGCGACCTTTCCCGACGAGGTACTGAAGATCTCACCGTTCACCGTCGTCGACTCGTGTGCGAGCCACAGCACGGTGGGCGAGACCACCTCGGACGGCCCCATCGGGATCTTTCCGCTGCGGAGTTCTTCCTGCCAGTCCGCGGACTCCTGCTCCGCACCACTGAAGAACGCATCCCGGTTCATCCGCGTGATGGCCATCGGCGCAATGGCATTGACGCGGATTCCGAGCTCTTCACCCTCGAGCGCGAGGCTCTTGGTCAGGCCTGCGACCGCCAGCTTCGCGGTACCGTAGTGGCTCAGCTGCGGACACCCCGCGAATCCTGCATTCGACGTGGTGTTGACGATGACGCCCTTGCCCTGAGCACGGAACACGGGCCATGCGGCTCGGGACACGAAGTAGGCGCCGTCGACCGTGACCGACTGCATCCGATGCCACTGGTCGTCGGTGAGATCTCCGAACAATCCGTAGGAGATGATGCCGGCGTTGTTGACCAGGATGTCCACCCGTCCGAACGCCTCGGTCGCCGTGGCGATTACGGCGGCGGCACCTTCGGCGTCCGCGACACTGTGCGTGTCGGCGACCGCCGTTCCTCCGGCAGCGACGATCTCGTCGACGACCGTCTGCGCAACGCTGACATCGGTGCCGTCTCCGCCCGATTCGACACCGAGGTCGTTGATCACGACGCTAGCTCCGCGAGCAGCGAATTGCAGCGCGTGGTCGCGACCGAGGCCGCGACCGGCCCCGGTGACGACGACGACCTGACCGTCGAAGCGCATCTCCGTACGGCTGTCAGCCATAGTCGTGGTACTCCGTGATGACTCCGTTGTCGACCGTGAACCGGGTGCACAGATCGAGGCGCACCGTTTCACCGGTCTGGGCCCAGCCCGGCACGTCCGCGATCGCGGTTGCCACCCACGACTGCTCGACGAGGACGGTGTTGTCGTCCACGACGTGCAGTGCGCGACGGTTCTCGAAGTGCTTGTTCGGGAACGCTCCGGCGAAGGATGCGAGTAGATCGGCGAACGCCTGGGCGCTGTCGAGCTTGACGCCGCGGTTGTGGTGCTCGACCTCGAGGTCAGGGGCGCTGACTTCGAGGATGGCGGCGACGTCGCCGCTGTTGTAGGCCTCGATGAACTTCTCGACGACGGCAACCGCCGGCGACGTTCGGGCACTCGATGTCTGTGTGGTCATCGTGGACCTCCTCTCGTTTCGGATCTTCGATGTGGTCGTGCCGTCAGCCCAGCTTGGGAGCGACTTCTTCGGTGAGCAGCTGGAGCGAGTAGTTCCACGGCTTGACATCGTCGAGGTAGTCGTGGCCGTAGACGAGCGTGGTGCCCCAGCCGCCGGTCGCCTCGCAGACGGAGTTGAGCTTCTCGGCGACCGTGTCGGGCGAACCGACGATCCAGACCTTTTCGACGATGTCGTCGATGGTGACGTCGGCCATGTCCATGTCGGGGAGCATCGCCTGGAGCAGGCCGAACTGCTTGTACACGGGGACGAGGTATTCCATCCACGCCTTGCCGATGCCACCTTCGACGGCCAGCTTGCGGGCCTCGGCGTCGGTGTCGGCGACGATGATGTCACGCACGACGCGGAAGTTGTCGCGGTCGACCGTGATACCGGCCTCGTTGGCCGCCTTCTCGTAGGTGTTCCAGTGATTGGCGATGGCTGCTTCGCCGGCGTACACCGAGAGCGCGTTGTACCCGTTGCGGCCCGCGAACGACAGGGACGGCGAATTGGGGGACAATCCGGCGAGTCCGATCTCGACCTTGCCGCCGTACGGAGCGGTGCTCCGGTATTCGTGGTGCTCGTCGTTCTCCGGGTAGCCGGCGCTGTAGAACTCGCCGTCGAACTGGAACGGCTTGCTCTCCCAGACCTTGTTCATGATCTCGAGCGCCTCGGTGGTGCGCTTGTGGTTGGTCGACATGTCCTTGTAGCCGCGAAGCTTCGCGTCACTGGGGTAACCGCCCGAACCGATGCCGAGGATGTAGCGACCCTCGGTCACGTGCGTCATCCAGGCGACCTGAGTCGCCAGGGTGGCCGGGTTGTGGTACGGCAGCAGGTGCGCTCCGGGACACAGCTTGATGTCCTGCGTCTGGCGGGCCGACGCCGCGATGACGAGTTCGGGGCTGGTGATCGACTCCCACGACATGGTGGCGTGTTCACCGATCCAGTACTCGGTGAATCCGAGGCGGTCGCACTCGATGGCCTGGTCGACCGCAAAGTCGAAGACCTGTCGAGGGGTGCGCTCCGGGCGCATGAACGGGGTCTGGAACATCGCAAACTTCACGGGGTTTACCTTTCAGCGAATGGTCACGCTCTGTGTGTGATGGCCACCATACCACCAACCGGTCGTTAGACAAGGGGTCGGCGAAAATTTCTCGAATCGGTTGGTCGTCGGCAGCCGCGGTGTGAAAACGATTGGAGAGCAACGCGATAGAGGTCCACCGCGCAATGAAGCCACGACCCCGCACGGGAGCCGCAAAAATCCCCGGGCAGGAGTCAGTCGGTCTCTGTGTACTCCGAGACCACTCCCGGGAGTTCGTGCCGACCGTGAATGCCCAGCTTCACGTAGACGCCCTGGAGCCGGTTCTCGACGGTGCGGACCGATATGGACAGTTGGGTGGCGATGGCCTTGTTGGATCGACCGGACGCCGCGAGTAGTGCGGTTTCCTTCTCCGCCACAGTGAGTTTCGAGCTCCAGTCGGCACTGCTCAGCGACAGCGTGACCGGATTCTCACACTTTCCGGCCAGGACGTTGGCGCGCAGACGGCACGCGGTGGCGCGTCGTCGATCGCCGCGATTCTGCCAGATGGGCGCAGCATCCGCCGCCGCTTCCGCGGCGAGCAGTGTTGCACCCATCCGTTCGAAGCGCTCGCTCACCTCGCCCAGTTCTTCCGGGTCGACGGCGTCGAGAGCGTGGATGTGTGCCACCCGCGCCGACACGAGGTCGCCCTCGATGGCCCGTGACAGCGAAGTGCACAACTCCCGGGCACGACGCGGGGCGCCGGTGCGAGCGAGGCTGTGAGCCGCCGCGATCGCGCCGACCAGATCACCGATCCTGCACCCCTCGGCGACCGCCCGCTCGAAGTCGGCGTGCGCTCGACGAAGGTCACCGGACAAGGCGTTCACCCAGCCGGACGAGTGAATGGGATCGACCCCCATGAACCAGGTCGAGGGCAGACCGGAACTGTCCAGATCCGTCAGGTATTTCCTTCCCTCCTCCGGAGCCCCCGCCATGGCCTGCGCCATGGCCAGGTAGTAATCGCAGAACTGGGCGAACTGGGGACGTCCCAGTTGCCGGTAGATCGAGATCGCGGTCAACAGCAACCGGATTGCACGATGCGGGTTACCGCAGTCGGCCACCGTTTTTGCGCGTTGCCAGCAGAACAGCGCCTGCGCTTCGATGGCCTGTTGGTCCACGGCCGCCCGGTATTCGATTCGCCCGATCTCCTCGGCTCTGTCGAACCGCCCGGAGTGGGCATGTGCTTCCGCCTCGTAGAAGCGATGCATGCACGGGTACCAGTCCATCGGCTCGTCCAGCTCGAGCTGGACACGATGGCCGAGGGCAGCGGCGTCGAGTGCGTCGGCGATGCGTCCGGTGCGTGCGAGGCTGTACGCCCCGGGCATACATGCCCACACCAGGGCGGACCCGGTCGCTTCCGGTAACAGGCTCTCGGTGAGAGCAACTGCGCCGGCGGGGCCTTCCTTGCCGAGGATCAGCGCCGCACGGCGTGCGGCGATGTCGTTGACGTACGGGGTACCGGCCAGAGAACGCTCGGCCTCGTACGCAACGTCGAGCCCCTCCTCTACGGTGCCTGCGTAGATCGCACGGTGGTCCAACCTGGCGACCGCGACGCGGAACACCTCGTCCACAGTGCCCGCGGCGTCGGCGAGCGCCGACAGCAGGCGCGCCGATTCCCGCGTGTTGCCGCGGAGTCCCGCGAGTTGGGCACGGAGTATCCGGGCGTCGAAGTTCGCTTCCACGCTCAACACCGCCGACACCATGCGTTCGGCGAGCCCGAAGTCGTAGTGCCACCGCGCGATCTGCGCCGCCGCCAGCATCGTCCGCGGGTCCCCGCCACCACCGAGCAGACGCCATTCCGCGATTCGCATGAGTCGCTGGTCGGTCTGCGGGCCGCCGTGCTCGAGGGTGTCCGCCAGCCGACGCACCAGCTCCCGCGACCGCAGTAGCGGCAGGCTGCCGCGGAGCACCTCGCTATAGAGCGGGTGCGCCGTGCGCAACTGGAGGTCGGTGCCGCCCACCTCTGTGACCACCAGACCCTTCTGCTCGAGCTGATGTGCGCACTCCATGGTGCTCAGCCGTTCGATCTCGGGCAGGGCGAGCGGTTCCCCGAACGCCAGATATGCCAGCAAAGTGTGCTCGTCCGGGGTGAGGACACCGATGCGGCTGGTCACCAGCTCCACCAGCCGATCCGTTGCCTCGAACTCCCCCTGCAGCCGCCAGATGCCGTTGTCCTCGCGCAAGGTGCCGCGTTCGTACAGGCTGATCACCAGCTCGCGCAAGAACAGCATGTTGCCCTGCACCTTGCCCGTGAGGTACGCCATGGTGGCGTCGTCCACCGGGCCGCCGAGTGCGCGTCTGATCATCTCCTGGATGTGGCCGGTTTCCAGTCCCTCGACGTCGAGGCGGTCCACGAGTTCGTTCTTCCAGAGGCCCACCACGTGTTCGGGGGAGGTTTCCTTGGTGCGGTAGGTGGCCAGGATGGTCACCCGGTCGGTATCTGCCAGCTGGTAGAGCAACGTCGCGGACATGTCGTCCACCAAGTGGATGTCGTCGACGAGCAACACGAGCCGCGCCGGCAGGTACTGCTCGACCAGCGTGTTGGCACACCGGCTGAGCAGGTCGGCCCGGTCGTTGACCGCGCCACTCTTTCCCGCCCACGCCGAGGTGGGCAGGATCGGCGCGAACACCCCCAAGGGGATGCCCGAACTCGCAGTCGTGGCGCTGATGCGCACCGTCTGCACACCCTCCCGGACCAGCACGTCGAGTACCTCACCGGCAAGACGGCTCTTGCCCACGCCGGCCGGACCCGCAAGCAGCACACTGCGCTTCGCTCGAATACGAGCGCACACGTCCTCGACCTCCGCCGTCCGACCGATCAACGGCCACGGGTCGGTGATGGAACGGGGTGCACTCTTCGACGTCGTTGTCATTAAACCCACCCTTCGGGTGGACACAGCCTACTGTCGGTTCCGGTTACGACGCCACGGGTGCCGGCAACGCCGCGAGGACCTCTCGTACCCACTCCTCCGCAATCTCCTCCGGGTCGTCACCACTGGACGCATCGTGCCGGGCGGTCTCACCGACCTGCTCCGCACCCAGCGTGGTCAGGAGCGTGGCTGCGGTCTCACCCGCCTGGTTGAAGGTGGTGTAGTAACTGTCGCCGAGACCGAATACGGCGAAGCGAACACCGGTAAGGTCCGGCTTCGATTCGGTCAGCGCCTCGAAGAAGTCCGCCCCACCGCCGGCGAAGTCACCTTCACCGTGGGTCGCGGTCACGAGGACGACGAGGTCCGCTCCTCCAGTCAGTGCATCCGGCGTCGTGTCCGCGAGGTCGTGAACCTCGGAGTCGACGGTTCCCTCGAGTACCTGGGAGATCGCCGTCGCGCATGCCTCGGCGTTTCCCGTCTCGGTCCCGTACAGGATCAGTGCGTTCATTTCTCCTCCTTGTGTCCGACGGCGTCGGCTGTCGGGTTTTCAGCGTGTGTCGGCGTCATACGTTCGTCCGCGAAAGTTCTGGCGAGGTCGAGCATCGTGACGAAGTCGGACACTTTCGTGCGGCATCGGCCGTGTTCTGTGCGCGACGCTTCGACCGCGTCGATCCGCCGCCACCCGTCGAAATCGACGGTATCGGGGTGCAGGTCGGCCCCGAGCGCAGAAAGACCTTTCTTGGCCGGGATGATCGTGCCCCTCTCCACGTCCTCGACGATCCGGGCACACACCATCTTCGCGTCCAGGCGATTGGCCGGGATACCGCCGGTCGGTCCGCGGCGGAACCATCCGGAGCAGTACAAGCCGGAGTCCAGCAGGCCGCTGTCGAGGTCGGACACATCGGACTCGAGACGAGTTCTGTCGACCTCGTGGCGCAGTCCGTGCCCGAACCCGACGGCGGTCACGATGCTGTCGGTCTCGATTACTCTTTCCGTCTGCTGCGACTCGGTGTCCACGAGCCGCAGCAGGCGGCCGGCCGGGGTGGACTCGATGGATTCCGGCGTCCACCCGAAGTGGAAGCTCACGTGGACTCGTGGCGACGGTGGCGCAGTCCGCCCGGTCAAATCGAGTAGTGCCTCGATCTTTGCCCGAACCTTCTTGTCTTCGTGCCCGAACTCGTCGACCGCGTCGACATCGAAGACGGCGTCGTCGATGTCCGCGAGCTCACGGATCATCACGCTGTCGAACTTGGCGGCGGACGCCGCCGACCGTCCGACCACGTGGATGCGGGAGGGCTGTTTCTCGACCCGCCGCGGATCCAGATCGCTGCCGGCGAACGAATCACGGTGTTTGGCCAGGAGCCGGAGAACATCCACCGCCACGTTGCCGTTGCCGACGATCGTCGTCGTCTCTCCGAAATGTGGTGCGAAGAAGAGCTCGTCCGGGTGCGAGTTGAACCATCTCATGATCTGCCCGGCCCCGTAGACGCCGTCGCCGTCGACGCCGGGAAGGGGACGATCCGCACCGAGCCCAGCCGCGACGACCACGACGTCGAACGCATCCTGGAGCTGCTCGATCGAAAGATGCTTCCCCACTTCGACGTTGCCGACGAATTGCACGCCGCCGTCGGTGAACAGTCGGTCGAATTGCCGAGCGACCGCCTTGGTTCCCTGGTGGTCCGGAGAGACGCCGTACCGCAACAGTCCGTAGGGGACCGGGAGTCGTTCGAAGACGACGATCTGCGCCGCCGCCCATCGCTTGCGCAGCATCTGCGCGGTGTAACAGCCGGCCGGGCCGCTGCCCACAATGGCGATGGACGGTTCGAGCTCGCCGATCGCCCGGGATCGGAGTTCACTCATGCCAGTCGCTTACCTTCGGGAAAGACGATCGGCACGTGCAGCATGCCGGCGACCTGGCCCATCAGCCACTCGCATTCCTTGTTCGGGTCGAGCGAGAACTCCGGGATACGCTTCAGGAATTCTCCGATCGCCACCCGCGCCTCGACGCGGATCAGGTGCGCGCCCAGGCAACGGTGGATTCCATGCCCCAGCGACAGGTGCCGATTCGGCTCACGCTCGATCACGATGTTGTCGGGGGAGTCGAACATCGAACGATCTCGGTTGGCGACGGCGAACCAGAGCATGGCCGTCTGGCCCGGCTTCATCGTGACGTCGCCGACGGTGACCTCTTCGGTGACGAGGCGGCCGACCATCGCGGGAGCGTAGAAGCGCAGAAGCTCGTCGACTGCGCCCGGGATCTGTTCGGGATGGGCAATGAGACGGCGACGCAGCTCGATGTCCCACGCCAGGCGCCAGAAGACCGAGCTCAGGAAGCGTGCGGTGTTGTCGATGCCGCCGAGGAGCAGGATTGTGAAGAAGCCGATCAGGTCGTCTTCGGAGAGGCTTTCACCGTCAACCTTGGACATGATGACACGCGACATGATGTCGTTACCCGGGTTCTCGCGGCGCTCGGCGATCAGATCGCGGGCATGCTGCACCAGCTCGCCGAAGATCGCGGCGCCTTCCTCCGGGTTTTCCACGTGCGTGATGGCCCAGACCCACCGGCGGTAGGTGTCGCCGTCCTCGGGCGGAAGGCCGAGGAGAATGGCCGTCAACCGCGCAGGGATCTCGTCGGCAAGCCAGGTGGCTGCGTCGCCTTCACCGCTTTCGATGCGCTCATCGATCAGGTCGTTGGTGGTCTGACGCAACTGCTCGGTGAAGAGGTCGGTCGCCTCCGGGGAGAACGGCTTCGCCACGAGCTTGCGGTACTTCTTGTGGACGGGGTCGTCCTGTCCCGCCAGCATCAGCTCGAATTCACCGGTTTCGTAGCGCGGAAACGTGACGCCCTTGTTGGAGAAGGCCTTGGTGTTCTGAATGACGGCCTGGGCTTCCTTGTATCCGGCAACCACCCAGTGCCCGCCGTAGGCCTCGCTCCAGGCGATGGGGGTGCTCTCGGCTTCATCGCGCAACGCCTCGAAGAAGGCGTGCGGGGTGCCGTCCGGACCCAACGGCGTGTGGTAGTGGTCGGCGTTCGTGAACAGACTCGTCGAAGCGACTGTCGCAGTCATCGGTGCAATGTCTCCTGCCTATTGGACGGGTCACGATGTCGCCGAGCCGGCGGACGTCGCGGCGCTGTTGTCAGCAGGCGTGGCGGGTGTCCCCCACCGCTGCCTTCACTCCACTGTGATGGGCATCACCGCACAAATGCAGAGTAGTGACTACCCGACTTTCCCCACCGGCTCTACCCTTGCGGTCTTTGCCGTAGTGACCGAAGTTGTGTGGTGCATGCCACACGTCTCCCGGAAGGCCGGGCGTGGCAGCCGTCATCGCATTTCCTCGAACCAAGGAGCAAGATTTCTATGACCGGCAGACTCGAAGGCAAAGTCGCTCTTGTCAGCGGCGCAGCTCAGGGCATGGGAGCCGCCCACGCTCGTGCAGTGGTCCGCGAAGGCGGACAGGTCGTCATCGGCGACATCCTGGACGACCTCGGCAAGCTGCTCGCGGACGAACTCGGCGAGAACGCAGCCTTCGTCCACCTCGACGTCACCAGCGAGGACGACTGGGCGAATGCCGTCGCGACCGCGGTCAGCACGTTCGGGAAACTCAATGTGCTGGTCAACAACGCCGGCATCGTCAACTTCGGGTTCCTCGAGAACTACTCGGTGGAACAGTGGAACACCATCCTCAACGTCAACCTCACCGGGTCGTTCATCGGTATCAAGGCGGCCCGCGACGAACTCGTCCGGTCGGCCCCGGCCTCGATCATCAACATCTCGTCCACAGCAGGTCTCACCGGTAGCGCGGGCCAGCACGGTTACGCGGCGTCCAAGTTCGCGTTGCGTGGTCTGACCAAGTCTGTTGCCGCCGAACTCGGTGGAAAGAACGTGCGTGCCAACTCGGTGCACCCGGGCACGGTCAAGACGCCCTTGACCGAGGGAATGGATCTGTCCTCGCTCGCCGCCCCGATCCGGCGGATCGGCGAGGCCGACGAGGTCGCGAACCTGATCGTCTACTTGGCCTCGGACGAGTCGTCGTACTCGACCGGCGCGGAGTTCGTCGTCGACGGCGGACTCGTGAACTGCGCGGGCGCAGTCGTCGACGAGTAGGCGGGGCAGCACACGGCACAGCCACACAGCACGACGTCCGGACGGTCGACCGTCCGGACGTCGTGCTGTCCGTCGTTGCCGGACTGCGTGCATGCCGAAGTCGCCGCCGGGCAATTCCCGGCGGCGACGCGTGGTGCAGTCTCAGGAGTGGTTGCGCTCCAGACGGTCGATGATCCGGCGGACACTCAGCATCTTACGGAGCGGAAAGTGCAGTCCGACTTCCCATGTGAATCCGAGACCGCCGTGGACGTGTACCGCGATCTCCGCCGCATCGATGCACCGGTCTACCGCGAAGAGCGCCCCACGGAACGCGTTGGCCTCCTGCTGCGATCCCCAGATCAGCGCGGTGTCGGCAGCTTCCACGTCGACAGTCGCGGTGGCCAGGTTGTGCTTGACCGCCTGGAAGGACCCCACAGGTCGGCCGAACTGCTCGCGTTCGTTCACGAACGAGAGTGAGTCGGCGAGCAGGCGTTCCGCTCCCCCGAGCACTTCGGCCGCGAGAACGAGGGCCACCTCACGGGCCGCCTCCGCGGTGAACCTCGTGGCGGTGGGTGCGTGAATACCACGCCCGACCAGGTCCAGGCCGTCGACCTCACCGGCGGGTGCCCCGGTCACTTCACCCTCGATGTCACCCAGTGCCGTGGCCACGACGATGCCGTCGACTGCGCCGAACGGGACGAGCGCCCCGTCCCCCAGCGGCAGCGCGAAGGTGACCGGCCCATCGACCTCCCGCGCGGCGGCGGACAATCGCTTGGCCAGCAGGCTGGGCAGCAGGGGCTGCGGGATGCTTCCATACCCCCAGGCCTTCGCAATGGCGACCAGATCCCGTGTGCTCGCACAGGTGTCGTCCTCGACAATTCCCGCAAGGTCCCATCCCGCATCGGCGATCGCCGACCACGAGATGGGCGGCTCGGGTTCCTCCACATACGTGGCGATGGGGGCGTGAGAGGTGGCTCGTTTGACGAGGTCTCCGATTCCCTCGGCACCCATCAGTCCGTACTCGTTCGGAAGGGTCGTCATCGCGTACCCGGACGAGGGGTTCTTCTGTTCGACGGTGGTCACTTCGGAAGTCCTAACACTCGTTCCGCGAGGATGTTTCGTTGGATCTCACTGGATCCGCCGTAGATGGTCACGGCGCGCGATTCCAGGTACTGGTAGGACCAATGCTTCTGCTGAACCACCGGCGCATGCGCGACACCGAGCCGGGTCACGTCCTGCCACAGCTCGCTCCACATCAGCTTGAGCACGGCGCCCGCCCGTGCCAGAGCACGCTCGTCGCCGGCAGATTCCAGATCGGCGACCTTCATCAACTGCCAGTGGACCAATTCCGTGCGGATGTCCAGATCCCTGAGCCTGGAGGCGTATTCGGGATCGTCGCCCAACACGTCGAGGAGCGCGTTGACGTCGGATCGGATTTCGACGTAGCGCGCGGCGGTCTCGATGCCGCCACGCTCGTCACCGAGCACGCGCATCGCGACCTTCCAGCCCTCCCCGTCGTCGCCGACCCGGTCGGAATCGGGAACGAAGACGTTCTCGAACCGGGTCTCGGCGAAGTGCACCGCCCCGGAAATCTGCCTGATGTCGCTGATCGAGACGCCGGGCTGTTCCATGTCGACGAGGAACATGGACAGGTTGCGGTAGCGACCGGCGTCAGGCTGCGTCTGAGCGAGAACGAAGCAGCGGCGTGCATGCTGGGCGAACGAGGTCCACGTCTTGCTGCCGTTGAGGAGGTAACCGCCGTCGACCCGACGGGCCCTGGCCTGGATGTTCGCGAGATCCGAACCGGCCTGCGGCTCGGAGAAGCCCTGGCACCACACCTCCTGCCCGTTCATGATCGACGGTATGTACCGAGCCCGCTGCTGTTCGGTGCCGAGCGCAATGAGCATCGGCGTGACCAGGGACTTTCCGACACGTGCGAGCCCGTCCGGCGCCTGCGCCTTGCCCGCGAGAACGTGGAAGACGATCTCCTCGGCCAGCCCGAGGCCCCGGCCGCCGTACTCCGACGGGATGGACAGTCCGGAGTAACCGCCCTCCCACAGGGTGAAGTCCCACTGCCGGCGGAATTCGTCCATCTCGTGACTCGTCAGCGTGCCCCGGCTCTCCTTCCACCGGGCGGGCACCGCGGTACTCAGAAATTCCTCGGCCGCCGACGCGAACCGGTCGATGTCACGGACGGGGTCGAGTGTACTTGTCGTCATGTTTCCAACCATCTGATCTGCACGTTCGGACGTGGGTGTCGTGTGAATCGAATCCCTTGCAGCCGAAGTCATGTCGTCTTCCCGGCGGCACGCACGCTGAAATTCGGAGTCGAGACGGCGAACGAAGTGCTCGCAGCCGGAGTCTCGATGAGATCGACCAGGGACTCGACGATGTTGTTGCTGCTACGCCGACGATCGACCCGCAGCGGGCCCTTCGCGAGCATGGCGTCCACTTCTTCGTCGGACATCATGAATCGGATCAGCAGTTCCTCATCGGAGATGTCCGGCGCGAAACGGGCGCGGATCTCCTTCAACGACGGGTCGGGGCGCTCCCACGACTGCAACTGCTTGGTCCGCGGGTTGGACATGATCTTGTCCAGCACCTCGGGATCGATCGGGGAGGGCACCGGACCGTAGTGCCCCAGGACGTAATGAATGACCTCGTCGGACACCATGGAATAGGGCTTGCCGGTGACGATGTTGAGCACCGCCTGGACACCGACGAACTGGGAGAAGGGCGTGGCCATGATGGGGGAACCCAGTTGGACCCGCACCTGGGGAATCGCCTCCAGAACCTCCGGGAAGCGGTGGCCCATGCCGTGTCGCTCGAGCTGGTTGATCAGCGTGCCGGTCATGCCCCCGGGCAGTTGGTGCTCGTACATCCTGGGGTCGTACTCGGCGGGCACACCGGTGGCGCGGCCGGCCTCTCGTGCGACCTGCTCGAAGTGCTCGGCGACCGGCCCGAATGTCGAGGTGTCGAGGGAGTGCTTGCGGCCGAGATGCTCGACGATCGTGGCCATCGCTTCGGTGGACGGCAGCGACGGCCCGTTGGCCATCGGGCGCGAAGCAGTGTGCATCCGCGTGAAACCGCTCTCGATGCCGACGATGTAGTTGTGCTGGGCCATGTTCGTGGTGTTGTGGCAGTGCAACTCGAGGGGCATGTCACCGGTCGCCTGCCGAATGGCCGGGAGGAGCGTACGCGCACGTTCGGGCTTCAGGATTCCGGCAGCGTCCTCGACGTAGATGGACTCGACACCCTCCCACGACGCCATCTGGCGCGCGCGCTCGGCGAAGTAGGCGTCGTCGTGTACGTCGGTCAGCCCGTACATGATCGCCGGGACGGGTTGCCCGCCGGCGTCACGCACAACGTCGACCATGTGCTTCATCAGGTCCATGTCGTACAGGCAGTCGTAGAGCCAGAAGCTGGTGGATCCGTGCTTGATCAGCGTCTGGATCCACAGGTCCATGATTGCCTGCGGCGTCGGCGCGAAGCCGACGCAGCTCAGGGTACGGAGTCCCGAGCGGATTTCGTTGCCTTTCAGCCCTGCCACGAGGAAGTCCAGGGTCGCCCAGGGGTCGTCGCCGTATTCACGGAGCAGGACGGTGAACATGCCCGCGCCCGTGAGGTCGATGGTGCGGTAGCCGGCATCCTTCAGGTACGGCAGTGCGCCGGCGGCCTCGTAGGCACGCAACCGCATCCCCCAGAGGCTCTGCTGCCCATCTCGAAGGCTCTGCTCGACGAATTCGATGTTCACGTGGTTTCCTTGCCCTTCTTCGTTGGCGGTGGTGCGCTGCCTGCTACGACGCGATCGTGATCAGCGGGGTTCCGTACTCGACCGTGTCGCCGTCATCGGCGACAGCGGCCACCACGCCGTCGGCCTGCGCTTCGACGGGCATCGTCAGCGTCAGCACCGCGACGCTGCCGAGCACGTCGCCGGCCACCACCCGCCGGCCGACCTCGATCGAAGGGGAATCCGACTGGGACGCGTGCCGGAACACTCCGACGCTCGGGGAGGTGACGACATGTTCCGAACCGTCCACCGGGGGGACCACACCGGTAGGCGCAGCATCGGGAACCGGCACCGGGCGCTCCGGCGCGACTGCCGCGGGCACGGCGGGTGCCGGCTCGGCGTCCGATACGGGCGCTGCGGTCGGCGCCGCGAGTGCAGCACCACGTCGTGCCACAGCGATGTGGACATCGCCCACCACGACCTCCGCCTGATCGAACCCGGCATTCTGCAGGGCCGTCAAGATCAGCTTGATATCGGCCGAAGAGATATCCACAACACTCCCTCGTTTCTAACAACCGGTTGGTAAAAACAGATTAAGCGTGTTCCGCATCACGTGCAAGTGCCAACTTGACATGGAGACGTCACACACCCCGGTCCCGAGCGCCCGGACCGTCTCGCACAGAGCCGAATTGCTTCGGAGGGTGTGCCGACTCACCGCACCTCGAGAACGGCGTCAACACGTACGATGATCGAATCCTGCGGCGGGATGAACACGGTGAGCTACGCTGGGTGAGATCGAAGAAGAAGGCCCACCCACGCGGCCGATGTCTGCAAGGACCCATGACTGAGAATGACCCGCTCCAGACACAGCGTGATGTACCTGGCGGCGCGGATCTCGACCTCATCACAGAATTGCGCACGGCCGGATTCGACGACGCCACCGAGATCGGTCGCGGTGGCTTCGGCGTGGTCTACCGCTGCAGGGAAGCTGCCCTCGACCGTACGGTGGCGGTGAAGGTCCTCACCGCCGATCTGGACGAGGAGAACAAGGAACGTTTCTTCCGGGAACAACAGGCTATGGGACGCCTGACCGGTCACCCCAACATCGTCAATGTGCTGCAAGTCGGAGCTACCACGACTGGGCGTCCCTACCTTGTGATGCAGTATCACCCACGGGATTCTCTCGATGCGTGGATTCGACTCCACGGACCCCTCTCGACCGAGCAGGTACTCCGTCTCGGGGTGAGGCTGGCCGGCGCCATCGAGAGTGCATATCGTTTCGGCATCATTCACCGTGACGTCAAGCCCGCGAATATCTTGCTCAGCGACTACGGCGAACCGGCCCTCACCGATTTCGGCATCGCGCACGTCGCCGGAGGTTTCGAGACCGCAACCGGCACGGTAACCGGCTCCCCCGCTTTCACCGCGCCCGAGGTCCTCGGCGGAGACCCTCCTGGGCCCGCGTCGGACGTCTACGGGCTCGGCGCCACCCTGTTCTGCGCATTGACCGGTCACGCGGCGTTCGAAAGGCGCAAAGGCGAACAGGTGGTCGCCCAGTTTCTGCGGATCACCACACAACCCGTGCCGGATCTGCGTGAAACCGGCATCGACGAGGATGTGTGCGCGCTCATCGAAATGGCGATGTCACGCAATCCCGATGACCGCCCGACGGCTGCCGCACTCGGGGAGAAAATTCGGGGGCTGCAGCTCGACCACGGCTTCGGAGTCGACGAGATGGCACTGCACGCCGGCACGGAGGACGACCACCTCCAGGGACGATTCTCCGTGCCTCTCGGTTTGCCTTCGACAGAGCCTCCTGCCGGAGATCACCGCACACCCCGGCACGGGTCGTCCGACGTCCCGGTCGGAAACCTCGCGCTCGAACTCACCAGTTTCGTCGGCCGCCGCGCGGAGCTGACGGAGACGCAGCATTTGCTGGAACTTTCCCGGCTGGTCACGTTGACAGGGATGGGGGGGCGTCGGGAAGACGCGACTCGCGCTGAGGGTCGCTGCCGATCTACGAGACAACTTTCAGGACGGCGTGTGGCTCGTCGAGCTGGATGAGATCAACGATGACTCCTTGCTCGTACAGCTGGTGTCCAGCACGCTGGGCGTGCGCGAGCAGCCGGCTCGGCCCCTGCGCGAGGTCCTCACGGACTTCGTCGCCTCCCGGAGCCTACTGTTGGTATTGGACAACTGCGAGCACCTGGTATCCGCGGTGGCAGAGTTGGCAGAGTCGCTGCTCCGTAGAAGCCCGAGGTTGCGGATTCTCACGACAAGCCGCGAGGCCCTGTCCATCGGCGGGGAGGCGACCTTGCGAGTGGCACCGCTGGCCGTACCTGTCCCAGGTCGACAGGTCGCCGGGCCGGGCGGCAACGATGCTGTTGCCTTGTTCGCCGAACGCGCAGGCTCTGCCCAGCCAGGCTTCCAGCTCACCGCGCAGAACGAGTCTGCGGTCGCACAGATCTGCTCTCGCTTGGACGGGCTGCCTCTGGCCATCGAACTCGCGGCTGCCCGAATTCGCGTGATGTCGCCTGAGCAAATCCTCGAGCGACTGACCAACCGCTTCACACTGCTGACCCGCGGCAGCCGGGCTGCGCCGAGCCGTCAGCAGACGCTTCGATGGAGTATCGACTGGAGTTACGAACTGTGCAGCGCGGTCGAACAGCGCCTCTGGGAAAGATTGTCGGTGTTCGCCGGCGGGTTCGAACTCGACGCGGTCGAAGGAATCTGCGACGGAGATCTGCAACCAGATGAATTACTCGACTCGTTGTCCTCCCTTGTGGACAAGTCGATTCTTCTCCGCGAAGAGACCGACACCGTCGTCCGCTTCCGGCTGCTCGAGACCGTCCGCGAGTACGGGCGGCAAAAGTTGGACCAGTCCGAAAGCTACACAGAGCTACGCCGCAAGCACCGAGACTGGTATCAGCAGTTGGCGCTCGCTGCGGAGGCAGGTTGGATCAGCGACCGTCAACTGGACTGGATCAGCCGCCTCGAACGTGAACAACCCAACCTTCGTGAGGCTCTGAGCTCCACCGAGAACGAATCGGCGCTGGAACCCCCGGACGATGCCGCGCTGCGTGCCACCACCGCACTGTTCCCGTTCTGGCTCTCCCGAGGTCTACTTAGTGAGGGCCGGTACTGGCTCGACCGCATGCTCGCACGAGATTCGAGGCAGGAAACCATCGCGCGAATCACAGCGCTCTGCGCTGACAGCGTGCTCGCCGAACTGCAGGGCGACCTCGCCACCGGTCGATCACTGATCGAGCAGGCGCGGGTGACTGCCGGACCGAGGCCAGATCCTGCGATCCACGCCGAGATCGCTCACGCCGAGGGTATCTCGGCACTCTTCGGTGGCGACTTCGATACCGCACGTTCGCGCCTGGAAGTCGCGCTCGAACTCTTCGAATCGATCGGTGCACTCCGCCCGAAAGTCGAAGGACTGCTCCAGCTCGGCTGGGCGCATGCTTTTCGTGGAGATACCGAGCAGGCACTCATATCCCACGAAAAGGCTCTCGCGATTACCGAATCACGGGGGGAATCCGTGTATCGGTCCTACGCACTCTGGGGCACGGGGGTTGCCCACTGGCAGCAGGGCAATGAAGAAACCGCGGTCCGGAATCTCCGGCAATGCCTTCGGCTGGCGCGGCTACGCGACGACCCCCTGATGGCTGCGCCCAGCATGGAGGCACTCGCCTGGATCGTATGCGAGAGCGACAGTTCACGGGCGTCCGTGATGATGGGCGCCGCAGAGGCACTGGGACGAACTGTAGGCAGCTCCACCGTCCTCTTCCCCAATCTGCTCGTCCACCACGAAGCGTGCGAGCGACACACACGTGCCGCGCTCGGCCGTCACGCATTCGAGACCGCCCACGACAAGGGCGCCAAGCTCGGGTTCCATGCGTCGATCGCTTACGCACTCGGCGAAACCGACGTCGACCCCACGACCACGATGACCAGGCGCGAGCGTCAAGTCGCGGAACTGGTCGCCACCGGTCGGACCGACAAAGAGATCGGCGAGCTGCTGACGATCAGTCCTCACACCGTTCACGGACACGTCAAACACATCATCGCCAAGCTCGGGCTCACCTCGCGAACACAGATCGCATCGGCGATGTCCCCTGTGAACGAAATGCGCACATCAGCCCGTCCGCTGTCCCACGACGCCTGATCGACCAAACGCGTTGCCGATTGGTTCTTGCCGCCGGAATGGTGGTTGCTTCGGGCGAAAGACAGTAGTGACTACTCCTGCTCGACCAATGGTGTCCGTGGTCACATTGTGCCGCGCAAATCCAGCGCTCTGCGTCGTCAGTCTTCGAGGCGCGGAAGCACCGGCCAGTTGAAAACGAAGCTGTCGCACAGTGATTCTCTCTCCGGCCGGCAACCGGAGCTGGGACACGACAGCGACTCGAATTTCGTTTTCCACTAGACGGTTTCAGGATCACACCTGACCACGAGCTCGACTGCTGTCACGCAAATCTTTTCAAGATCCTCAGTTCAATCTCTACACCACGTGCCGACGAGGCTCAGGTCCGTTCCGGCGCGCTTAGAAGTCGACACAAACGTGTCGCGAAGGAGAGAGATGTTGAAGCAAGAGAAACTCCGTGCTGCCGCAGTAGCAGTCGTTGCACTGTCACTGTTGGCTGCCGGATGTTCGTCGGAGAGCGAGAACGCCAACGCCGCAGCAGCGGTCGAGGGAAACGCGGCGGGTTCCGGCTACTCCGCTGAAGCCTCCAAGGCTGTTCAGCAAGCGTACGAGGGGCTGTACACCGAGCCCACAGCCGACGGCCCGGCCGCGCAGAAGGGCAAGAACATCTGGGTGGTGTCCTGTTCACAGGCATTACCCGGCTGCTCCGAACCGGCCGCGGGGATCGAGGAGGCCGCGAAGGCGTTGGATTGGAACGTCACGGTCGTCGACGGGCAGGCCACCCCGGCCGGCTACAACTCCGCGATTCGTCAGGCCGTCGCAGCCAAGGCCGACGGGATCATCGGAGTCGCCATCGACTGCGCGTACGCTACCGCCGCGCTCCAAGACGCCAAGAACGCGAAGATTCCCACCGTCGGCGTCTATGCCTACGACTGCGACGATCCCAAGGTCAATGGCGGCGAGGCGCTGTACAGTGCCCTGATCAACAACAATGGGACTCCGGGCGAGTTCGGTGCGCTGTGGGGCAAATTGAAGGCTCAATACGCTGCCGCCGCCACGAGCGGCGAGGCGAAGATCATTCAGCTGACGCATCCCGAATTCCTGGTCACGCAGTACGAAGTCGAGGGTTACAACGCCGAGATCGCGAAGTGCAGCACGTGTGAGGTCGTCGCCACGGTCGAAATCACCGCGCAAGATCTCGGTAGCCCTGCGACCACCGCGCAGAAGGTCGCTACCGTCCTGCAGCAGCATCCCGAAGCGAATGTCCTCGAGGTACCGGACGACACCACACTCGCACTTTCAGCGCAGGCCATCACCGCCGCCAACCGTTCCAACCTGACCGTGGTGGGGGGCGAGGGCTACCCGTCGACGTTCGACCTGATTCGCGAAGGCGTCGTCACGTCCGCAGTCGCCATCCCGGCGAACTGGCTCGGATGGAGCGGAGCGGATGCCATGAACCGTGTGCTCGCCGGACAGCCCGAGATTCCGAATCAAGGAGTGAGTTTCCAGATCATCGACGCCGAGCACGGCCTTCCCCCCGCCGGCAAGGGCTGGACTCCATCGGTGGACTACAAGGCGAGCTTCACTCGGTCCTGGAACGGCTGAACGCACGTGGGTGGACTTCCGTTGGGGGAAGTCCACCCACTGCGACGGACATTTGACTTTGCGGAAGGTACGAAATGGCACAGCACGGCAGTCTGCATCCGCAGCCAGGCGAAGAGCCCGGTCCGGTCGCACCTGAAGTGGGGATTCGGGTACGTTCTCTGACCAAGACATTCGGCGGTACCCATGCACTGAGAGACGTCAGCTTCGACATTACGCGCGGGTCCATACATGCATTGTGCGGAGGCAATGGTTCCGGAAAATCCACGCTGATCAAGATTCTGGCCGGCGTCCATCACGCCGACTCGGGCATGATCGAGATCGACGGACGCTCGCACGATGCGGCCAAAACATCACCGTCGTGGGCACATCGACACGGTCTGCATTTCGTTCACCAGGCCTCGGCCACGTTCGCCGAGTTGACCGTCGCTGAAAACTTCGCCATCGGTTCCTCGTTCGGCGGCCGGGCACTGAGTCCGATTCGGTGGCGCGCACTGCGCCTACACGTTCAGCGTGTGCTGGATCGGTTCGAACTGAACGTCGCCGCAACGACACGGATGGGTGATCTCTCACCGGCCACCCAGACAATGGTTTCGGTTGCCCGGGCATTGCAGAACGAGGCAGAAGCGGATCGTGGTGCGTTGATCCTCGACGAACCGACCGCATCGCTGCCCGCGCACGAAGCTACAGCCGTGCTCGATGCCATGCGGCGGTACACCGAGCGTGGACACACGGTGGTCTTCGTGTCACACCGACTGGGAGAACTTCTCGAGGTCGCCGACGAGATGACCTTCCTACGCGATGGGCGACACCTCGAGACGAGGACTGCCCGAGGTTTGAACACACGGTCGTTGATCGAGAAGATCAGCGGTCACGCGCCTTCCGCGACGCCGGCACGACGAGTCGAGTCCGTGCAGGGGCAGGAGAGACTCAGGCTCGAGAACTACGCCGTCGGTCCTCTTCGAGACGTCACGATGTCGGTGCGTGCAGGAGAGATCGTCGGTATTTCCGGCCTCCTCGGATCTGGTAGGTCGACGCTTCTGAAAAGCCTTTTCGGTGTCCACCCCGCGACCGGCGGGACCGCATCTCTCGACGGTAAACCGCTCACCGCCGACCACCCCGTGCAGGCAATTCGGCGAGGCGTCGCGTACCTTCCGGAAGACCGTGCGGGCCAAGCAGGTTTCAACGATCTGACCGTCCGGGAGAACCTGAGCGCTCCGGCTATCGAGAACTATTGGCGCGGGCTACGGATTCGGCGATCCGCTGAGCGGGACGACGCGCAGATGGCCATCGAGCTGTACGACGTCGTGACGTCGTCGGCCGAGGCCGTCTTTTCCAGCATGTCGGGAGGCAACCAGCAGAAAGTGGTTCTCGCGCGTTGGCTCGCGCTTCACCCCTTGTTGTTGCTCCTCGACGAACCGACACAGGGAGTGGACATCGGTGCGCGCAACGCCATCCACGACCGAATTCGAGAGGCCGCCCGCAATGGCACTTCAGTGTTGGTGGTGAGTTCGGATCCCCAGGAGTTGTCGGAGTTGTGCGATCGGGTGATCGGTCTCTGGAACGGAACCGTGCAGGGCGAGGCACGGGCCGAGGAGTTGTCGACACAGAGATGCACCGAACTCGCGTACGGGCTGTCCACCGACACTTCACTCACGTACGGCACAGATAAGGAACGAGCTTGATGAGTACATCGACATCATCACCTGAGCAGGAAACAACTCCCGCGGGCATCGATCGACCTGTTTCTCCAATCCCTCGATCGCCGAACAGCTCACGACTCCTCGATCTCGGTGAGCGCTTCGGTTTGATCGCGCTACTTGTCGCGATCGTCATCGGATTCTCCCTCGCTCAGCCGGAAACGTTTGCCACCGCGGCGAACTGGCGCACAATCATATCTTCGCAGTCGGTCATCATCGTACTGGCTCTCGCATTGATGGTGCCGCTTCTGTCCGGAAACTTCGATCTGTCCGTCGAATCCGTGGCGGGTCTGGCATCGATGGTGGCCGCAGGTCTGATGGCACGGGACGGCTTACCCCTGGCCGTAGCGTGTGTTTTCGTCTTCGGGCTCGGTATCGTCATCGGTCTCGCCAACGGTCTGCTGGTCACCAAGTTCGGGCTCAATGGCCTCATCGCCACCTTGGGCTCGGCAACGATCATCGATGGTCTGGTCAGCTGGTACAGCGACAACACGAGTATCTCGTCCGGCATTTCGCGCGGTCTCGTCCGTTTCGGCACCGGTACCGTGCTCGGGGTGCCGTCGCTCGCCATTGTCGCAGCGCTGATCGCGGTCGTCGTCGGTTATGTCGTGACACAGACGCCTTTCGGACGCAGGCTCGTCTCGATCGGATCCTCGGGACCCGCGGCGGAGTTGGTCGGCATCCGAGTCGATCGGATGGTTGTCACCAGTTACGTAGTGTCCGGCGGCATGTCAGGACTCGCCGGCGTCCTCCTGCTGGCGCAGCAGGGAAGTGCAAGTCCGGGTTCGAACGGTATCGCCATTCTGCTGCCGGCCTTGGCGGCGGTATACCTGGGCGCTTCGACGTGGACACCGGGTCAGTTCAACGTCGTGGGCACTGTACTCGGATTAATCCTGGTCGCCGTCACCGTCAGTGGATTGACGCTGACCGGTGCAGCCTCATGGGTGAACTCGGTGTGCTACGGATGCGCCCTCATTCTGGCGGTGGGTGCGTCCGCGTGGTTCCGAAAGAAGCGTAGCGGCGCGTGAGTTGAGTGGTCGGCGACGACTACAGGGTCCGCCGACCCGGTGACGGGCAGACGAGTTCGGCTTCTTCTGGATGGTCAGAAGGAGCCGAATTCGTCTGTCGACAACGACTATCAGCCGGCTACGGGCGCCCGTCTCAGGCACTCGACCTAGATTTCCGTCAGCGCTCCAGCCAGTTCGTGACGGCGGTAGATCCCGAGCTTGCCATAGACGTGTTGCAGCCGACTCTCGACAGTTCTGACCGAGATCACCAACTCTTCGGCGATTTCCCTGTTCGTTCGCCCGGCCGCCGCCAGATGGGCGGCCTGGCGTTCGGAGGCAGTGAGCGAGGCGCGCCCTTTGCTGCTCGCCAGAGCAGGCGTTCGGGGATTACCACAGGACACCGCCAATAGCACGGAGCGCCGCTCTGCTGCTGCGGCCGAGCGACTTTCGTTGGCGCGCGTCCATGCCGCCGCCGCATCGGCTGCAGCTTCCGCGGCCAACAGACCAGCTCCCATCTGCTCGAAGTCAACACTGATCGCATCCAGTCCTGTGGCGTCTGCTCGGACCAAGGCTTCGACGTGCCTCAACCGGGCGGGGGCGAGGTGACCTTCCACGTGGGGTGCAATGTGCCGCATGGACGCCACCGCGCTGGACGGGTCCCCGGTTCGGGCCAAACTGTGCAGGGCAGCGAGGGCGCCGACGTGGTCACCGATCTCGACGCCCTTCCTCGCGGCCTGTTCGAAGATTCGATGGGCCCGGCCGAGACGAGTTTCGGCGACTTCGGTCCATCCCCGAGCCAGGTCCTGGTCGACTCCCATGAAGTAACTCGTCGGGACATCGAGTGATTCGAGGTCGGAAAGGGTCTCCCGCGCTTCGGAGGCACGACCGCTGACGGCCAGTGCGAGGGCGAGGTAACCCAGACAGAACTGAACGAATTGCGGTCTGCCGAGCTGCCGATACAGTGAGGTCGCCGTCTGGGCTCGGCGGACAGCGAGTTCGACATGCCCCCGGTCGGCTACCGTCTTCGACAGCTGCCACGCGAACAACGCTTGCGCTTCGAGGACTCGGGACGCTACCGCCTCGTTGTATTGAGACGTCGAGATCCCCTCCGCGTCATGGAACCTGCCACCGTACGACAGTGCCTCCACCTCGTAGAAGAGATGCATCCACGGGTACCAGTTCATCGGCTGACTCAGTTTCAGTTGCGCCGCGCGACCGCGACGCGCGACATCGATTGCTTCATCGATTCGGCCGGTGCGAGCCAGACTGTAGGAACCGGGCATACACGCCCACGCGAACGCCGTTCCCTGTCCTTCGGCGATGATGTCGGCGGTTGCTTCGACGGCGTTCCGGAATCCTTCCTTGGCGACGATCAACGCTGCCATGCGTGCGGTGACCTCGTCGCGAGCGGTCCCTCCGAGCGTGGACCGGGCGTGTCGGGCGATGTCGAGTCCTTCATCGAGGGCGCCGGCGTAGATCACCCGATGATCGAGGCGAGCAAGGGTCACCTGCAGCATTTCTTCGATGGTGGATGCGTTCTCCGCCAATTGGGTGAAGGCGTCTTCGGACTCTGCGGGACGGCCCTGCAATCCAACCAGTTCTGCGAGCAGGATTTCGGCCTCGAAGCCCGCGCCGGCCTCGATCGCGGCGCGAGCAAGTTGTTCGGCGAGGGGGAAGTCGTAGCGCCATCGTGCAAGCATCGCTGCTTCGTGCATCAGCCGGCGATCACCTCCGCCGGCGAGCATGCGCCAGGTGGCTATCCTCAGGACCTGTTGCCCGGAGTCCACCTCTACGGTTTCCACGGCGTCGGCCAGGGACCGAACGATCGACCGCGCCCGCAGCTTCGGCACGCGGGCTCTGAGCACTTCGCCGTAAAGCGGGTGGCTGAGCGTGACGACGATCCGATCGCCTTCGACGCGGGTAGCGATCAGGCCTTTTCGCTCGAGGGATTCTGCAATGTCCAGGCGGCCGAAGGCAGCCAATTCCGCTGCGCCGAGCGGTTCACCGAAGGCAATGACCTCGAGGAGAGCACGTTCGTCGTCACTGAGATCGCCGAGTCGATTGTCCACCAGTTCCACCAGGCGATCGGTGGGCTGGAGGTCGCCGACGAGACGCCATACCCCGCCGTCGTTTCGGAGAACATCCTTCTCGAAGGCGCCTCGCACCAATTCACGGAGAAAGAGGATGTTCCCTCGAGAACGCTCGGCCAGTTCCGCGACCGCGGCGTCGTCGACCGGGCCGCCCAACGCGAGCGCGATCACCTCGGCGACGGCGTCGTCGGGCAGACCGGCCAACTCGATCCGGTCAGCCAAGCCGTTCTTCCACAGGCCGATGGTGGGATCCGGTGCAGGGGTCCTCGCGCGCACGGTTCCGAGTATCAGCGCGGCATTCGATTCGACCAGCTGGTAGATCAGCGTGGCCGACATGTTGTCGATGTCGTGCATGTCGTCGACGGACAAGATCAGCGTTCGCCCTCGGGCGGCCGCGACGAGGGCGTCGGCGCATCGGCGCAACAGACTCGCGCGACTGCCCAGTCCACTGGGTTGGGCCTCCCAGATCCCCGCCGGCAGCAGTGGAGCGAAAGCCCCGAGCGGAATTCGAGAGCTCGCCCGCGTGGCGCGTACCCGGACGACCCCGAGACCCTCGTCCGCCACGACTTCCAGGATGTCCGCGGCCAACCGGCTCTTTCCCACACCGGCTGCGCCGGCCAGGACGACACCCCGCCCCGCGGTGAGATTGGTGACGGTCCGTTGCCACTCCTCGGCACGTCCGACGAGTGGCCAGTCATTCGTTACGCATGCTGCGGTCGCACCGGGATTGTCTGCCGCTGACACGTTCACCTCTGACCGGTTAACCTATCGCTGATGTGATCAGCAGCACACTCTACCAAACGACTGCTTGAAGTTGCCCCGTAATCGGCCACCGCATTGCCGACGAGGAGACGACCTCCGTACCTGTCGCCGTTGACAATTGCCGACTCCACAGCACATCCAGGAGGCGACACTCCTGTCGATTTGCACTCCTTCTTTTCAAACAACCGGTTGGCTAAAACAGGGTAGGCCCGTTGGGCATCGCGGGCAAGTACCGACCTCGGCTTCGACACCACCGGGCGCGTTCGTCCAGCATGAAGGACTCGAGACAGCTTCGCGACGAGTGCTTGTCCCACCTGTCAGCCCCGCCACCCTCGGGCGGGTGTACTCTCGGCGCGACCGACCGCGCGTCCCCGCAGCATCGTGCACGTTGCGGAGACGCGGGAAGCTCGTTGGTGTCTCGGAAGTCGCGTTGGCGACGCCCTTCGCTTCGTCAGATCCTCCGCAGACGGCGGGCCGGCCGATCTTCCGATCCCCCAGCCGATTGCGCGAAGGCACCGAGATCGAACCGAGCGTTGAATGCATACCGGGGTCAGGCGCGGACAGTCCTGATCCCATCGAAGAATTCATTGAATGATGAGGAGTTGACCCCAAATGTTGGATCTTCAGGGACGAGTCGCCATAGTCACCGGAGCCGGAGCCGGCATGGGACGCTCACACGCGCTCACCCTCGCCGCCCGAGGCGCCCGAGTCGTCGTCAACGACGTCTCCCGAGACCACGCCGAACACACCGTCGCCGACATCACCGACGCCGGAGGCACCGCAGTCGTCGACCTCCACGACGTCGCCACAGACGCCCCCGCCGTCGCACAAACCGCACTCGACACCTACGGCCAACTCGACATCGTGGTCTGCAACGCCGGAATCATCCGCGTCGGACTCTTCGACGAACAACCCTCCGACGAATTCTGGAAAGTCTTCGACGTCTCCTTCCGCGGAACCGCCGAACTCGCCCGCGCCGCCTGGCCCCACCTGGTTGAGTCCGGCACCGGCCGCCTCGTCCTGGTCTCCTCCAGCGGAATCCTCGCAAACCCCGGCGCATCCGCATACGGCGCAGCCAAAGGCGCGATCTGGGCCCTCGGCAACACCCTCGCCATGGAAGGCGACCGCGTCGGCGTCCAGGTCACCACGATCATGCCGACAGCCTGGACCCCCATGACCGAAGGCGCATACTCCGACCCCACGATCCTCTCCACCCTCCGCGACGGCATGGGCCCCGAACACGTCGCCGCATTCATCACCTACCTCGCACACCAAGACACCGACGTCCACGGCGACTTCTTCCAGGTCAGCGGCGGACGCGCAGGCCGACTCGTCCTCGCCGGACTCCCCCGAGTCGAAGCAGCGGAGAGCACCCCCGAAGGATGGGCCGCCCGCGCCGACCAACTCCGAGCCGACTCCGACACACTGACGCAGTACCGAGTCACCGGCGAACAATTCGCAGACGAGATGATCGCTGCGAATCCCGCCGTGGAGGAATCGTTCCGGCGAATGAATCCCGCCGACCTGGGAGCCTGAGCGACCACAGAACCTCACCCTGGAGCAGCCCCCGCCCGCCACCGCTTGTCAACCGTACGTTTGGTGGTATGGTGTGTGTCACACGAAACGGAGAACGGCCGAGGTCCCCACAGCAGCAATTGTCGAACCGGAGCAAAACCCTATGAGTCTCACTCGCGTTCACTCGCCTGCACCGTCACTCGAACCCGTCACCGTCGGCCACGCCGAGCTTCGCTCGACTCTGGGGTCTTTCCCGTCGGGGATCGCGGCGCTGTGCGCCGCGGTCGACGACGAATCCGTAGGATTGGTCGCTACATCGTTCTCGGTCGGTGTCTCCTACGATCCGCCGCTGGTCCTGTTCTCGATCCAGAACAGTTCGCAGACGTGGCCACGCCTTCGGACCGCCCAGCGCCTGGGCATTTCGATACTCGGCGAGGGTCAGGACACGTCTGCGCACAACTCCCGTCTCGGACTCGGGACAGGTTCGCCGGTCTTGAAACCACACGTACAGAATACGATTCGCTCCTTCTGCACGGTTCCGCACTCTGGCTCGATTGCGAGATTCGCCAGGGGATACCAACTGGAGATCACAGCATCGTCGTGATGGAGATAATGGAAATGCAGGCAGCAGACGACGTCGCACCACTCGTCTACCACCGTTCGAAGATCAACAGGATTGCCGCACTGTCACACCGCGAGAACCGGTCATGATTTCCTCCGCGTCTCGCACGCCCCTGGTCGCCCTGGAACTGCGCGGATCCGCCGGCGACTCGACAGCGGGAATCTGTATACCCTGCAGTACGCTTCCCGGCCGGACCGACCCGACCGCCGACACCGGCGAACTCCCTGGTGCACCAGCGACAGTCCGCATCCAGGCAGCCGACCTACGACAGGCTCGAGCCGCCACGGAACGTCTGCGTCTACGCGAGGCGCAAGCCGGCCGCGAGCCGGACGGCCTCGTCGTCCTGCTCGATCTCGAGTTCCTGATCGCCGCCGACGCTCGCACTGCGCGCGCCGAATTCTCTCTGCAGAACTCGTGTACGCACCCGGACCACTCGGCGACCGTGCGCTATGTCGGCACACCTCGCGGACTCGCGGGCCTGATCTCGGATATTCGTGCGGCCTCAGTGGCCGACGGTGTGACGCTGATCCCGCTCGCGGAACGCGGCAACGTGGAGATGGTCACCGAACAGGTGCTGCCGCTCCTCGACCTCGTGTGAACCGACCCGCTGCGAACGTTCGTGGCGGTGTCGCAGCGTGGCGAGAACTGCAGCGCCGCACACGAGCAGGATCAACGCCCACCGTTCGGGTGTGGCAAACCAAGAGCTACGCCGGAGCGGTGGCGCTCTACTTGACGTGGTGCGGACTGGCACACCTGGACTGGCGGACAGCCGCCGACCGACTGGGAATATTCATCTTGTGGCTGCGGCACACTCCCTCTGAATGCGGCAGGCCGGGCGCGTCGGTGGTGTTGGCCGGTCCGGGGGCCGATGCGGCGCGTGGACCGCGTCGGATCAACGCCGTGCTGGCCGCGGTGCGGGGGTTCTTGACTTTCGCGGTCGACCAGGGCGAGGCCCCGCAGGATGTGCTGCGGCAGCTCTACGAACTGGCCGACAGCCGGAGCTTGCCTGCGGAGGCTCGCGGTGAGGACGGCGCGTGGCGGCTGCGGATGCGCGCCCGGCACCGGCTGCAGGTCGCCAAGAGCCGGCCGGACCGGGCCAGCGATCAGGAGGCGGTGGCGCTGCTGCGCGCCTGCCGTTCGGCACGCGACCGACTGCTGGTGCTGGTGCTGTGTCGGGCGGGGCTGCGGCGCAGCGAGGCGGTTGGGTTGCGGCGGGAGGACATCCACTTCCTGCCCGATTCGTCGGGGCTGGGCTGCGACTTTCCGGTTCGCACCTGCACGTGGTCCGGCGTGACAATGTCAATGGGGCCTGGGCGAAGTCGCGGCATTCGCGGACGGTTCCTGTCGACCGGATGGTTGTGCAGGCTCACGACCAGTATGTGCCCGAGCGCGCGGGCGTCCCGGACGCCGCCGGGAGCGACTTTGTGTTCGTCAACCTGTTCCGGCCGCCGGTCGGCGCTCCGATGAAACCGGGGGCGGTGAACGATCTGTTCGTCGCGCTGCGCGGCCGGGCGGGGGTCGACCGGCGGGTGCCGCCACATGCGCTCCGCCACGCGTTCGCCAGTAACGTGCTCGACGCGGGCGGGGCGCTGGACGAGGTGCAGGACCTCCTCGGTCACACCTCTATCGGTTCGACGCAAGTCTATGCCCATCCCGCGCCCGAGCGGCTACGGCAAGCGGTCGAGAGGGTGCCCTCGCCGCGTCTGCGGGCTGACGGTAAGGATGAGCAGGACCGCCTCGGAAGCCGCACCGCACAGTCATGGGTTCACCGGCGATGACGATTCTCGCCTGAAAGCGTTGCTGAACAAGGAGTTCCGTGTCGGCGCAGGACGGCGATCTCTCGGATATGGCGCGCGTTCGGCCTGAAGCCGCACCTGGTGGACACGTGGAAGCCGTCGACCGATCCGCTGTTCATCGACAAGGTTCGGGACGTGGTGAGGCTGTACCTCGATCCGCCCGACAAGGCGATGGTGCTGGCGGTGGACGAGAAGTCGCAGATGCAGGCACTCGACCGCACCGCACCCATGCTGCCGATGATGCCGGGAACGCCCGAACGCAGAACCCACGACTACGTCCGCTACGGAACCACGAGTCTGTTTGCGGCACTGGATGTTGCCACCGGCAAGGTCATCGGCCAGCACCAGCGGCGTCATCGGCACCTGGAGTTCCTGCGGTTCCTCAAGACCCTCGACGCCAACACCCCCGAAGAGTTGGACCTGCACCTGATCTGTGACAACTACGCCACGCACAAGACCCCGGCGATCAAGAAATGGCTCGCCAGCCACCCGCGGTTCCACCTACATTTCACTCCCACCTCGGGTAGCTGGCTGAACCTGGTCGAGCGCTGGTTCGCCGAGTTGACCAACCGCAAACTCCGCCGCTCGTCGCACCGGAGCGTCCAGGCCCTTGAGGACGACGTCAACGCTTGGATCGCTGCGTGGCACGACGACCCGAAACCCTTCGTATGGACCACCCACACCCACCACGAGACAATCCCGCGACAGCAGGCTGCATCTTCTTATGCAGAGATACTGTCCGAGGTCAGACAGTGATCGTCGAACGTTGACTCTTCGGGTCGCCGGCCTCAGTCCACGACGCATCTATCTGGACCGAGCCGCTAGATAAGGGAATCGCCACCCAGCTGCGCGAGGAATCCGCCTCGATACTGACCGGATCCGACGGTGGATCGAGGTGTAGATGGGTACCTTCAAGACCTGTCACCTCGAAGGTAAGGTTCTCCGCGGCAACGTCGCCCGAGTTCGTGACCACCAGACGGTTACTGATAGTCCGGTACTTCATTTTCCCATTTTTGTCGAGTCCCTGCTGCTCTTTCTGGTGATCGTGGTGCCATTTCAACTTTGCGCCCGAGGTCTTCACAGGTCGGGTGGGTGCGTCTCAGACCAGCCCGCCTCGTCGAGGTCGTGTTCGAGCGCTCGGATGACCTGGCCTGCGAGGTCCGCTGGGTCGTCGTAGTCGCCGAGCAAGCCCTCCGCCTCAAGTTCGTCACGGAACGCGCGAAGCGCTGCTTGCTGGTCCAAGTCGGCGTTTCGCGGAATCGGCTCGTTCGAAAAATAGACATGCACCGGTTTTCCGAGCTTGTGCGCACGTCGGATCTCCTCGGCGGTCCCCGACACATCCACGCCAGTCTCAGTGCCGAGACGACTGTCGAAGAACGCGACGACGACATCCGAACGATCAACGGCCTGCGCGTTGATAATGGATTGCGGGCGGCCACCGAGGGACGGCAGCGTTGCGCTCGTACAGCCAGGGCAGAAGCGCGATATTTGCGCGCCGGCCGTTGTTGATGTTCCAGTCGTTGATTTGGTCGCGAACAGCTGCGCGTTCTTCGGAAGTGTCGCCTGGCGATGCGATCACTACCACGACTCCGGTCATCAGCTGTGTCATCTGGACAGTTTGCCTGATAGATCAGGCATCATGCTCTCCTCGGTCCGCGTGTCGCCCATATCGTTAGGCCGGTCCGCAACGACCTGTCGTCGCCGCACGCATCACTCCAATGCCTCTCGGCGCTGCCGCGGCCTGGCGATGCTGCCACCTGCACACGAGCCCCGAAACTCACCCGACTGGATACCACTTCCGATGTTTCGACACCGTCCGCGGCGCGGCCGAGACCCCCACGCTCGCCGCCCACACCGAACTGACCATCTGTGTTCCAGAGCCAACGCGGCAGCCGCCGTATCCCAGTCACGTTGCCCCTGTAGTTGGCGGAACCGCTGAGATAGTCGCCACCGACGTGCGACCACACGCGCTAGGGGACGGTGTGGGATGCTCGCAGACTTTCAAGGATCGAAGTTATCGTCTCGGTCTCGACCCTGGGTTCCGTGCGGTTCTCCAGTACCGCCGCAACAGTGGTCATCGTCAGCTTCGGCCGGGTGACAGGCAAGGAGATCACCGGATCGCCAGCGAAAGCCTTGGTTGTCATTCCTCCATTGAGAGCGGCAAGGGTGAAAGCTCGACCGCTGGACACGAGATGTGCCAGTCCGGCAAAATCGTGGCCTTCCAGGGTCAGTCGCTTGTGAACGCCGCAGTGAGTGAGGATTTCGTCCACGCGGCGATAGAGAAACGGTGCTGCATCGAAGGCGATCGAGGCGTACGGCAGTGCCGCGAGCTCGCGGAGTCCGATCTCCGTCTTGTCATCGAATCCCAGACCTCGGGCGACGATGACCGCGATGGAATGAATCTCGAGCGTGACGGTGTGCAGGTCGGGTGAGGCGATCGGACCGTGAACGAGGGCTATGTCGAGTTCGCCGGCGTCCAGGGCCGCGATCAGCGGTTCTGTACTGCCTGGGCGGAGCTGAACTTCGAGGGCCGGGTCTACGTCCTCGATGATGTCGAGGACTCGGGTCCGCAGCGTGGTTGATACGTCTGGTGCGATTCCGATCCGTACGATGTGACGACCGTGCTCGGTCTTGGTCTGACGAGCTGTTCTGGTGAACGAGTCGAATCGCCGAACCACGTCGCGCGCCTCCGGAAGCAGTTGCTCGCCGTATCTGGTCAACTCGACGGTTCGGCGGTCACGGACGAACAGTGGCGCGCCCAACTCGCGCTCAAGATCGCGTATCCGCTGGCTGAGCGGCGAGACAGCCATGTGCAGGCTCTCCGCGGCACGGGTGAAGTTCAGCTTGTCTGCCACCGCCACGAAGTAGCGCAGGTGTGAGATCTCCACGTCCACGAGAGTAGATCCGGTGTGACCGATCTGGTCACACCGGTGTGTGCACATTGGTCGTGGACCTGAACTCTCACCGCCGATAGCTTTGCAGCACTGAGTGATTGCGAGGATTGATGACTGCGAGACCGATTCGAATTGCCAACTTCTCGGGCTACCTGGGTGATCGGCTGAGCGGCTTGACCGAAGCCCTCACCGGTGATCCGATCGATGTGGCGGTAGGTGACTATCTGGCCGAGATAACTCTGGCCGCGCTCGCCGCGAGGAGCAGGTCAGGACACCCGGGGTACGTGGACTATTTCCTCGACCAGATCCGCCCGCACCTGAGTTTGATTGCGCGCACCGGCGTCAAGGTCGTCACGAACGCAGGCGGCTTCGATCCCGCCGCCCTCGCCACAGCGCTTCGGCTCGAAGCAGATGCAGCAGGCGTCGTCCTGTCCGTGGCGTATGTCGAAGGCGACAACATCACCGACGAGCTGGACGCACTGCAGCAGCAGGGACACCGCTTCGAGCACCTCGACACGGGCAGCGACCTGCGCTCATGGGATGCCGACATTCTCACGGCTAACGCCTACGTCGGAGGGTGGGGAATCGCTGCCGCACTTCGTGAGGGCGCCGACCTCGTCGTGTGTGGGCGGGTGACGGACGCATCATTGGTGACCGGACCTGCGGCCTGGTGGCATGGCTGGGAGGCAACGCAGTGGGGTGAGCTTGCCGGTGCTGTGGTCGCCGGGCACATCATCGAGTGCGGTCCCCAGGCCGTTGGTGGCAACTTCTCCGGGTTCACCGAGGTTCCGGGGACCTTGCGACCTGGTTTCCCGATTGCCGAGATCGCTGCGGACGGATCGTCGGCCATCACCAAACATGCTGGTCACGATGGTTATGTGACCACCGACACGGTCACCGCGCAGTTGCTGTACGAGATCCAGGGCCCGCGGTATCTCAACCCTGATGTCACCGTCCACCTCGAGGGTGTCTCGGTGCAGCAGTCGGAGCCCGACAGGGTTCTCGTTGCCGGCGCAGCGGGATCACCGCCTCCGCCGACGACCAAAGTTGCCGTGTTCGGACGCATCGGGTACCAGGTCGTCCACAGTGTCTTCGTCACTGCTCCGCAGGTAGACGAGAAGGTCCGACATCTCGAATCGCAGCTTCGCGCGGACCTACCGAGTGACGTCGATCTTGATGTCACTCGACTCGGCACTGCTGCGGTGGACCCTCGGACGCAATGGGACGCGACAGTGTGCGTGCGGGTCATGGCCACCGCCACAGCACGCGAGGCGCTTCTCGACTTCAATCTCGGGCGCCAGTTGCGAAGCCTGTATCTGCAGAGCGTTCCTGGGTTCTTCCATGACGGTGCGTCGACCTTGGTGTCCGAGCCGCGTCCACGTATCGACTACTGGCCGGCGTTGTTGTCGGCACCGATGGTGCCTCATGCCGTGGTTCTGCCGGACGGCCGTCGCGAAGCGATCGCAACGAGCGCTGTCACGACCGTGCCGAGTCAACTTCCGGAACAGAATCCGCCTGCTGTCCCCGACAGTGGTCCCACTCGCGTGGTCGAGCTCGGTGCCCTGGTGCACGCACGAAGCGGCGACAAGGGCGGCAACAGCAACGTCGGTCTGTGGGTGAAGGACCGCGCGCATTGGCCGTGGTTGCAAGGGACACTGACCGTCGACGAACTGCGCAGCCTCATGCCCGAGGCGAAGGATCTCGACATAGTCAGGCACGAGTTTGCGCATCTCGGGGCGATCCACTTCGTTTTGCGCGGACTGCTCGGCACCGGCGGATCGTCCAACCTGCGGGTGGACCAGGTCGGCAAGGCTGTGGGCGAGTACCTGCGTGCGAAGTACGTCGTGGTTCCCGAAGCGCTATTCGACCACACTGGACCGTCGCTGTGAGTCAATTGTCGACGCCGGCAGCGCGGTCGGAGATCGCTGCTGCTACGTCGACGACTCGGCGCGCGATTAGGTCTACCTCGGCACCTGACGCCTTACCCGTGTCGAGGGCGCACACAGCCGATTGGGCATGGAGGTTGCCGTCGAACACAGCGGCGTTGATCGAGACGGGGTAATACGTTGCTTCGGGAGCGATGTCGGATACGAGCGACTCTGCGGACAAGTTCGAACCGCGCACGAGCAGCTCCATCCGGCGAGATCCGAAGGTCGCGCTGGTCCGGTCCTCGACGAGTTCGGTCATGGACTGGGGGGTGGGCTCGAATTGTTCCACGCTATAACGCCGGTCGCGTATGCGAGCCAGGGTTTCACGGTAGTACTGCCGTTCCTCCGGTGTCGCTGTCGGTGCTCGGTCGATCCATCGCTCGATCGCGTAGCGGTTCTCCCACGCCATGAGAATGCCACTCAATGGGGGACGGAAGGCGATCCTGTCACCGGGGCGCAAGCCCAGTGTGCTACAACGTTCCCCTTTCGGTTGGGCAATGGTGGCCACGGCCAACTCGTTGGACGAGCGAATGATTAATGCGCATGCGCAGCGCAGCTCGTCGGCGAGATCGGTGAGCAGGGGGCCGGCCAGGCTGACCACGTCGAGTGCCTCGGTAGCGGCGTGACCGAGGGCGACCAGTCTGGGGCCGAGACGGTAGGACTTGTTGTCCGGGTTCTTCACCAGCCAGCCGACTCGGGTGAGTTCGGCGAGCATGGGTAAACAGGTCGCTTTGTCGACATCGAGCTGGCGGGCGATGTCTGTGAGGTTCACGGCTCGCTGAGGGGTAGTTGCGAGAAAGTCGACTACTTCCACGAGGCGCTCGGTTTGGGGCGATCTGCGCGTCATATGTTTGCACAATGCCACTGATTGACGAGATATAGGACACATCCTAGCGTGCAGTGCGTCACATTCCCGGTCGTGTGTGTGACCTACGACTGGACCGATGAGCGGTCTCATCGGAGTTCTTCTCTTTGTTGTGAACGGAGTACAAAATGACGATGACCGGTGGAGAACTACTCGCCCGCGCCATGCGCAATGCCGGCGTCGAGAAGGTGTTCACTCTGCATGGAGGCCACCTCGACGCTTTCCTCATCGCCTGTGAACCCAATGGGATTCGCTTGATCGACACCCGCCATGAGGCGACGGCGGGACATGCCGCCGATGCCTACGCGCGCATGACCGGCAAGCCCGGAGTGTGTGTGGTGACCTCGGGGCCGGGTTTCACCAATGTCTACAGCGCGATGGCCAACGCCTACCTCGACTCGATTCCGGTGCTATTCGTGGTCGGCGCGCCTCCGATTCGAGAGAGCGAGACCAATCCGCTGCAGGGTGGAATCGATCAGATCGCCGCTTCGGCTCCGGTGACGAAGTGGGCACACCGGGCCACCAACACCGAACGGATCCCCGAGTTGGTGGATCTGGCCTTGCGGCATGCAGTTTCGGGCCGCCCGGGTCCGGTCCTGCTCGAGGTGCCGATCGACATCATGTTCCGGCCCGTCGACGAATCGGCGACCCGCAAGCAGAGGTCGTCGTTCGAGGTTGCGGCGCCTGCGCCGGCAGCATCCCAGGTCGAGGCCGCGATCAAGCTGCTCGAGTCGGCGCAGCGTCCCATCCTGGTCACCGGCGGTGGTGCGGTGTTCTCCGGCTGCGGTCCCGAACTCCTCGCGTTCGCCGAGGCCATTGGCGCGCCCGTCTTCACGCCGAACAAGGGTGACGGCATCATTCCTGCCAGCCACCCCCTGGCTGCGGGTGGCGCGACGCCTCTCGCACTGACCAAGCAGATGGTGGGCTCGCCGGACGTGGTCGTTCTCCTCGGATGCCGAGCGGGAATGTTCACCGGCGGTCGGGTAAGTGCGTTCCCGGACGCCGAGATCATCCAGATCGACCTCGACCTGGTGGAGATCGGGAGGCTACAGAACGTCGCCGTGCCCATCGTCGCCGACTGCAAGCAGACGTTGGCGGCTCTGTTGGAGACGGCACGAACCCGGACCTTCGCCGACACAACCCAGTGGGCCAAGGAAGTCGCCTCGGTCAAGGACTTCCATCGCGCGATCTACACCGACCCCACCACGGCATCAGGGCGCATCCACCCGTACTTCGCCGCGAAGGCTATTGTCGCCGGTGCACCCGAAAACACGGTCTACGTGCTCGACGGCGGTGAAGCTCCTGCGTGGGCCGGGTTCCACATTCAGGCCGAGCAGCCCGCCAGCGTCCTACGTCTGGGATACCTCGGGTGCCTCGGAGTGGGACAGGGCTTCGCGATCGGTGGCAAGTCCGCTGCACCGGATCGTCCGGTTCTGCTCATCGCCGGCGACGGGGCCGTCGCGTTCCACATCCAAGAGTTCGACACCATGGTCCGTCACGGGCTGCCCGTGGTCACCGTCGTGTTCAATAACCTGACCTGGGGCATGTCGATCCACGGCCAGAAGGCCGTCTACGGAGACTCCGGAGTGGTCGTCTCCGAACTCGCGGACAGCGCATACGAGCAGGTGGCCGTTGCCTTCGGTGGATACGGAGAGCGGGTGGATCGGCTCGAGGACCTCGAGGAAGCGGTCCGTCGTGCCTTCGAATCCGGGAGGCCCGCCTGCATCAACGTCGCCGTGGACCCCGACGTCGTTCACCCGCTGACCACTTCGATGCTCGGCGACGTCACCTCGACGACCGAGATCGTCATCCCGTACTACGAGAACATCCCGCGCTGAACGCGTTCGCGCAGATCACCGCCCCGCACACACCGTCTCCCGGTGGCGTCACCGCCCACCGGGGGACGGCGCCAGAAGGACAACTACACAACAGTTTTGATTCTCCTCAGGCCGGACGGAGCGGGTCGACCGAGTCCTGGCCGCTGGCCGGTCGAACATCGACTCGCGGCGCTTCTCGCGCATACCATCACCGCCCCGGTGAACTTCCTCGGACCTCACTGGGCACCCTCCTGCGGCACGTTTCCTCGTGCCGCCTCCCCCATCTTTGGAGCATGATGCTGACCATCTCCAATCTCTCGGTTGCCTACGGAAACGCAGCGCCAGTCCTCGAATCACTCGACTTTTCCGTTCCCACCGAGGGCACCACCGCCCTGCTCGGTAGCAATGGCGCGGGAAAGACAACACTGATGCGCGCACTGTCGTCGACGCTCCGCTTCCATGGCGGCCGGATCCTATCCGGCACAATAACTTTCGAAGGAAGCCCGCTGCAGAGCAAACCTGCCGCGGCCATCGTCCGATCTGGTCTCGTCCAATCCCCTGAGGGCCGACACGTCTTCGCGACACTCACCGTCGATGAGAACCTCACGGCCGGCGCGACGACCGCCAGCTCACGACGCGTCCGAGACGAGGCCCGCGAGCATGCGTACTCCATCTTCCCCCGGCTGGCAGAGCGACGTGCGCAGCACGCGGCAACACTGTCCGGTGGCGAACAGCAGATGCTCGCCATTGCTCGGGCACTGATGAGCGGACCACGCATGCTGCTTCTGGACGAGCCCTCCCTGGGGCTGGCCCCCAAACTCGTTCATCAGGTCGGTGAAATCGTTCGCACCGTGGCCGAGCGTGGCATCGGCGTGCTACTCGTCGAACAGAACGCTGCGATGGCTCTGTCCGTGGCCGATCGCGCCGCGGTTCTCGACGGCGGACGAATCGTCGCCGACGGATCCGCGGCAGAACTCGAGGACAGCTCCCGCGTACGGGACCTCTACCTCGGCGGTGCTCATCAGTACGAGCTGACCATCGACTCTGCTGCCAACCAAAAGCATCTGACGAAATGGGCCCATCGATGACTAGGACAACACCGTCGCTTGCCGACGGACTGCTGGTACAGCGTCTGCACGTCGTCATGGGAGGAATCACCGCACTCGACGGCGTCGACCTGACCGTCGAGCGCGGCACCATCCACGCCGTCATCGGGCCCAACGGCGCGGGCAAATCCTCGCTCCTCAACGCCATCTGCGGCATCTACCCCTTCGACCAGGGCACCATCTCGTGGGCCGGGCAGTCGATCGGTGCGCGCACCCAACGACAGATCGCACGCGCAGGTGTCGCCCGCACCTTCCAGAACATCGTGATCTCGCCGCACGAGTCCGTCCTCGACAATCTTCTCGTCGGACGCCACCGCCTGACCACCGCAGGGGCACTGTCCTCGATCTTCGGCCTCGACCGCAAGGCCGAACGCATCCACACTGCCCGAGCTGTCGAGATCGCACACATCACCGGCCTCGGAGCAGTTCTCGACTCACCCGCAGGATCCTTGGACTACGGTGCGCTCAAGCGTCTCGAACTCGCTCGCGCCCTGAACCTGGAACCCGACCTGCTGCTCCTCGACGAGCCGGTAGCCGGCATGAACGCCGACGACAGCGCCGAGTTCGCCGCACTCGTTGCGGCCCTGCGCGGCGATCTGGACCTGACCGTCGTCCTCATCGAGCACGACATCCCCCTCGTATTTGCGCTTGCCGACGGCGTCACAGTCCTCGACCACGGAAAGAGAATCGCGACCGGCTCACCCGAGGCGATCAAGTCGGACAACGCAGTCCTCGAGGCATACCTCGGTATGCCGCAGTCCGCCGGACACCACGGCGACCAGTCCGGAAGGAACGCCGACCATGCGCCTGCTTGAGATCCTCGTGAACGGGACTTCCCTGGGTATGCTCTACGCCCTCGTTGCACTCGGCTTCGTCCTCATCTTCAAGGCGACCCGAACGGTCAACTTCGCTCAGGCCAGCTTCTTGTTGATGGGCGCTTACCTGGTCGCCGTACTCACCCCCCGCCTCGGATTCTGGCTGGCGACGCTGCTCTCACTGCTCGTCACCGGTGCCGTTGCCGTCCTCATCGAACGCGTCCTGATCAGCAGAGTCGACATCCGCGACCACACATCGGCAGCGATCCTCACGCTCGGTGTGAACATCGTTCTGGCCGCCGAGTTGGTGCGCCGGATCGAGGAACGCTCGCTGCCCATCGATGCACCCTGGGGAAACAGCGTCGTCAACATCGCCGGCACCACGCTGCCGGTGTCGCGGATCGTGGCGATCGTCGCCGCGTTGCTGCTGATCGCGGGACTGACCGCCGCGCTGCGGTTGACTCCCTGGGGTTTGGCGATGCGCGCAACGATCGACGATCCCGAAGCTGCGGCGCTGGTCGGCTTCAACCTGCGCACCGTCACCGCCTCCGCCTGGTTCGTCGCCGGTGCGCTGGCGGTCATCGCCGGCATCGGACTGACCGCTTACCCCTCACCGGGGGTGAGTGTGGCCACCCAGGCGGTCGCCCTGCTCGCCTTCCCCGCCGCCATCCTCGGCGGCATGGACTCACAGATCGGCGCGGTCGTCGGAGGGCTGATCATCGGGATCGCTCAGGTCGCCGTGTCCTCGTACGCCGGTGCCCTGTCCTTCCTCGGCCAAGGACTCGGGGAAGTGACCGCCTACATCATCATGTTCGCAGTCCTGCTCTGGCGTCCGTCCGGCCTCTTCGGCACCAAGGAGCTCACCCGTGTCTGACCTTGCACTCGATCCTCAGCCCCCCGCCCTCAACACCGCCCAGCGATTGCCCGACGCGGCGTCCCCGCGGGGCTCCATGCGGTGGTCGGCCGGCAATATCGCCTGGACTGCACTCGCCGTGTGGGCGCTGTTCGCTCCGTTCTTCATCAAGGCCTCGGTGCTGTCCATCGGACTGTTCGTCATGGCCGCCGCAGTTGGCGCGATCGGGCTGTCCCTCCTGACCGGAAGTACCGGATTGCTCTCGCTCGGCCACGCTTTCTTCATCGCCGTCGGTGCGTACGGCTATGCCGTTCTGGCCGGCCCGCCCGGTGCCAAGGTCATAGGACTGGGATGGCCGCCGCTCGTGGCCGCGATCGCCGCGATCGGTCTCGCCGCGATCGCTGGTCTGCTCGTCTCTCCGATTGCGGCGCGGCTGAAAGGCATCTACCTCGGCATCGCCACGTTTGGACTGGTCTTCATCGGCCAGCACCTGCTGCTCAACCTGACCCCGTTGACCGGCGGATTCGACGGACGCTCGGTGACACCGTTCTCGTTGTTCGGATTCGAGTTCAGTTCGGCGTCGAGCATCCATGTTCTCGGCGTGAGATTCGGCTCCGAAGAAACTTCGGTGGTACCTGTTCCTGGCAGTCCTGGCCGGCGCGGTGCTCATCGCAACCCGCCTACTGCGCGGCCGCACCGGTCGCGCATGGCACATGGCGCGTGACAGTGAGGTCGCGGCGGCGTCGATGTCCATAGACGTCCAGTCGGCCAAACGAACCGCCTTCGTGACCGCGTCGAGCTTCGTAGGCGCAGCCGGTGTGCTGACGGTCCTCGCTTTCGATCGAGCGGTACCGGCCTACTACGACCTCAATCTGTCCATCAACTTCCTTGTGATGATTACCATCGGCGGTCTGGTTTCCGTCCGCGGTGCAGTGCTCGGTGCTGCCTTCGTCGTCGCGCTGCCGTTGCTGTTGGTCAGGTACTCCGACGCGTTGCCGTTGGTGGCGGAGCCGGGCACTCCCGGGCTGTCCGCCACAGTGCTGTCGCAGTTCATCTACGGCATCGCCGTGGTCGTCATCGTCCTGATCAATCGTGATCGCCTCCGTGCATTCGTCACCAGACTGACACGCACACGTGCCCGCTGAACTGGAGAAACCAATGTTCCCACGCACTTGGACCGTCCTCGTGGTTGCGGCCTGCGTCGCGGCGCTGGCCACCTCATGTGGAAAGGACCCGGTCAGCGACTCTCCGGGCATCTCTGACACCACCATCAAGATCGGGGCCCTTGTCGACCTCGGTGGGCCCTTCGCCGCGAGCGGCAAGGCGGCGGTGGTCGGCACCAACCAGGCCATCGCCGACATCAACGCCCGCGGAGGCGTGTGCGGCCGACAAATGGAACTCGTGGTCAAGGATTTCGGATACGACACCCAACGCGGCGTCGTCGCCTATGACGAAATCCACAACGATGTCCTCGCCCTGGCGAACATCATGAGCTCACCGCTGACCGCTGCACTGCGGGACAAGATCAACCGCGATCAGATGCTGGCATTCCCGACCGGGGCCAACTCGAACCTGCTCGGCGACCCGCACCTGGTCGTGCTCGGATCGACAATCGACGTCAGCGCACTCAACGCGCTCGACAACCTGATCTCGACCGGGGTGGTGAAACCAGGCGACACCGTCGGCACGGTCTTCCTCGAAGGCGACTGGGAAAACAGCGCGATGCAGGGCGCCACGTGGTACGCGGACAAGGTCGGGATTACACTCGCCGATCACCACATCAAGGCCACCGACCAGGATCTGAGCAGTCAGGTCACTGATCTGCGCAATCGCGGTGTCAAGGCCGTTCTGGTCGGCGCCTCCGGGCAGCAGGTCGCTACGATCGCGGCGCTGTTCGAGTCGACAGGAACCAACATTCCATTGGTCGGTGTCGGCCCGGCGTGGAACACCACGATGCTCGACACCGCTGCTGCACCGGCACTCGAACAGAACTTCACCCGCGTGTGGAACTCCCTGACCATCAGTGACGACGCGCCCATCGCCCACAAACTGCTCGACACCTGGAACAGTCAGTACCCCGGCACCCGGCCACAATCCGGAACCGGTATCACCGCCGGCTACGCCATCCCCATCGTGCTCGAACAGATCCTCGAACACACGTGCGGTGACCTGTCGCGGGCGGGCGTCCTCGCGGCACGCTCCAGGGTCGAAACCGCTGACACCGAGGGCATCTACCCACCGCTGGACTTCAGCGTTCCCGCGCACCCGAGCTCGGTCCAAGCAAACATCCAGTCCGTCGATCCGGCAGCACCCGACGGACTGTCCTCGGGACCGTTCTTTCAGAGTGACCTGGTTCTCGACTACATCAGCGACATGACTGCCAACAACTGACCGCTCGCCACTGTCACGCTGTCGGGGAGTTCGCGCGATCCTCGCGAGAACTCCCCGACAGCGTCTTCACAGCAGGTGAGTTCGCGCGCAATCCACCGCGACATCGGTCGCAGGCCGCCCAGGAGTACTGCCGATGTGCGACTTCTTCGCCGCAGGGGACCCGTGCAGGGAAGACCGAGATCGAGAAGCGGGGTTTGCTTGTCCGGGTGTTCGCATCGCCTGTTCGGCAGTAGTCACGGCCCGCACGGGATCGACTGCCGAAAGCCAGTGTCGGAAGGCGCGCCTGCGACTGCAGTCGAGACATGGACAGCGCAGACGGCGACAGTGTGAAGGCCGTGCTGCCACAGCGGTGGCGGCACGGCCTTCGGCTTGGATCGCGCCTCTTGTTGTACTGCGCGGGTCGGTCGGTCAGCTCGACAGATGAGCCATCACATCGGGGTACCTACGAAGATGTGCCCCACCGTTGATGTCGAGGACCTCGCCGGTCGTCCAGGAGGACGCGTCCGAGCCCAGATAGAGCACCGCTCGCGCAATGTCCTCGGGTGTTCCGTTGCGGCGGAGAGGTGTGTTGTCGGTGAAGTCGCTCTGGATGGCGGGAACCGATGTGAGCGGTGTGACGAGAGGCGTCTCCACCAGGCCGGGTGAGATGGCGTTGACTCGGATGCCGGACTCGCCGAACTCGAGTGCGGCGACCTCTGTGAGCATGGCGAGACCAGCTTTCGCCGCACAGTAGCCCGCGAATCCTGCGGCGGGTTGACGGGCGTTGAGAGAGGCGATACTGATCACCGACGATCCGCGTCCCATGACGCGGCCTGCATGCTTGATCGCGAAGAACGACCCGGTCAGGCAGAGATCGAGTGTCTGTTTCCAATCGGAGGCGCCGAGTTCGGTGATGTAGCCGGGGCGATTGATCCCGGCACAGTTGAGCATGATCTCGACGCTGCCGAACTCCGAGACCGCGGCCTCGAACAGTGACTGCACCGATCCCTCGTCGGTGACATCGACGCGACGTGCAGTAGCAGGAGTAGCGAGCTCGTCCACCCGCAGTTGCGCACCTGCGGCATCGATGTCGGCGATGACGACACGGGCCCCCTCCTGCGCGAGAAGGCGCGCGGATGCCCAGCCAATTCCTGAGGCACCGCCGATAACGACCGCCGTTTTTCCCTCGACCTGTCCACCCATCAGAGCTGTGCCTCCATCGTGAAATGCGCTTTGATTGAACCTGATTGGCCCGCTGCCAGCTTCTCGAAGACGCGTTCGCTCTCATCGAGGGAATAAGTGTCGACCCAGTCGAAACTGTGTCGGGCCGCGAGCTGGACTGCGGCGACGAACTCCTCGTCTGTGTAGGCGAAAGATCCTGCGACTGTGCGTTCGCCTACCACGATGTCCATCGAGGCGTTGAGAGAGGCCTCGGGTGCGTTGACACCGATCCAGACCGCGGTCCCACCTCTGCGTAGTGCAGCAAGCGATGCCGTGCGTGTGCCCGGCGTGCCCACCGCATCGACGACCAGATCGAAGGCTTCCTCGTCGAGCGTTGTGTCGACGGTGTCCGCACCCAGACGAGCGGCCACCGCGAGGCGCGCCTCGGACAGGTCTGTGATCGAGACCGTTTCGGCGCCGTCGTGGCGCGCGCACATCAGTGTTGCCAGGCCGATCGGACCCGCTCCGATGACACCGATTCTCTTTCCGGCAGCGCCACCGCCCCGGGCGAGGGCGTGGATACCGTTGGCCACCACTTCCGCCATGGCCCCAGCGGTCCAGGACGCCCCGTCGGGAAGCTCGACGATCCGGTCCGCGGGCACCACGACCGTCTCGGCCACGGCGCCACTGCGAGTGATCCCCATGATGTTGTTCGCAGTGCACAGGTTGGAGGCACCTGCAAGGCAGGACCCACATCCACGACACGGCACCTGCGGGTTCACCGCAACCCGACGCCCATCCTCGGTGACGCCTGCGAACTCGTGGCCGAGAACCGCGGGATACGGATACATACCGTCACTCACACCATGCAGGTCCGAGCCGCAAATTCCAGCGGCCTTGACCGCGACGAGCACCTCTCCCTCCCCCGGCGTCGGGTCAGCCAGATCCGACAGCACCACCTTCCCCGGCTCTCGAAAGAGCAACCCCTTCATCAGTACGCACCCTTCTCGGAGCACGCTGCCGCGGTCTCACGGCGCCAGGCGCCAACAACGACGAACAGAACAGCGACAGGCATGTGGGCTCCATCCGAACATCGACGAGCAGATTCCGGCACCAAGCCGGGGTGCAGCGCACCACGGCGCAGGCTATTTTGTGGCTCAGGTCTCGTCAATCGTTGACACATAGCCAATCATTGACCGCCTATGTCCGACGGTGGGAGAACTGACGTGACCGAGATCGGTCGCACCCGTAATCAACGGAAACCTTCGCGGTCGGTCGATTTACCTGCCACGAAAAGTTAGGTGCACTGACGCTCGTCGACGCCTCGGCGGGCCGAGAAGGAAGCGTTCATCATGCCTTACCCCGCTGCCGCGCAGCTGTTCTGGCGCTCTCACGCCCCTGGCGTGTACTGGGGGGCTCAGCCGGGGTCCGGGGAGTGGAGCTTCGTCGGCCCACCGACACGCGACTCAGGGGTGGTGGCCGCCTGTCGTGGGAGGGCCAGATCAGTCGAGCGTCGCGGCACGGCCGGGATTCTCGGACAAGCCTTTGTCGACGAAGACGTGAAAGGCCCACGCAAGCGCCTCAGGCGATTGATGTGTGCCACTCTCGTATCCGACGAGCAGGAACATCGCCACAGTTGCGTACTGCTCGGCGAGCGCGCGGTCGTTGGTGGCCTCGAAGTAGGCCTCGGCGATGAACGCCCTGCGCTCCTCGTCGGCTTCGATCTGGATCGCCTGAACACTCGGGTCGAGGGCAGCCCATACGCGGATCGCGGCCTCGGATGCGTGCGGGAGCCGCAGGGCGATCTCGACCAGGAAGGCCAGACGCTCGATCGGGTCGGCGATCTCTCGGGCGCTGCCGATGAAGCGATCGCTTTTTTCGGTGCGCCAATGGCGAATCAGGGCGGAGGTGTACTCGGCCCAGTTCGGGAACGCATGGTAGAACGACCCGGTTGTCGCCCCGACGGCCTCGCATACCGTCGCCAGCTTCAGTCCGGCATACCCCTTGCTGCCGAGCACCTCCAGGCCGGCCTCGAGGTAGCGCAGCTGCGCGCCTCGCGTGGGCGCCTTCTTTTTCATCCCATCCGAGCTCACACCCTGTTCTACCAGGCCAGGCTGAAACGACTCACATCACCAGTCTCACCAATATGTGACGTCTTGCACAAAACCGTAAGTAGACTTACGCTCTTCTCCAGATTGCCGAAGGAGAGTGACGTGACCAAACCCAATCGCAATGCCGGCCTGGATCCCGAGTCCGATTTCATGGAGATCTATCGGAACCTGGCCACCTATGAGTTCCCCTGGGACCTCAATCAGGCGCTGAGCTTCGCCCTGTTCCGTACATACGCAGTGCCGAGCGTCGGCAGACTGCTCTACGAGACCGGCGCGTTCACCGGGGGCACCCAGAAGCGTTACGACGACACCTCGATCCTTCTCGAGGTTCCCTTGCTCGAAGGCTTCGACAGCTCCAATGGCAAGGCGGCGATGCGGCGCATCAACCAGATGCATCACATGTACGACATCCCCAACGAGGACTTCCTCTACGTCCTGTCGACCTTCGTCGTCGTTCCGCAGCGTTGGATCCAGGATTACGGCTGGCGGCATTTGACCGACGATGAACTCCTCGCCTCCGTGCGTTACTACCAGACCCTCGGTCGCCACATGGGAATCAAGAACATCCCTGCCACGTACGCGGAGTTCGAAACACTCATGGACACCTACGAGGCCGAGCGCTTCGCCTACGACGAAGGAGCACGCCGGGTCGCGGACGCCACCAAGGACCTGCTTGCATCGTTCTACCCGCGGTTCGCGAAGCCGGTGATCGACATCTTCAGTCGTTCGTTGATGGACGAGCCGCTCCTCGCAGCGTTCAGATATCGGGAGCCCGGCAAACTCGCGCGACGCGTGTCGGTCGGCGGACTGCGGCTGCGTGCCCGCCTCGTTGCACTGCTGCCGCCGCGTAACACACCGCAGTACGTGTTCACAATGCCCCGAATTCGCTCGTATCCGAACGGTTTCGACATCAAGTCGATGGGGACCTTCGCGCCCGGCTGCCCGGTTCCACACTCGCGAAATCCCCAGCCCGCCCAACCCGAAACCACCCACTCGAACTGACGCGGGCCACGCGTCAACCACTTCCTCAGGAGAATTTATGGGACTCGACCGCCCGCATTTGTTCATCAACGGCAAGTTCGTTGCCGGCAAAGCCAGCGGAGTGGACGTCATCAATCCGAGCACCGGCAAGGTCCTCGGCACAGCCACCACCGCCAGCCCCACTGACATCGACGACGCCGTCGGCGCAGCGAACGCCGCGCTGCCCCTCTGGGCCGCCACCCCTGTGCAGGAGCGAGCCGACATACTCGAGCGCTTCGCCGCTGCCCTGGCCACCCGCGGTCAAGACACCGCTGCCCTGTGCAGCCAGGAGAACGGAATGCCGATCACGTTGTCGGCATCCGCGAACGGACTCGCACCCGCCGGGCTGCTCGGCATCTATGCAGGGATCGCACGCGAACTCACCTGGTCCGAGACCCGCCCCAGCCTGACCGGAGAAACCGAGATCCGCAGGGTTCCCGTCGGTGTCGTCGCGGCCATTTCCCCGTGGAACTACCCTCAGACGCTGGCGATGATGAAGATCGCGCCGGCCTTGGCGGCCGGCTGCACGGTCGTGTTCAAAGCGGCTCTCGAAACCGCGCTCGATGCGTTCGTTTTCGCTGACGCGGCGGTGGAAGCAGGACTGCCCGCCGGTGTACTCAACATCGTCCCCGCCGGTCTCGAAGCAAGCCAGCATCTAGTTGCCCACCCCAGCGTCGACAAAGTTGCCTTTACAGGGTCGACCCCGGCCGGCCGCGCCATCGGTGAGGTTTGTGGACGACTCCTGCGACCGGTCACGCTCGAACTCGGCGGAAAGTCTGCAGGTATCGTGCTCGACGATGTCGACCTCGACGTCCTCGCGCAGGGACTGTACGGCGCTTCCTTCCCGAACAACGGCATGACCTGCTATGCGAGCACCCGACTGCTCGTGCCGGCAAGCCGATACACCGAGGTCGTCGACACCGTGACCTCGGTGGTCAACGCGTTCAAGGTCGGCGACCCACTTGATCAGGACACCCAGATCGGGCCCATGGTCACGTCCACCCATCAGAAGCGTGTCCTGGGGTACATCGACGCCGGCAAGTCCAGCGCCGCACGTCTCACGACAGGTGGCGGGACTGTCGGCGATCTCGACGGCTACTTCGTCGAACCGACCGTCTTCGCAGATGTCGAGAACAGCGACACTATCGCGCAGGAGGAGATCTTCGGGCCAGTCCTGTCGATCATCAAGTACGACAACGAAGCCCAGGCCATTCAGATCGCCAATGACAGCGAGTTCGGCCTCGGCGGTACCGTATGGTCCACCGACACCGACCGAGCCGACAGCGTCGCCCATCAGATCAGGACCGGGACGGTGGGGATCAACTCCTACACTCTGGACCTGGGGTCGCCGTTCGGTGGTGTCAAGGCCAGCGGATACGGTCGCGAGCTCGGTCCCGAGGGCATCGAGCCGTACCTGACCTACCAGTCCGTCTACAAGACAGCACCGGCCACGGCATAGTTTCGCCGTCCCAGTACGCGTAACGAGCGGTGCTGCTGCGCCACGGCAGGTACCAGACCTAATCGTGACCGGCCGAGGTCTCCCCACTACCGAACGGTGCCGGCGGTTCAGTTGCGGACGCGACGACTGGGCGCAACATCACCACCTCAGGCACCACCCCACGAACCCCGGGTCGATACCCATGGTTCCGCAAGATGAGCGATCGATCACTAGAAGTTAGAGGACAGAACGTGTCTAGCCAGCAGACCAGCCGCCCACTCGACGGCATCCGAGTACTCGATCTCACCGCGAACGTCGCCGGTCCTCTGGCTTGTCAGGTACTGGCCGATCTGGGCGCCCACGTCATCAAGATCGAGCCGCCGTCGGGCGAAGCCGCCCGACGGATCACCAGCACAATCCCGGGCATCGAACACCTCACCCCCTACTTCGCCCCGAACAACCGCGGCAAGCAGTCCATCCGACTCGAACTCGGCACCGCCGAAGGCGCGGCTGCATTCCGCCGACTCGCGGCCGAAGCCGACGTGGTGGTGCAGGGCATGCGGCCCGGGACGATGGAACGCCACGGCCTCGGTCCCGACGACATTGCTGCCGTGAACCCCCGGTGCATCTACGCGTCCCTGTCCGCGTACGGCGGTGGAAGTCCTCTCGAGGACAGGCCCGGAATCGACATGACCGTCCAGGCCGAAGCTGGTTGCCTCAGTGCCCAACCGTCCGGCCAGGCGCCGCGTCTGATCCCCTTCCAGCTCGTCGACAGCGCGACCGGTCACGTTCTCGCTCAGGCCGTTCTCGGCGCGCTCCTTCACCGAGAACGTTTCGGCGTGGTCAATCGGGTCGAGGTCTCCCTCTACGACGTGGCATGCAGCCTCGCCGCCAACTATCTCACGCTGCAGCTGAACCTTCCCGCAGACACCTCCACCCACGCGCCGACCGGACGCCGGGCGGTCGCGGTCGAACCCTCGGGGGTCTTCCCCGCCTCGGACGGGCACCTGGTGCTCGCGGCGTATGTGCAACCCCACTGGCTCACGTTCGTTGCCCTCATCGGTCGCCCTGAACTCGCCGACGATCCCCGCTTCGCCGACCAGGCCGCGCGCTCGATCAACTCGAAGGCGCTGCGCGCCACCCTAGAGGCGGTGCTGAGCACGAGGACCGCCGATGAGTGGGTGGAGCTGTTCACCGCGGCCGGTGTGATGGCAGCGCGGATCAACACCTGGGGCGAAGTCGTCCACTCGGATCTGTTCGCACAGAGAGAACTGCGCGCCAAGGCCGTCCAGGACGGCAAGGACATCGACGTTCTCGCCACTCCCGCCCGCTACTCGACCTTCACCGCGTCCGCGGTCACTGCGTTGCCGGCACTCGGCGAACACGAAGCGGAACTGCTCACCGCCACCGGCGGCGCGCGGGTATAGCCGACACTGCACCCACAGCACGCCCCCCATCACCTCGATACCCGCCGTCATCATCAAACCTCGACACGCATATCCGCAATAGCTCACTGCCCCAAACGATTCGACATACCTCGCAGCGAATGCAGCACCATCGAAAGGTTCCACGACATGTCCGAGCTCTACTCCCGGCGCGCACTCTTCGACGACGAACACGAAGACTTCCGCGCGAGCTTCCGGGAGTTCCTCACCCGAGAAGTCACAGACCACATCGAGGAATGGGATGACGCTGGCGACATCCCACGGAAGATCTGGACCAAAGCTGGCGAACCGGGATTTCTGGGTCTGCCCGTGCCTGAGGATCTCGGTGGGGCGGGCGTCGACGACTTCCGCTTCCGTGTCGCGATGATCGAGGAGAGTGCCCGCGTCGGTGCGACGTCGCTGGCAGCGGGTTTCGCCACCCACACCGACATCACGCTGCCGTACATCATCGATCTGGCGACCCCCGAACAGGCGAAGCGGTGGCTGCCGAAGATGGCAACCGGCGAGTTCATCGGCGCTATCGCCATGACCGAGCCCGGTGCCGGGTCCGACCTCCAAGGTATCCGCACCACCGCACGCCGCGACGGCGACGACTGGATCCTCAACGGTTCCAAGACATTCATCAGCAACGGCATCAACGCCGACGTCGTTGTCGTCGTCGCGCGTACCAACAGCGCGCCCGACGCAGGCAGCACGGCATTCAGCCTGTTCGCGGTCGAAACCGGAACGCCGGGCTTCAGCCGTGGCCGGCGCCTGAAGAAGGTCGGTCTGCGCGCGCAGGACACCGCCGAGTTGAACTTCGACGACGTTCGGCTGGGTCCGGATGCACTGTTGGGTCAGGAAGGGCGCGGCCTGTACGCGCTGATGTCGCATCTGCCGCTCGAACGAATGAGTATCGCCGTCACAGCGTGCGCCGGCGCACGCGCTGCCCTCGCGTGGACCATCGACTACGTCCAGCAGCGCAAGGCGTTCGGCAAAACCATCGCCGATTTCCAGAACACCCAGTTCGCCGTCGCCGAGATGGTCACCGAGCTCGAGGTCACCCAGGCCTACGTCGACGACGCCATCACCCGGCTCAACCGCCACGACCTGTCCGCCGTCGATGCGGCGAAGGCCAAGTGGTGGGCCAGCGAGATGCACAAGCGCATCGTCGACCGTTGCGTGCAGCTGTTCGGCGGCTACGGCTACATGCTCGAGTACCCGATCGCGCGGGCCTTCGCCGACACCCGCATCACAACGATCTTCGGGGGCACCACCGAGATCATGAAGACGATCATCGCCCGCGACGTCCTGCAGGTGCGCTGATGACCGGGAGTGCAATCGTCGGTCTGGGAATGAGCGACCTGGGCAAGGTATACGGGCACAGAACCGAAGACCTTGCTGCGGTCGCCATCCGGAACGCCGTCGCCGACGCCGGCCTGACCATGAACAACATTGATGGCCTCCTCGTCAGTTCCGGTCTGAAGCAGGAACTGGACCCACAGTTCGCCGGCCATCTCGGTCTCCACGAACTCGGGTTGCTCGCAGCGGTCAATGCCTACGGCGCGACCGCGGGGGTGATGGTCGCCGAGGCGAGCAAGGCGATCGCAGACGGGACCGCCAACACGATCGTCTGTGTGTTCGCCGACACACCCCTTCGGGAGAACAAGCGCACCGGTGCTGCGTGGAGCTCGGCGGCCACGAATCTGTCCGGCTACCGCGGCTGGCAGACCGCGAGCGGCGCGGTGACGCCGAACATCCTCTACGCACTGGCCGCGCGCCGACACATGGAGACCTTCGGCACCACCGATGACCAGCTCGCCGCAATCGCGGTGGGCCAGCGTCAGTGGGCCACGGGCAATCCCCTCGCCCAGATGCGTGAGCCGATCACGATCGAGGACCATCACAACTCACCGTGGGTGGCGGACCCGCTTCGACGGCTCGACTGCTGCCTGGTCAGCAACGGAGCGATCGCGATCGTGGTGACCGGCGCCGACCGAGCTGTCGACCTGCCACAGCCCCCGGTGCACGTGTGGGGTTACGGCCAGGCGCACCGCCCTCGCTTGCTCGCCAAGGACTCCGCGTGGGGACTCGAAACCGGCGCCGTCGCGTCCGGAGCACAAGCGATGGCCCGAGCCGGCGTCACCCACGCGGACATCGACTTCCTCGAACTCTACGACTGCTACACCTACACCGCGCTCGTCACCCTCGAGGATTACGGCTTCTGCAACAAGGGCGACGGCGGCCCGTTCGTCGCCGAAGGACACCTCGCACCGGGCGGATCGCTGCCCTGCAACACCGGCGGCGGCCAGCTGTCGGGCTACTACATGTGGGGATTCACGCCACTGAGCGAAGCGGTAATCCAAATCCGCGGGCAGGGCGGCGAACGTCAGGTACCCAAGAACGACCTCGCGATGGTCAGTGGCAACGGCGGAATCCTCGAATACCACTCCACACTCATCCTCGGCAGGCTGGCTCACGCATGACCGACTTCCCCACCCCCGTCCGATCCACCCACGACAGCGCCGAGTTCTTCGACGCGGCCCGTCAAGGACGACTCCTGCTGCGCAGGTGCAGCGCCTGCGGCACGGTGCGCGCACCCCACGCCCCTGTCTGCCCCGCGTGCCACGAATCCGTCCACAGCACGCTCGACGCGGACGGGACCGGCACGCTGGTCTCCTGGAGCGTCGTGCACCGCTCACCGCTCCCGGATGTCACCGGTCCCTACGTCGTCGGAGTCGTGGAAACACGAGAAGGCCCCTGGTTGCCCCTGCGGCTGCTCTGCGCCGAAGACACCACGCTGCACGCTGGACAACGGGTTTCCTACACCAGCGCGCCCACAGGCGAGGACGGTGAACCCATCATCGCCGGAGTGCCCATCGCCGCGAACCAACACTGACCCGCGACCACCGGAGCCCGCGCAGTGCTGCGCGGGAAAGGGCCGAATTCCTTCCACCAACCCGCAGGCTACGTCGCCCGAAAGGTGAAGCACGTGCACTCGACAACCGAACACCGCCCCGAACAGCCCCACCTGGCGCGACGATCACACTGGATGAACCACGTTGAACGACACGCCGCCGTGCTCGGTCACCGCCCGGCGATCCGGTTCACCGGCTCGACCACAACCTGGACCGAGCTACGGGATCGAGTTCACCGCCTGGCGCAGTCCTTCGCGGCCCGCGGCATCACGTTCGGTGACCGCGTCGCCCTCATCACCGGGAACCGGCCGGAGTTCATCGAAACGGTGTTGGCTGCCAACCTTCTCGGCGCGATAGTGGTACCGATCAACTTCCGACTGACCGGACCCGAAACCACGTACATCCTCGCCGACTCCGGCGCAGAAATGGTGATCAGTGACGAACTAGGCACTCCGATCGTGGCTGCTGCCCTCGATGAACTCGACGACGCCCCCCAGGTGATCACTATCAGCAACGACGCCGCGGGGTTCGAGCAGTACACCTTGCTCGTCGACGAGGCGCAGACCGCACCGGTCGCGCTGCCGGACGTGCCGGAAGATGCCGCCGCACTGATCATGTACACTTCCGGCACCACCGGCAAGCCCAAGGGCGCAGTGCTGACTCATCTGAACCTGCAGGCGCAGGGAGTCACCGTCATGCGCGCCTTCCAGTACGTCGACGAGGCCGAAGTCAATCTCATTGCCTCGCCGTTGTTCCACATCGGCGCGATCGGTTCCGTTGTCCCGACACTCTTCGTCGGCGGCACCCTCGTCATCCACCCGACGCGGGCGTTCGCTGCGACCGAAATTCTCGACGTGCTCGAAAGCGAGGGCGTCACCAGCGTCTTCCTTGTACCGACTCAGTGGCAGGCAGTGTGCGCCGATCCCACGGCTGCAGCCCGAAACCTGACCCAGTTGAGGATCATGGGTTGGGGCGCGGCACCGGCCACCGACACTCTCCTTCGTCAGATGTCACAGACCTTTCCCAACGCATTGAGCGTCGCGCTCTTCGGGCAGACCGAGATGTCACCGGTGACCTGTGTACTTCACGGTAAGGACGCGATCCGCAAGCTGGGCTCCGTCGGTCGGCCGATCGCCGCCGTCACTGCTCGCGTCGTCAATCCGGACATGGAGGACGTCGCACCGGGGCAGGTCGGCGAGATTGTCTACCGCGGGCCGGGTCTGATGCTCGAGTACTGGAACAAGCCCGACGCCACTGCGGACGCATTCGAGGGTGGCTGGTTCCACTCGGGCGATCTCGTCCGCGTCGACGACGACGGATTCGTCTACGTCGTCGACCGAGCCAAGGACATGATCATCTCCGGAGGAGAGAACATCTACTGCTCGGAGGTCGAGAACGCACTCGCCGCCCACCCCGATATCGTCGAAGTCACTCTGATCGGACGACCGCATCCGGTGTGGGGCGAAACGCCGGTGGCCTACGTCGTACTCCGCGACGGTGCTGCCGCCCTCGACATCGAATCCCTTCGGAGCTGGGCATCCGCCTCGGTTGCGAAGTACAAGCTGCCCACCGAACTCCATCTCCTCGACGCGCTGCCGCGCAACGCATCAGGGAAGATCCTCAAGAATACGCTGCGGGACCACGTCCAACCGGCCTGACTACCGATCCTCCCGCCGCACTGCAGGACCCTCGCTTCGCACGCCGACCTGCGGTGTCGGTTTGAGCGACAACCGCACTACCCTCGACTGGAGCACGATGTATCCCGGAGCATACGTTCACGAGACTCCCGACAAGCCTGCCGTCATCATGGCCGCAACAGGCGAGACGGTGTCTTTCGCCGACCTCGAAACGAACTCGATACGCCTGGCCCACCATTTCCGAAGCCGCGGGCTGGGCCGCGGGGACCACATCGCGGTCCTTGCCACCAACAAGGCCCAGGTGTTCGACATCTACTGGGCGGCCATCCGTTCAGGTCTGTACATCACCATGATCAACTGGCACCTGACACTTCCCGAGATGGCATACCTGATCGACGACTGCCAGGCTCGCGCCGTCATCATCGACGCAGACCTCCACGCCATCGCGAGCGACCTGATCCCGAAATGTCCTCAGGCGAAGGACTGGATGTCCTTCGGAGGCGCCATCGCCGGCATCGACACACTGGACTCCGCCGCCCTTGATCACCCGACCCACGCACCGAACGACGAGCCGCGCGGCGCAGACATGCTGTATTCGTCGGGCACCACTGGACGTCCCAAGGGCATCAAACCTACGCTGCCCGACCGTCAGATCGGTGATCCCGGCGACTCCCTTATCGAGCTCAATCGGACCGTCTGGGGCGTCGGACCAGATGACATCTACCTCTCTCCGGCACCGCTTTACCACGCCGCGCCGTTGAGAACCTGCGCCACCGTCCAAGCACTCGGTGGCACCGTTGTCGTGATGGACCGATTCGACGCCGAGAAGGCGCTGTCCTACATCGAGCAGTTCCGCGTCACCTACAGCCAGTGGGTGCCAACGATGTTCGTTCGCATGTTGAAGTTGCCGGAGTCCACACGGAATCGATATGACCTGTCGAGCATGCGAGTGGCAGTCCATGCAGCCGCACCCTGCCCCGTCGAGATAAAAAGACAGATGATCGACTGGTGGGGGCCCATCGTCGACGAGTACTACTCCTCGACCGAACTCAACGGCATGACCCTGGTCAAGGCGCCGGACTGGCTGCGTAAACCCGGCACCGTGGGCCGCGCCGCGATCGGCACCCTTCGCATCTGCGGCAACGACGGAACCGTCCTACCGACAAACGAAGTGGGCACCGTGTACTTCGAGCGCGACACCCTGCCGTTCGAATATCACAACGACCCCGACAAGACGAGGCAAGCGCAACACCCGAAGCACCCCACCTGGACGACCACCGGAGATGTCGGCTACGTCGACGACGCCGGCTACCTGTTCCTCGTAGATCGCAAGTCGTTCATGATCATCTCCGGAGGAGTCAACATCTACCCCCAGGAGATCGAGAACATCCTCGTCGAACATCCGAAGGTGCTCGATGCAGCAGTCATCGGCATTCCCGACAACGAGATGGGCGAGTCCGTGCTCGCCATCGTCGAACCCTCCGCCACAGCCACGGGTAACGACGCACTGGCTGCAGAACTCCTCGACTACCTCCAGCCCAGGCTGGCTCGATTCAAACACCCCCGGCGCATCGTGTTCAGCAATGGCCTACCACGAACCCCCACCGGCAAACTCGCCAAAGTCGGACTGCGTGAACGCTATTCCGACTCGTCCTCCAGCCTCACGGCGTTGTGATTCTCGCCGATACCAGCAGTCGCCGCCGCTCGCGTAGCCCGATACTGCCCCTCACCGCACCTGACCCCAATGCCTCGCCAGGAGAGTTGACGTGAAGATTGAAGGAGCCGTTCTACGGTCCTCCGACGGAACATACGAGCTCGAAGATCTGAACATCCGGCAGCCACAAGCCGGCGAACTCCTCATCCGCATCGTTGGGGTAGGCATGTGTCATACCGACCTGCTGCCCCGGAGATCCGACTACACCGCCGCGTTGCCGATCGTCACCGGCCACGAAGGCTCCGGCGTGGTCGAAGAAGTTGGCCCTGGGACGGAAGGCTACGAGATTGGCGACCACGTCGTCCTATCCTTTGACGCCTGCCGCACCTGCACCAACTGCATATCCGCACACCCCGCCTACTGTGACACGTTCTTCGCACGCAACCTCACCGGCACCGGGATGGGACACGACGTCGTCGTCACGGATGGCAACGGCGCACCGGTATCTGCCCGTTGGTTCGGCCAGTCATCGTTCGCCTCACACACCATTGTGCGCGCCGCCAACGCCGTCAAGATCGCACGCGATCTGCCGTTGGAACTGCTCGGACCCTTCGGTTGCGGTATCCAGACTGGCGCTGGATCCATTCTCGTTGCACTGAATGTGCGCGCTGGATCAAGCCTTATCGTCTACGGAGTAGGCGGCGTCGGATTGAGCGCGATCATGGCCGCTCGAATCGCTGGAGCTACCACAATCATTGCTGTCGATCTCAACCCACCTCGTCGCGACCTTGCTCTCGAACTCGGGGCAACGCACGCAGTGGACGGTGCCAGACACGATCTCCTCGACCGCCTCCTCGACCTCACCCGAGGAGGCGCTCAATTCGCCCTGGACACCACGGGTGTTCCGGCCGTGATCGACACCGCGGTCAACGCAATCCGGCCTACCGGAATCTGTGGCCTTGTCGGCGTGCAGCGAGGCGATCTCGTCCTCGCTCCCAGGACATTGGCAGTCGGTCGCACCGTAACAGGAATCCTCGAAGGCGACGCCGTACCTCATGTACTCATTCCTCAGCTACTCGAGCTTTGGCGCCAGGGCAGGTTCCCCTTCGACAAGATGATCAAGACGTATCCACTCACACACATCAACGAAGCCGAGCAGGACACAATCGCAGGCAAAACTGTGAAGCCCGTGCTCCTTCCCTGAAGATACAGGCGCGAACGACACGAGGTAGGAGCGTAGAACCATATCGCCGCAATGCGCGTAGGTATTTGCGGCATTAAAGATGTTTCGGTAATAGGGTGTGTCATAGCACGGGATTCCCACTGTGCTGCTGGATCATTGACGAATGGCAGGGAAGAAGACCGGTTCCGGCGAGGAGCCCGACGCCCGGAAAATCAAGCAGCGCGGTACTCGCCGTGATCTCGGAGCGTTGCGTGACCGGCGGATGCGGGCGGCGGAGATGTCCGCCGTAGGGCGGCGGCAGATCGATGTCGCGGTCGAGTTGGAAGTCTCCCAGCAGACCGCCTCACGCTGGCATCGACAGTGGACCGCAGGAGGCAGTGAGTCGTTGGAAGGTGCCGGTCGCGCGGGACGCCGGCCCCGGCTCGATGACGCCCAGATCGCCGTGATCCGAGAGGAACTGCTCAAAGGACCGCAAGCGCATGGCTTCGCGACCGGGGTGTGGACCCTGGGCCGGGTCGCGATCGTCATCGAGCGGCTGACCGGCGTGACCTACGGACCCACCCAGACCTGGACGATCCTGCGGACCAGGCTCGGGTGGAGCCGCCAGCGTCCCGCACGGCGGGCAGTCGAACGCGACGAGGACGCCATCGTCGCCTGGCGCGAGAACGAGTGGCCGCGGATAAAAAAATAGCGCGTCGCCAAGGTGCATGGATCTGCTTCCAGGACGAAAGCGGTGTGTCGCTACTCCCGGTGGTCCGTGCAACCTGGGCGCCCAAAGGTATGACACCGGTTCTGCATCACCGATTCTCCTGGAAACGCATGTCCACCGGGGTCCTGGCCTATCGACACGACCGCACCCGCAGCGCGTTCGTGTTCTCCATGACCGACGGCGCTACAACACCGACAAGCTCATCGAATTCCTCACCGAACTACGCACCCACTTCGCCGGCGAGAAGGTCATCCTGATCTGGGACGGGCTCATGGCCCACCGATCCAAGGCGATGACCGCGTGGCTGGCCACCCAACGCGACTGGCTCCACGTCGAACGTCTCCCTGCCTATGCTCCCGAGCTCAACCCCATCGAACAAGTCTGGGGCAACATGAAATCCACCGAACTCGCCAACCTGTGCCCCGAAATCCTCGACCAGGTCCGCATCGCGACCGAGGCCGGCCTGACCCGGATCGGCTCGAACTACGACCTGTGCCACAGCTTCCTCGACCACACAGGACTTTCCCTATGATCAGCGCTCACCCTATTACCGAAACATCTTTAACCGTGCTACCTGACGAATTCCTGGGAACCGGCTGCGTAACGCCTGTCCACTGTCCCGGCCAATTCCGCTGTGCCCGATCAGGTCGGCCTGGGCTGGAGCACGCTGCCGCGTCCCTATTCCGTCGTCCTCCGCTTGACGAAGTAGGTTGCCGCCGGTGCTGCCACGGCGAGGATCAGAACCGACCAGATCAGCGCGGCTTCGATCGGGTGCTGCATCGGCCATGCCTGAATTGTCGCCGACGGGTTCGGGTTTCCCCAGAGCACGCGGGTCCCGGCGACGACCGAGCTCACCGGGTTCCAGGTTGTGATCGTCTGGAGCCAGTCCGGCATGTGTTCGGTGGGGACTATGGCGTTGGATACGAATGTGAGGGGTAGGAGCAGGATGAGGCCGAAGGAGGCCGCCGTTTCGGGGCTCTGCGCGTTCAGGCCCATGCAGGCGGACACCCACGAGACGGCGTAGGCGAAGAACAGCATCAGCGCAAAGCCCCCGAGCACCGATGCCAGGTTCGCCTCCGGACGCCACCCCACCGCGAGGCCGGTCAGCGCGACGATGAGCGCGCAGAGCAGTGCTGTGAGCAGGTCCGCCAACGACCGCCCCACCAAAATGGCGGACCGCCACATGGGCAGGGCGCGGAAGCGCTCCATCATGCCCTCGTGCAGATCGGTGCTCAGGCCGACCGCGGTGCCCATGGTGGAACTGACAAGGTTGAGAGCCAGGACGCCGGCCAGGGCGTAGTCGACGTAACTTCCGCCGCCGGGGATCGGGATGCCGCCGCCGAAGATGTAGACGAACAGCAGCGTGAAGACCAACGGCTGAATGGTCACGTCCGACAGTTGCATTGGCGCACGCGAGATGTGGATCAAGTTGCGCCGGGTCATGGACCAGGTCTGGGACAGCGGGCCGCGCACGCCGCCGGACCGGCGCAGCCGCTCGGAGCCGACCCCGGATTCCGTGATGTCTGTGCTCGTCATGACCGCACCTCCCGGACCTCGTGGTCGTCGGCGCGGCCACGCGGGCGGGAACCATCGTCGTCACGGTCCGCGCCGTCGTCGGCGATCCGCCCGCCGGTCAGGGCGAGGAACACGTCGTCGAGGGAGGGTCGGCGGACTTCGATGTTGTCCACCAGAACTCCCGCTGCGTCGAGTTGCCTCACGAGGGCGGTGGCCAACCCGGATGTCGCATCCACGCCCGCGCTGAGACGCCGCCCGTCGTCGCTCGCGTGGACACGTCCGACCACCAGCGGAGCAATGGCACCTTCCGCGTCGGCGTGTGGTGCCGCCAGTGTCACCTCGACGTGCGCGCTGCGGCTCGCTTCCTTGAGCTCGTGCGGTGTCCCTTCGGCGATCACCGTGCCGTGGTCGACGACGACGATGCGGTTGGCCAGGGCGTCTGCTTCTTCGAGGTACTGCGTGGTCAGCAGAATCGTCACCCCGTCACGGAGAAGTTCCCGAATCGCGTCCCACACCATCTGGCGTCCGGTTGGATCCAGCCCGGTCGTCGGCTCGTCGAGGAACAGGACCGGCGGCCGCGTCATCAGCGATGCCGCGAGATCGAGTCGGCGGCGCATGCCACCGGAATATCCCTTCGACACCCGGTCGGCGGCGTCGAGCAAGTCGAATTGGGTGAGCAGTTCCGCAGCACGGGTTCGCGACACGGCCCGTCTCATGCCGGACAGCTCCCCCACGATCATCAGGTTCTGGCGCCCGGTGAGCAGAGGGTCGAGCGTCGCGTCCTGCGCGGCGAGACCGAAATAGCGCCGCACCTCGCCGGGATGCTTGACCACGTCGATTCCCGCGACGGTGGCGCGTCCTGCGTCGGGGAGAGCTAGCGTGGTCAGGATCCGCACCGCTGTCGACTTGCCGGCGCCATTCGGGCCGAGCAGACCGAGAATCGTCCCGGCGGGCACCGCGAAGTCGATACCGGCCAGGGCTCGGGTCTGCCCGTAATGCTTGACCAGACCCTCGGCCTCGATCATCGGCCTGGTTTCCGTGCCGTTACCCATATGTCTTCCCTCCAGCGGTGACGCCCGTGGCTGTGCGGGCGGCTGGTGCTGTGGCCAGGGGATAGACGGCCTCGTCCATGATCTGGCGGGCGAACTCGGTATCGGGGAGTTCCCCGGACATCACGAGCTGTTGGAGGGCGAGCGCGGGGAACAGCCCGGCCAGTAGGTCCAGGTCGTGACCGTCGGACATTTCCCCTCGGGCCACGGCACGCTCGAAGACCTCCCGAAAGCCCGCCATGCGCGGCGCCATGAACTTCTCCCGGAACACCTGCCGCAACTCGGCGTCCCGGGCGAGGGCGTTGACCATCCCGACCGTCACGCGCGCACCGAATTTGCCCTCCGCGCTGGTGATCGCCTCCGCCAAAGCGTGCAGATCCTGTCGCAACGATCCCGTGTCCGGGATGTCGGGGGCACCCTTCAGGCTGTTCAGGGAATCGACGACCAGCTCTGCCTTGTCCTGCCATCGCCGGTAGATGGTGGTCTTGCCGGCACGGGCACGTGCGGCCACGGCGTCCATGGTCAGGCGGTCGTAACCCACCTCGGCGAGAAGGTCTAGCGCTGCCTCTCGCAAGGCCAGGTCGCGCGAGCTGTCCCGGCTACGACCGCCCCGGTGGCGTAATTCATCCCCGCCGCCGGCTCCGTTGTCTCGGGTCATGGAGACCCTCCTCGTTGCGATGCCACACTTCCGCTACGAATGCGTTTCGATACGAAATCGTATCGCCGCGAATCGGCGGAGTCTATAGCCGATACACATCGGTGGGCGCGCGATACCGACGCGAGGATGGGCGCCTTCGGCGGCGGCGGGCTGAGTCCATCTACCTCCCACCGAGGTGATCCCGTTCGACATGCCGGAACACAGCGTTTGATGATCCGCCGCCCACCCGGAGCGGTTTCGGGTTTCTCGCCGATATCGTCGGCGAATCCGGTTTGTCACCATGCGTTCTCACCGCCTCATCTACGCGCCGGGTACCACGCGCCGGGGAGCCAAGATTGCGCTCAGGGGACTCTGCTGCATGAATTCCGAAGGCGTCGCCTCGACCGCTCGGTCGAGATTGGTATCGCGGCGCCCGACCGAATGCGCCAGCCGCCACCTCCAGCGGATAGTGCTCGAACTCCGCGACCGCGACCCGTGGGGCCGGGCAGTTCACACTCATGGCGGTAGGCGCGCGCCATAGCGACTCGTGCGCAACCTTCGTGGCTTTACTTTAGTCGGCGTGATCTATTGCACACGTGTCAATTAGTCGTTATGGTCTGACCTATGGCTTTGACCGGCATACCGCCCGCCGCGTTCATGCGGTCGGGAAACCCTGAGGATCCACGCTCGCGGCGCACACGCGTCTTGCTCCTCGCCGAGGCGGAACGCGAAATCGCACGGTCCGGGCGCCTGCCGACGGTAGCGACGTTGGTCCAGTCCGCCGGAGTCAGCCGTGGCGCCTTCTACACCCACTTCGGTTCGATCGAGGAACTCGCGGTCGCGGCCGTACGCTCGGTCCTCGAAGAGTTCGGCGAGGGTCCTGATATGGCGCAACAGCGTGTCGGGTCGGGGGCGAGCAGTTCTCAGCTCGGCTACGGTGCGTTCTTCGCCCACATCGCCGAACACCGGCCGCTCTTCACGGCCTTGGTCGCGACGTCGAACGATGGATCAGCACGTGAAGAGTTACGCGAAGCCCTTGTGCGGCAAACGGTGGACGCGGTCACCGCCAGCGCGAAGAAGCCCGCGGGGCTCGACCCTCGGCGCGCCGCGGCCTTTCTTGTAAGCGGGATCCTGGGGGTTCTGTCGGAATGGCTCCACGACCCGGAGCCGGTCGACCCATACCAACTGGCCGACCAGATCGCCGATCTTCTGCCTTCGTGGCTGACTGAGGGCACCCGGCAGGTTCCTGCCGTTCATGTAGACCGCCGCTGACCGCCTCGCGCCGAACGCGAAACTCTGCTGCACCCGAAACCCCGAGAACAGGAACCTTCGAATGCCATTGCAACTCGACAAGGACATCGCCGCCGCACTGGTTGCCGGCGCCGAAGCCGCCGCGGACGTGGCGCTACCCGAACGCGACGATCCCCTGGCGCTACGCGAGATCACCAACCAAACACTGACAACCCTGCTTGCCAACCTGCCCCCCACACCGCAGGTGAAGACGGTCAGCTACGAGACGGTCAGCGAGGACGGCACCACCGTTCCGCTGCGCTGGTACACCCGCGGAACCGACAAACCCGGCTCCGCGATCGTGTACGTGCATGGCGGCGGCATGATCTGCGGATCCGTTGACGTGTACGAGCCCTTGATCCGGTACTACGTTCACCTGACCGGGGTTCCCTTCCTCGCGATGGACTACCGCATCGCACCGGAGGTGCACGGCACAATCCCCGCCGAGGACGCGTTCGCCGCAATTTCGTGGCTGTTCGACAAGGCCGACGAGTTGGGTATCGATGCAGGCCGCATCGCACTCATGGGCGACAGTGGCGGTGGTGGTGTCGGCGCCGGAGCGGCAATCCTCGCGCGTGACAATGGCTTCGATCTTGCCCGACAGATTCTGATCTATCCCATGCTCGACGACCGCAACACCACGCCCGATCCTGCACTCGTACCCACCGCGACCTGGACCTACGACAACAACTACACCGGCTGGCACGCCCTCCTTGGCGACGACATCGGCTCTCATGCGGTCTCCCCTATCGCCGCACCAGCTCGCCTCGACGACTTCACAGGTCTCGCACCGGCCTACCTCGAGGTCGGTGAACTCGACATCTTCCGCGACGAAACCATCGACTACGCCCGCCGCCTCCTCGCGGCCAATGTTTCCTGCGAACTGCACCTGCTCCCCGGTGCACCCCACGCCCATGACCTGATCGGAATGCCCTTCGACATCGGCCGGCGGTCGCTCGACGAAAAGGTCCGGGTACTCACCTCCGTCTAGGACGGAGTGTCAATAGCCCGCCGGTTGGGCCGGAGTCCTTCCGGCGCGTGACTCATGCACACCACCGTCTTTCATCCCCGGCCGCACACCCGGCGGCCGGGAACTCAGTCGCGCCCGTAAGGCGTTGTGGCGCAACAACATAAACAGATCGTGCACCGGGTCTGAGTCATCCCTCGTTAGGTGTATCACTTTCGGCCAATGGTGTGATGCCCGCCACCCTGTCGGGTGGCAGGCTGATTCCGCTGCACTCGGCGAGGCCGCGATTCTTCGCGGGACCTTCCCCAAAGGTTCGAGTGCAGAACTGTTGAGCTCACTCCACGCCCGAACGAAAGACGCGGCGGAGGAACCACCCGCCCCACTGGGACCGAGTGTCCGGGGCGAGAAGGAGAGGACACCATATGCGAGCAAGATCGCTCGTAGTGACATGTGCATTGTCGCTGTTCGTTTTCGGACAACAGCAAGTCATCAGCGCGCCGGCCTCCGCTGTAGAGCCCACGGCGGCGATCCCGCGAGCCGAGTGCGGTGAGGGCTCGTCGCCGGAGACCGGAGTGCAGGGTCAGGTGCCGAAGGCCGATCGCGTCAGCGGTCGCAGCCAGGACGGTTACAGCTGCAATCTGTCGCTCGTCGGTCAATACCAGGGTGAAGGCGCGTCGTGGGTGAACCCGACGTATGAACATTGCGCCTACATGGCGTCGTCGTTTCCTGGCACCCTCGGCGCGAAGAGTGCCGGGGTCAGCGTTCTCGACGTCTCCGACCCATCCAATCCGGTACTGACGGCTGTCCTATCCAGCCCCGCCATGATCGGCGGAACCTGGGAGTCCCTGAAGGTGAACGAAACCCGCGGCCTGCTAGGCGCGGTGGCCGGCGGCATCGCGGTCGGCGTCGGATCCTTCGACGTCTACGACATCGCTACCGACTGCGCCCATCCACGCCTGCTCAACGGCGTGAACGGCACCAATCTCACGATCCCGGTCAACACCCTCGGGCATGAGGGAAATTGGTCGCCCGACGGGAACACCTACTGGGCCACCGGGTTGACCGGCGGCGTCATTACCGCGATCGACGTGTCCGACCCCGCGCACCCGCGCACCTTGTTCGTCGGCAGCACCGGACTGTTCAACCACGGGTTGTCGGTCAGCGAGGACGGCAACCGAATCTACGTCTCGAACGCGCTACCCGCGGGACTGAACACTTTCGACGTCAGCGACATTCAAAACCGAAGGCCCAACCCCCAGCTGCGCCAAGTCTCCTCCATGTCCTGGTCTGACGGTCTGATCAGTCAGGCATCGATCCCGATCACGGTCGACGACCACCCATATCTGTTGACGTGGGACGAATTCAGCTCCGGCGGGATCCGCATACTCGACATCTCCGACGAGAAGAATCCGGTCGTGACCGGTCAAATTAAGCTCGAGATCAACCAGCCGCAGAACATCGACCTCCGGCGAGCGGACACGGCAGGCAACGGCCTGTTCGGCTACGACACCCACTACTGTTCCGTAGACCGCGTGGTCGACCCGACCGCTTTGGCCTGCGGGTTCTTCCAATCAGGGATTCGCGTCTTCGACATTTCCGACATCTCCCACACCAAAGAGATTGCCTACTTCAATCCGCCGGCTCAAGTCGGCAAGCGCGATCTGCTGAAGAATTCCGAACACGCAAACGGGTTCGTGGTGCCGTCGATGCCCGCGTTGTCCGACGCCGAGAACCTCAATGTCGGTAGCCCGCCGCTGCAACTCGGACCGGCCGATCTCACCGCGGACTACTGCTCCTCACCGCCACGATTCGTCGGGGACCAGCTGTGGGTGACATGCCAGGACAACGGATTACTTGCCCTGCAGTTCGACAACGGTGCGTACCACGGAGGCTGACCAATGACAGACACGGCACTGAAGAACTTCGACACGCTCCAGACAACTACTCGCGGTGGCAAAGCGTCGCGGTTCTCACAGTCCAAGCTTGTCCGTGTGACGCTGGTGGTCCTCGTCGCCGCGACCCTCGGAGTCATCGGCGGATGGGGGCTGGCCGTCATCAACCGGACCGACACCGGCGACACGCGCAACAGCGCCGATGTCGGCTTCCTCCAGACGATGACCACCCATCACCACCAGGCGGTCCTGATGGCGCAGTTGGCGGCACCACAGCTCGAGTCGCCGGTGAGTCCGCTGGCCATGAGCATCCAGACGAACCAACTCATTCAGATCGGTCAAATGCAAGGTTGGCTGCAACTATGGGACGAACCGGTTCAGGCCACCGAGTCCAGCATGTCCTGGATGGGTGAGGAGGTCGCCGATCCAGGACACATGCACGGCATGGCCAGCCAAAGCGAGCTGGACGCACTCGGCACTGCGGTCGATCGGGACGCGAACGTACAGTTCCTGCAGTTGATGCTTCGCCACCACCGTGGTGGCATCGAGATGGCAACCACGGCCGCACAAATTGCAGGTACGGGCGAGGTCCGAGCATTGGCATCGACCATGGTGGTGGACGAAACCCGGGAGGTGGAGTACATGGCTTCACTCCTCGACAGTTTAGGTGCCGCCCCGCTACCGGACACGTCATCGCTCTCACCGATGCATCACTCGCATCCCAACTGACGTCGTTCACGGGCCCGCGCAATTCCCGCCAAAAACGCACTGGTGAGTGGATTGCGCGGGCCTCGCACCGACAAGCGACGGTCGGTTCACGTGCGCGCGTGCCCCTTGCGGCATCACCCCCGGCAGACCGATCAGTCGAGACCGGCGATCCGACGCCAGTGCGCGTGGGCGGTGGGGGTCCACTCGGCGCGGAGGTCCCGCAGCCGCCGGGCGGCTTTCAGCCCGCGCCAGTCCGGCAGCAGCACCTCGGGGAGCCGGGGATCCATGTACGGCATGCGCCGCAGCGCGTCCGCGAGCTGGAGGTGCGCGAACAGCAACTCGTCGCCCGGTTCGAAGGTGCGGGCATCGAAGCGGTCGAGCAGTTCGTCGTACTCCTTCTCGGCGGCCTCCAGATCCCATGAGCGGCGGACGAGTTCGTTCTCGGGAATCCCGGGGACGGCGAGCGTCCCGACGAACGAGACCGTATTCGCGGTCAACCCGAGAGACTCGATGGTTCGTTCCGCTTCCGCGGCACGATCGACGTGGGGAGTGACCCAGACGCCGGGTGTCGGGTTCCCGAATCCTGCCCACCGCAGCGCGGCATAGAGCTTCTTGCGGGTCGAGCGATGCGACTCCGGAATCGGCACGTTCACGACGAGCCACCTGCCGTCCCATTGCGTGGTGTCGACGTCGGTGGAGAAGACACGAAGTTCACCTTCGGTGAAGAGCCGATGCGCCTTGTCCGTCAACGTCCACTGCGTTTCGCGTCCGTTCCGGTCTGCGGCGATCAGACCGGCGGAACCTGTGCGCGCGATCGCCTGCCGAGCGGCATGCTCCCCGTACCCGAGTCCTTTGAGGACATACAGTAGCGCGGCCGTCCGCACCGGCTGTCCGTACGGTTCGACGAGTTCGCCGAGCACGGTGACGAGGACCGACCGCGCGCTTCCGGTCGACGCCACTTCCTTGTCGGGGGTGGACTCCGGTTTCGAGTCGGACGGCTTCGAGTCAGACATGAGTGTCATCGTCGCGCATCAGGTCGACCCGTTGCCACAACACCCCTGGAGACCCCGGTCACCGATCGTCATCGACACCCCAGTCCTTGAAGACGGCCTCGGTGTCGGCGCCGGGTGTGCGGGGCGGCGCATAGGTTGCGGGTGGTGTCTCGGCGAAGCGGGGCGCCGCTGCCGGCTGACGCTGTCCGAACGCGTTCACGACCGTGTTGCGCGCGGCGATGTGCGGGTGGTCCGGCACCTCGGCGAGGGCCAGCACCGGCGTCACGCACGCGTCGAGATGGGCGAAGGCCTGCACCCACTCCTCCCGGCTCCGCGTGACGAAGACGTCGGCGAAGGTCTTCCGGAGCGTCGACCATGCCGACTCGTCGTATTGGTCCGGCAGACCCGCGGGGTCGAGGTCGAGTCCCGTCAGCAGCTGCGCATAGAAGACGGGCTCCACGGCGCCGACCGCGATGTACCGACCGTCGGCGCACTCGTACGTGTCGTAGAAGGGCGCCCCGCCGTCGATGACGTTGGTCCCCCGCCGATCGGACCAGAGCCCGTTCTCGGTGAGCGTCCAGAACATCGTCATGAGCGCACTCACCCCGTCGACCATCGCGATATCGACAACGTCTCCGCGACCGGTCCGCTCCCTCGCGTACAGGGCACCGAGAATGCCGGTGACCGCCGGCATCGAACCGCCCCCCAGGTCGGCGACCAGGTTGAGCGGTGCGAGTGGCCTCTCGCCGTCCCGTCCGATGGCGTTCAGCGCACCGGTGAGCGCAAGGTAGTTGATGTCGTGCCCGGCATAGGGCGCGAGCGGGCCGTCCTGGCCCCACCCGGTGATCCTGGCGTACACGAGCCGAGGGTTCCGCTGACGGCACACGTCGGGACCGATGCCCAGTCGCTCCGCCGCACCCGGCCGGTAACCCTCGATGAGGACGTCGGCTTTGTCGACGAGCTTCAGGATCCTCGCCAGGTCGGCGGGGTCCTTCAGGTCGGCACTCACCGAGCGCCGATTACGCAGTCCCGCATCCTTGTCCACGGGCAACAGCTGCGTCACGCCCCCTGGACGCTCGATTCGCACGACCTCGGCGCCGAGGTCCGCGAGCTGCATCGCGGCGTGGGGTGACGGGCCGATCCCGGCGAGTTCGACGACCCGCAATCCATCGAGCACTTGTTTCATCAGGAGCCTCCGAACAACGGACGACGTGGGTTCTCCCCACAACCAATGTTTGACAACTATGGCAACTATCTATCCAATAACGTAATATCTCAAGTCAGGTCGCCGCGACGCAGTTCGTCAGTCGTCGGGGTGTATCCGTCCACCAAGTCGAAGGGCTGGATGTGAACGAACTGGATCCGACCGTCATGTCGTCGCTGCGAGCGGCGGCCGATGACCCGGTCGCATATGCGCAGGCATGGAAAACGAAGAACGGGAACCGCGTGATCGGTTCTTTTCCGATGAACTTTCCCTCCGAGATCGTGCACGCCGCCGGTGCGTTGCCGGTGATCGTCCAGGAAAGCCGCACCCCGATCACGGAGGGTCGTAACCTGCTTGCCGAGTTCTACTGCGGCTACACGCGTAGCGTCGCCGATCAGGCCGCGGTCGGTGAACTCGACGTCTTCGACGGCTTCGTCGCCGCCGATCACTGCGTGCAACTCCTCGGCGCCGTCGACGTGATCCGCTGGGCGCGGCCCGAGAAACCGGTGCACTTCGCGCAGTTCACCAGCGCTATGGACGACCCGTGGACCAAGCCGCGGGTCGCGGGCCGCGTGCACGAACTCAAGCTCGAGATCGAGGGGGTCGTCGGGGCGACGATCACGGACGAGTCGCTCGCCGAGAGCATTCGGCTGTTCAACACGAATCGACGCCTACTCCGGGAGCTTTACGACCTGCGGCGCACCGGCCGTGCGCGCATCACCGCGAGCGACATGCAGGTACTGGTGAAGTCGAGCATGGTGATGGACATCGACGAACACAATGCCGCCCTGAACGGTCTTCTCGTCCGGCTCGACCCGAATGCCGACGTACCCGACGACCTGGTGCGGTTGCATCTCTCCGGTCACTTCTGCCACGCCCCGCGCCCCGAGGTCCTCGATGTGATCGAGGAGTCCGGAGTGATCGTCGTCGACGACGACCTGTTTACCGGCTTCCGGTACATCTCGACCGACGTCCCCGAGCACGGCGATCCGCTGGAGGCGCTGTCGGAGTGGTACCTGGACCGTAACGACAACGCCCCCTGCCCGACACGGGTCACCGTCGGGGTCGACTGGGACACCTATTTGATCGACTCACTCGAGAAGAGCCGCGCGAACGGTGTCGTCGTCCTGATGGCGAAGTTCTGCGAACCCCACATGCTCTACTACCCGGAGTTACGCAAGGCGCTCGACGCGCACGGGATACCGCTGCTGCTCCTCGAGACCGAGCACGAAGGCAACCCCGTCGAGACGCTCCGCACCAAGATCGAGACCTTCGTGGAGCGCATTCGCCGTCAGCTCGCACCCGTCCCGTCCTGAATTCGACTTTCACTCAGAGGAGTTCGCCATGGCGATCGAAGAGATCAGCAAGGAAAAGACCCGCCGCTTGTCGAGTACGCGAGTCGGCGGCAAGTTGGTGGCCGACTATTGGGAGAACATCTTCACCGCCAAGGAACGCGGGAAGCATGTCGTCTGGTACAACGGCGCCGCACTGAACCCGCTGTTCCAGGCCGCGGGCCTGGAGTGGTGCCACGGCGAGGCGTTCGCCGCTCGACTGGCCGCCCAGCACCTCGAAGGGCCCGCCCAGGCCGCCGGCGCCGAGTACGGCTACATCGGTGAGCTCTGCTCTTACGCGCGAACACATCTGGGCTGCGCCGTGCTGACGCACCAAACCGCGGCCGACCGGGAGACCGGCGTGGTCGGCATGGTCGACCAGCAGGAATTGGCGAGCAAACTGCCTGCCCCGGACTTCTTCGTCAACGGCTACGCCGGATGCAGCACCGGTCAGCAATGGGACGCGATGACGTACCGGGTGTTCGATCGCAAACTCCCGCTATTCAACGTCTCGATTCCCATGCTGTGGGGCAACAAACCCGACGCCGGGTACATGCGGGGCGAGGAGTGGACCGAGGTGAGCAAGTACGTCGAAGGGCAGCTGCGCGAACTCATCACCTTCCTCGAACACCAGACCGGGAGACCGTTCGACTGGGATGGACTCAGCGAGAGCATGTCCTACATCAAACGGGCATCCGAGCTGCGCCTCGAGGGAATGGCGCTGTGCAGGCAGGCACCCACGCCTGCGACCTACTGGGACTGGGTCGCGAGCATCGCGCCGATCAACTTCCTGCCCGGCAATCAGGCGCTCGTCGACTATTTCGCCGGCGTGAAGGCCGAAATTCAGCAGCGGGTCACCGACGGGGTCAGCGCGGTCGCGGACGAACGCTACCGCGTGTACTTCGACGGGATCATGAATTGGAACAAGCTCGGCTTCCTCACCCGGAAGTTCGCGGAATACGACGTCGCCGTCGTCGCCGGCCGCTACACCCACGAATCCTTCTGGCAGGAGCCGCAGCTCATCGACGTCGACAACCCGCTCCTGGGCATGGCGCAGCACTACCTGCTCTGCCCACTGAACCACGGATTGAAGAACCTGCAGGAACTCCTGCTCCGCCGGCTGGACGAATACGCGATCGACGGGATCGCGTTCCACTCGACGCGGACGTGCCGGGCGATGACCAATCCGCAGACGATGCTCGCCCGCGCTGCCGAGGCGGAGCGCGGCGTCAAGTCGTTCTTCTTCGAAGGCGACGTCGCCGACGCGTCGTTCTACAACGACGAATTGTTCGACAGTCGACTGGAGGCGATGCTCGAGGCCATCGACGTGCAGCGGATGAAGTTCGTGATCTAGATGGCTGCCACCTCCGCAGACAAGACGACGCCGGGTTGGTTCGTCATGGGCGTCGATCTCGGGTCCACCACGGCGAAGGCCGCCGTCGTGGACCAGGACGGCGCCCTGCGCGGATCGAGTGTCGTGCAGATGGGAGCCGTGAGCCGCGAAGCGGTCGCGCGCGCAATGGACGGGGCGATGGCGGCCGTCGGTGTCGCGCACACCGACATCCAGCGGACCATCAGCACCGGCTACGGGCGCAAGCTGGTCCCCGGGGCGAACCGGACGTTCACCGAAATCACCTGCCACGCTCGTGGCGCCGCCGCCCTGCACCCGGGTGTGCGGCTGGTGATCGACATCGGCGGACAGGACAGCAAGGCCATCATCGTCGACGACGACGGCCTCGTGGAACGGTTCGCCATGAACGACCGGTGTGCGAGCGGGACCGGCCGCTTCTTCGACGTGCTGGCGCGGGCACTGGAAGTCGACATCGGCGCGGTCGGCGAACTCGCGCTCACCGGTTCCGAGAGCCTCGAGGTCAGCAGTATGTGCGCCACGTTCGCGGAGACCGAGGTGATCTCACTACTCGCGCAGGGCCGCGAGAAGGCGGACATCGCCGCGTCGGTGCACAAAGCGGTCGCGGCGCGCACACTCGGACTGGTGGCACAGGTCGGCAAGGCGACACCGACCGTGATGACGGGCGGAGTGGCGAAGAACCCGGCCGCCCGTCTTCACGTCTCGCGGGCGCTGGGCCACCCGGTGGAACTACTCGATCAACCACAGATCGCGGGCGCGTACGGCGCCGGACTGCTGGCCCGCGACGACTACGCGGGCACCGCTGCGGCGCCGACGTCGTCCGACGCCGCCACCGAAGAACAATTCCGGGCGAGCCTGTCGAGTGGGACGCCGCACTGCCAGGACTGCGACGGCAGGCCCGGCCATTCCCATCCGGGCACCGGCGAACCGGTGCCCCTCGAACTGCAGAGGAACATCCGATGACCACAGACACACCCGAAGTCTGGGTACCAGACCTGTCCGAGGCCACCTTCTACATCGTGGGTGGGACGAGCGGAGTAGGCCTGCAGGTCGCCCGCCAGTTGGTCCGGGCGGGCACCCAGCGCATCGGTCTGGTCGGCCGCAACACCGAGCGCGGCGAGAAGGCGGCGGCGGAGGTTCGATCACTCGCTTCGGGTGTCTGGGCCTTCTTCGCCGCAGGCGATGTGAACGACCCCGCCGAGGCCGCGCGGGTGACCGAGGAACTGTCGGCCTCGCTGGGGCCGGCCGATGTCCTGATCAACAGCACGGTGAGCGCGTTCACGCCCCGACTGTTTCACGACACGCCCCCCGACGATGTCCCGTCGATCCTGGTGCAGCAGGCGCTCGGCCCGATCAACATGTGCCGGGCCGTACTTCCACACATGCGGGCGAAGCACGGCGGCGCGATCGTGAACATCGCCTCCGACGCGGCGAAGCATCCGACCCCGGGAGAATCCGTCATCGGCGCGGCCATGGCGGCCATCGTGATGTTCTCCAAAACCCTTGCGATGGAAGCCAAGCGCGACGGCATCCGCGTCAACGCGGTGACGCCGTCGCTCATCCGCGACACCGGCGCCTACGACCGTGTCATGGCCGAGCCGTTCAGCGCCAAGCTCTTCGCGAAGGCCGCCGGGCTGGCCTCACTGGGGGTCGCCGAGCCGGTCGACGTGGCCGACCTCGTGTTGTTCCTGTGCAGCCCTCAGGCCCGTCGGATCACCGGTCAAGCGGTCAGCCCGAATGGCGGCATCTCGGCGGGGTGAGGGCCCCTCAGCTCGCCCACACTATTTTGACGGATTCATAGCGATCAGCTCCACATGTGTATTACATTGCGTGATGACTGAGACACCACTTCGCAGCCGACTCCGGCTTCCTCGTCACGAGCACCTCACGCTCCACCAACTCCCCCACCCCGCACAGCCCGAAGGCAGGATTGCATCATGCCCCTCGAAAAGTCTCTCTGGCCGGCGACACCGAGCTCAGGCGTCCGCGACATCACCGTCGGCGACCTGCTGCGAGAGGCCACGTCGGCGGTACCCGACCGCCTCGCCCTGGTCGACGGATCTCCCGATCCGGCCGACCGGCGAGAGTGGACGTACCGTCAACTCCTCGCCGACACCGAGAAGGTAGCCAGGGCACTGCTCGCCCACTTCGCGCCCGGAGACCGGATCGCGATCTGGGCGCCCAACAGTGCGGAGTGGGTAATCCTCCAGCAAGCGATCGCGATGGCCGGGATGGTGGTGGTGGGCGTGAACCCCGCTTACCGCGCCCACGAACTCGAGTACATCCTTCGCCAGTCCCGCTCGGTCGGGCTCTTCTACCGGGAAAGCTATCGCGGCGCGGACCTCACGGCGGTCTTGGCGGAAGTACGGCCGTCACTCCCCGAACTCCGCATGGTCGTCACACCGAGCGAGTGGCAGTCCTTCATCGCGACCAGCGACCCGGCAAGTGAGTTACCCACTGTCGCACCTACCGCGCCGGTGCAGATTCAATACACCTCCGGAACCACCGGTTTCCCCAAAGGCGCACTGCTGCACCACAAAGGAATCGTCAACGAAGCCACGTTCGTGTTCGAGCGTGCCGGGCTGGTAGACCACGTCGTCTGCGTCAACGCAATGCCGATGTACCACATCGGGGGCGGCGCCGTAACCGAACTCGGGACGTTCGCGGCGCACGGGACCTTTGCGGTACTACCCGGCTTCGACGCCGCACTCATGCTCGAGATGCTCGAAACCTACCGCGGAACACACTCACTGATGGTTCCGACGATGCTCATCGCGCTTCTCGAGCACCCGGACCGCGGAACACGCGACCTGTCGAGCCTCCACACTGTGCTGTCCGGCGCGTCAGCAGTTCCCCAGGCACTCGTCGAACGGGTGCTCGACGAACTCGCCTGTCAAGTCACGATCCTGTTCGGGCAGAGCGAGATGCACGGCGTCATCAGCCAGACCCGAGTCACCGACGATCCTGCCGATCAGGCCACCACCGTCGGACAGCCACTGCCGGAACTGGAAGTGAAGATCATCGACCCCGTCTCCCAGGAGGTTGTCCCGATCGGTGAGCAGGGCGAAATATGCTGTCGCGGCTACCAGACGATGCTCGGTTATTCCGAGATGCCCGACGAGACCGCCGCCACCATCGACGCCGACGGATGGCTGTACATGGGTGATCTCGCAACGATGGACGAACGAGGCTTCCTCCGCATCACCGGCCGTCTCAAAGACATGATCATTCGAGGCGGCATGAACATCTATCCCCGCGAGATCGAAGAACTGCTGTTCCGCCACGACGACGTTGCCGAGGTTGCGATCGTCGGGGTTCCCGACACCCGATGGGGCGAGCAGATCGGCGCCGTCGTGCGACCGGCGGACCCCGCGAACCCACCGAAGCCGACCGAATTGAAAGCCTGGTGCCGCGACCGAATCGCGGCCCACAAGACGCCGTCGCTGTGGTACTTCACCGACGCACTCCCCATGACACCGTCCGGGAAAATCCAGAAATTCCGTGTGCAGCAGGAAATTGCGTCCGGAGCACTCACCGCCGCAGACCTCGATACCCAGCCGGCTCCGGAGTCACTGTCCAACAGCTGACCCGGACTCACCTACTCTGCTGCCACCGGACCGTCCCCGGCGATCGGATTCACGACGCGTTTCGATCAACGCCAACAAACGCAAGCCTGAGTTCGAAGCGGGTGTTCGCGTTCTTGGCATCGATCCCGAAACGCGTACACCACGGCATCGGCGTCCATTCGCTGTGAGCGATAGCCACCGTGACGTCGGTGAGCCTCGTCGGCGCGCGGTGGCGACCCCCTCGGCCACCGCCGGGCTCCCCTCTCCGCCGAGCCCGGTACTGGTCGACGAACGGCGTCAGGTCGAGCGGTGGCCGGCGAGCGCGAGCAGGGTACGCAGGTGCGCCAGCGCAGCGTCGGTCCGTTCCGGGTCGGCGATCGACAACTGCTGGAAGACCAAGCCGTCCAGGGCGGCGAAGACGAGGTGCACGAAGTTCTGGTCGAAGTCCATTTCCCCGCATGCCAGCTCGTCGGCGAGGGCCTGCTCGAAGGTCCGGTACAGCGACTGAACGTGTGGCCGCAGCTCCGGCCTCCGCCGTGATTCGAGAATCAGTTCGTACTGGAACGCGAGATCGTGGGGAAGCGTCTGCACCATCTCCACGATCCCGTCGAAGAGCGCATCGAGGTCCCCGCTTCCCGGCCGTGCGCTGATCGCCGGCACGCTCTTGGCGAGCGAGTACTGCAGCGCCTCCTCGAGCAGAACATCGCGGGTACCGAAATGGTGCGCGACGAGACCGTGCGCTACTCCGGCCTCGCGGGCGACCGCGCGGTAGGTGAGATTGCGCAAGCCCTGTTCGGCACCCACGCGCACCGCAGCTGCGAGAAGCGCCGTCCGCCTCTCGCCATAGCGCAGCGCCGGGCGCGAGTCGGCCGATTCGACGGCAGACATGCCGCTCCTTTCCATGAGCATCGAGAGCCATGACGCCGGTGTGTCGCACCGCCCGGCAGATCCGGGACGCCCAGCTGTGACGGCTGCGGTCTGCGTGTCATGAAGGTTACGGCAGGTATCGATCCGGAAGAAACCATAGTTGTCCACTTGACCAACTTGGCGCGATGGGGCATATTTGTGCCACCGCTCACACTTGTCCACTTGGACATGTTTCTTCCTCCGCTGTCCCTGACACCTCCTCGTGTGCCTTTCGCCCTGCTCATTCGCTTCCAGGAGAAACACCATGAACTACGACACCGATGTGATCATCGTCGGCGGCGGCTTCGCCGGAATCACAGCCGCCCGTGAACTCACCCAACGCGGAATCACCGCCACGATCCTCGAGGGCCGCGACCGGCTCGGCGGGCGCACCTGGACCCGCGACAGCGCCCTGGGCCGGAAACTGGACATCGGCGGCACCTGGGTGCACTGGACCCAGCCCCACGTGTGGGCGGAGATCGGCCGCTACGACCTTCCTCTGGTGGCGAGCCCAGCCGCCGAGCGCGCGCTGTGGCGGGCCGAGGGTGAGGTCCGCACCGGCACCGCCGAGCAACTGTTCGCCCTCCTGGATCCCGGCATGACCGGGGTTCTGGCCGGCTCGGCGGAACTGCTGCCCAACCCGTACCGATTCCGGCCCGTCGGCGACGAGCTCGAGGCACTCGATCACTTCACCATCGCGGACAAGATTGCCGCGCTGAACCTCGATGAGGAACAGCACGACCTGGTCGAAGGCTTCTGGGGCCTGTCCTTCAGCGGCCTGCCCGAGGTCGGCGCCTACACCCAGGCGCTGCGCTGGTGCGCGCTGACCGGCGGGAACTGGCAGCTGATGTTCGAAGCATGCGCGACGTACAAGCTGAAGAACGGAACCAAGTCGCTCCTGGACGCAATCGCCGCCCAGTCCACCGCCGACGTGCAGTTCAACTCGCGAGTCACCCGGATCGAGCAGGATGACGACGGCGTCACCGTCACCGTCGACGACGGCCGGACACTGAAGGCACGCAAGGCGATCGTCACCCTCCCCCTGAACGTGCTGAACACCATCGAATTCAGCCCGGCGCTGCCCAGTGACCTGGTCTCGGTCGCCACCGAGGGTCAGGCCTCGACCGGGGTGAAGGTATGGGTCCGCGTCAAGGGTGACCTCGACAAGGTCGCCGGACTCGGCCCCAGCTCCTGCCCTCTGAACTTCTTCCAGTACGAGTACAACATCGACGGCGACAGCCTCATCGTGGCGTTCGGCTCCGACTCCACGCGCATCGATGTCACCGACCGTCGCGCCGTCGAAGCCGCTCTGCGCGAATGGATCCCCGACCTGGACGTGGTCGCCGTCGACGGACACGACTGGGTCGCCGACGAGCTGTCCGGACAGACCTGGCCGATGCTGCGACCCAACCAACTCGCCGCCGTCCAGGACGCCGCCGTCACCGAACACGGCCACATCCGCCTTGCCGGTAGCGATTACGCCGAAGGCTGGGCCGGGTTCATCGACGGCGCGATCGAGAGCGCCAAGACCGCCGCAGCCCGCATTCTGCCCGAACTGGCCTGACCCACACCACCTCTACTCTCCTCAACAAACCAAAAGGACCCCTCATGTCGTACTGCGCCGAACTGGTCACCTTCACCCTGTCGACGAGCGACGAAGAATTTTTCGCGCTCCGCAAGGCAGCGATCACCGAAGTCAAAGCCGCCCATCCAAAATTGATGTCGGTCCCCTTCTGCGCCAAGCGCGCCGACGGCAGCTGGGTCGATCTGTGGATCTACGAGAGCAAGGAGGCAGCCGACGCCGCCAATGCCGACGCCGCCAACCTCCCCGAGTTCATGAAGATGTTCGCCGTCATCGACGGCGTCGAAATCGAAGTCACCGAATACCCCGAGTCTGCCGTCAGTCCGCTCGCCTGACACCACCGCCCACCCACTGCGAGGAAAAGCCATGAGCAAGAACCCTTCCGGAACACAACACCAATTGCACAAAACACTGCGCTGGTATCACGGTTTCATGCTCGCGCTGCCGATCGCCGCCGGGTTGTTCGTCTCGGTCGGATACGTCATCGGCGCGCTCGGCGCGATTCCCGCCACGGCAATCTGCGTGATCCTCTCGGCCGTCGCCCTCCTGCAGAACAAGATCTTCTCCGAAGTGGCGGCAATGTTCCCCGACAAACCCGGCGGCATCGCCATGTTCGCGACCGAGGCGTGGAAGCGGTACTTCGCCCCACTCGGGCCGCTCGCCGCGTTCGGCTACTGGTGCGGGTGGGCGTTGGTGCTCTCACTGGTCGGGTTGACCATCGGGTCGCTGGTGCAGGCCCAGTGGTTCCCGGACGCGACGTGGACGCTGTTCACCGTGGCCGGCGTCGCGTTCGGATTCCCGCACCTGGTCTCGGCGATCACGATCGCCGCGTGCACGGTGCTCAACGTCGCAGGCATCAAGGTTGCCGTCAGGTTCAACCAGATCATCGGTGCCGCATTCATCCTCGTCCTTGCCGTTCTCGCGATCGGCCCGTTCGTCACAGGCCAATGGCAGTCGGCGAATCTGACCTCCCACATCGACGGCGGCTGGAAGACGTTCGTCGTCTGGCTGTATGTCACCGCCTGGGCGATCTACGGCTCGGAGTTGTGCGCCGTCTTCGCACCCGAATACAAGGACACCAGTCGCGACACCTCGAAGGCACTGACGTCGATCGCACTGTTCATGGTCGGTGCGTACACGATCGTGCCGATCGCGACCACCGGCCAACTCGGCGAGGCTGTGATCACCGACAATCCCATCACCTACGGGGTGGCCAGTGTGCAGGCGATGTCCGGCGGTCTGTCCGGAGTCATCACCGCAATCTTGTGCGGCGCGTTGTTCCTGAGCATGGTCTCCTCGTCCGCCGATGCCGGCCGCGCCCTCTACGGCATCGCGGCCGAAAAGATGTCCATCCGCCAACTCGATCAGCTCAACCGCGCCGGTGTCCCCAGCCGGGCACTGTGGATCACGATGGCCGTCAACCTGCTGATCCTGATTGTCGTCGGCAACCCGGTCGCCATCCTCATCGCCAGCAACCTCGGCTACATTCTGGCGATCACCCTCGCCGTCAGTGGCTTCCTCCTGCTGCGCAAGGATCGTCCGCACTGGCCCCGCCCGATCCGGTTGTCGCGCGCGTGGATCCCGGTCGCGGCCGTCATCACCGCGTTCAACGCCTTCATCCTCGTCGTCGGCGTCCTCAACCCCGACCTCTCCCACGCCGGCGGCTGGAAAGAATGCTACTCGGGGTCGGATTGCTCTCGGTCGGTGTGCTCCTGTTCCTCTATCGACGCCTGGTGCAGGACCGCGTCCCGGTTCAGTGGCGCGACACCACTCCCGACACCCCGGTCGCAGCGGTGGCGCCTCAGTCGCCGGGGACGCTCCGCTGACGTGCTCATGTCCTCGAAAGGTGTTCCGCGTGGCTCGCTCCCCGAGCGGGCCACGCGGCTTTCCCGTGATGGCCACGCCTGAACCTTCTGGTGCCGACGGCGTAGGGATTGTGTTTCGTACTATCCGGCGTCCGCCGACGCAGCCTGCTCGGTCGCCAGGAGCGCTTTGATGCGGTCGGTCGCGTCGAGGAGCGATTCCTCATTGACCGCTGCGGCGGATTCACCCGAGCGGTCCCGGGCAGCAGCAACGAGGCGCTCCTGGAAGCGCCACAGCGGGTCGTCTCCCCCGGAGTCCAGGCTTCCCTGCGCGCCCACGATCTTGTAGGCCCGGCAGTGGTTCCACAGGTTGCGGATCGTCTGCAGAAGAACAGGATTCGCGGCGGCCTCGTACAGGATCGACAGCAGGGCCTCGTCGTGGTCGAGGAGGGCGACCACGCGTCCCTCGTCGACGGCGGCGCGCATCAGCGTAAACTCTGCCTGCATCCGGTCGCAGTCCTCGGCGCTGATCCGCTGCGCGCCGAGCCTGGCGGCCTCCACCTCGAGCAAGCGGCGCACGTCGTACACGTGCACCAACTCGCCGAGGGTCAGGCCCTTCACCACCGCCCCCCGGTGGGGCACGCGTTCGGCCAGACCGGCTTCCTCGAGTCGGCGGATCGCCTCACGCACCGGCATCACGCTGGTTCCCACCTGCTCCGCGAGATCGCGCACCCGCAGGCGGGCACCGGCAGGCAGATCCCCGTTCATGATCGACTCGTGAATCATCGAGTAGACCTGATCGGTCAGAAGTGTCGGCTCGGCGCGCTTGGACATGACCACAGATCACATATTAACCGGAGATCAGATCTCTCTTGTGTGATCTGTGATTACATTTTAGGCTGGTGTGAGACGCAGGCACCGCAGCAGCACGCCCACCTCGGGCGATCCCCGAACACACGCCGTTCCGCCCGCACTGTGCACGCCAGCCGTAATCGGCTCGGGATCCACAACGGACCGGGGCTGCAGCTCGAGTTCCACGATCATGGAGGTTCCACCGATGTCCATCTCTACTCCCGTCGAGGACGTGACGGTACGCCGTGCACCCAGCTCGGCGCCGCTGATCACTGCGGCCGATCTTCCCCCGACCACGCATTTCGTCGACGGTGCGTTCGACGAAGCTGCTCCCGGCGACGTGTTCGATGTGATCGACCCCAGCGCGGAGAGCGTCATCGCGCAGATCCCGCAGGGCAGCATCGCGGACGTCGACCGTGCGGTGAGCGCCGCCGCAGCGGCCGCGGAAGCCTGGGCACGCGTGGTCCCCAAGGAGCGGTCGGAGATTCTGCACAAGATCGCCGACCGGCTCGCAGCGAACGCCGACCTGCTCGCCCGCCTCGAATCGGCGAACGCCGGAAAGCCCCTCGCCGTCTCCCGTGACGACATCGACGGCACCATCGACACCTTCCGCTTCATGGCCGGCGCCCTGCGCGCGACCACGTCCATGGCCGCCGGCGACTACGTCGAGAACCACCTGTCGGTGATCCTGCGCGAGCCCCTCGGAGTGGTCGGAGTGGTCACCCCGTGGAACTACCCCCTACTGATGGCCGCCTGGAAGATCGCGCCCATCCTCGCCGCAGGCAACACCCTCGTGATCAAGCCGTCCGAGCAGACCCCGCTGACGACCCTGAAGTTCGCCGAACTCGTCGCCGACCTGCTGCCCGCCGGAGTGCTGAACGTGGTCACCGGCCGCGGTTCGGTCGTCGGCGCCCGGCTCGCCGAGCACCCGGGACGTGGACATGATCGCCCTCACCGGGTCGGTGGGCAGTGGCCGCGCCGTCGCCCGCGGCGCTGCCGAGACCCTCAAGCGGGTCCACCTCGAACTCGGTGGCAAGGCGCCGGTCGTGATCTTCGCCGACGCCAACGTCGAGGAGGCAGCTGAATCGCTGCGGGTCGCGAGCTTCTGGAACTCCGGGCAGGAATGCGGCGCAGCGTGCCGCGTCCTGGTCCACGAGTCGGTCGCCGACAAGTTCGTCGAACTCTTCGTCGCGCAGGTCCGCGAACTCGCCATCGGCGAACCCGGCTCCGGGGACGACATCGAGATCGGCCCCCTGGTCTCCAAGGCCCATTTCGATCGCGTCGTCGGATACCTCGATCGCGCCGCCCAGCGGGGCATCCGGGTCGCCATCGGCGGAACGGCACTGGCCGGGACCGGCTACTTCGTGGCACCGACGGTGCTCGTCGACGTCCCGGACGGCGCCGAGTGCTCCCGTGAGGAGATCTTCGGACCCGTCGTCACCGTCGAAACCTTCACCGACGAGGACGAGGCCGTGCGCCGCGCCAACGACGTCCCCGTCGGCCTGTCCGCTTCGGTCTGGACCGAGAACGCGCGCCGCAGCCACGACATCGCTGCGCGGCTGGATTCCGGTACCGTCTGGGTCAATTCACACCTGGTGCTGGCCAACGAGGTCCCGTGGGGTGGCTTCAAGGGTTCCGGTTACGGCCGCGACCTGTCGATCTACGCCCTCGACGACTACTCCCGCACCAAGCACGTCATGCACAACCACAGCCGCTGATTCGATCGGCACCACGAACCGACGTCGACGGTGCCGATCGAGTCCTGCCCTGCCGCCCACACGGTCATCCGTGTGGGCGGCACGCTCTTTTCCGGGATCCCGGTTCGAGCGGTGAAATCCTGTGATGGTCCGACGATGTGCTCGAAGGTTCAGGCTGACCGTGGATCCGGAATTCCCCGCACGGTGGACCGTGAAGTCCGGCACACATGTTCGAGAATGCGGAATGCGCTGTCGCCGTCGCGGGTTTCGACCGCAGCGACGAGGTCGGCGAGATAGCTCCACCGGGACAGTCCGTGCCCGACGGCGTCACGTCGTACACGTATTCGAGTTCGTCGATACTCAACTCCCGCACCGACGCTCCACGGTAGGACTCCGTGACGATCAGACCCGCCTGCTCGAGCCGCCCTAACGCCTCCCGGACGGGCATCACGCTGGTGCCCACGAGAGCGGCGACCTCCCGAATCCGCAGCTGCGTCCCCGGCGCCCAGTGACCCTGCGCGATGTGTCCGCAGGGTCTCGTATACCCGGTCCGCGAGCAGGTTTGGCGAAGAAGTCTGCGGTGGAGTCGTTTTCATCTCCCGCAGGACGAGAGTATTCGGCCTGCCCATGAGGACCTCCGAGTTGTGGCGAGATCGCCGGAGAGAGGTCACCGACGGTTACAACCAGCTTATCCCCATTTATGATCACAGATCGAATATATTCCGGAACATGGACACCGACCTGTTCTTCTCCCCCGCGGGTGACACACGGCAGGCGCGGCGCTATCGCGAAGAGTTCGCGTTCCGGGGACGCGGCAGACTAGGCGGAGCCACGTAGCGCATGCCTCCGGGCCGAGCATCGACCGGAGTTTGATCTGGGAGAGTGCGATCATCAAGTAGACCATCAGGATCGTGGCGCCCGACGCGTTGACGGGTGAATGCGAACGCCGTCGTCGGCGAGAAGTACTCGAGCGCAACTCAACCCAACCCAGACCGACGCACAGCGCGGCAAGCAGCGCCCCGCGGGGCACTCCGTTCTTGTCCACCCGAGCGACCGAACGGGGTGCGTTGCTCTGATTGGCCAGCACGAACATCATGCGCGAGGCGGTGTACAGACTCGAATTCAGACAGGACAGCACCGCAACCAGGACCACCGCGTTCATGGTGTCCGGGCCGCCCGGGATTCCCATGACGTTCAAGGCATCGACGAAGGGCGACTTGCCGACCTCGAGGCACCTCGTTCGGCAGCGGACCGTTCCGCGCTCAGCTGTCGGAAACCGCGCCTTCCCTGTCGCCGTGGGCCCCCCTGTCCGCGGAATGCTCCCGCTCCGACGACAGGTAGAGCTGAACGATCGCCTCGTTGTACCGCGAGAACACCGTCGCCAATTGCTGGAGATCCGCCTCTCTCCACTCGTCGAGCATGTCCGCAGTCCCGTCGAGGCGGCGGCGTCGCACCGCGTCCATCGCGCCGATTCCACGATCAGTCAGAGCGATGACACTGCGTCGACGATCAGTTGTTGCCGTCGTCCGCTCGACGAAACCGGCCTTCTGGACCGCATTGACCTGACGTCCAGTAGTCGACGGGTCCAACCCGAGCGCGCCGGCAAGCGCGCTGATATCCATCGGACCTCGGGCATCGAGCATCCGCAGGAGAAGATAGCCCGCGCGATCGACCTCGACGTAGAGGTCACCGCGCCGCCGGATCATCTCCAGGTTCCGTACGAGCACCGCGGATTGAAATTCGATTGCACCCAGTACGCGAGTCTTCTCGAGTGCCTCATCGATCGGTTCGGACATCACTCACCACTCTCAATTTAGCTTTGAGCCCATTTATCGGTATCATACCGCTATCCAAAAATATCGGTACGATACCGGTATATTCTTGCTTTGCTCATCGCCCCAATTGGAGTCGCCAGTGCCCACATCCACAGTCACGTCGAGGGTGCTCGATCGGGTCGCGCGACTGGACCCGGGCAGGGCCGCCTGGCGCAGGGCCGTGACAGCGACCGCAAGTCTCGGCGCTGCCCTGGTCGCCGGGTACGGATACTCAACCCTCATCGCGCCCGCGCACGGAGCAGCGTTGCCGATGATCACCAGCGGCGTCATGGCCATGCAGACTTCGTCTGCGATGGCACATCCAGTGTGGGCGGCGCGTCTACGCGTCGCACTATGGGCACCGCTGTTCTTCGGTAGCGGACTACTGATCCACAGCGTTGCAACCGCTTTGGGCGGGATCGCGGTGGAGATCGTCGCCTTCGCTTTGATGACCTTCATCGCAGTGGGTGTGCGCCGCTTCGGTCCCGACTTCAGCGTTCTCGGACTCACCGGATGGACGGGCTTCTTCATCAGCGCCTTCGCGGCCCCGTCGCTCGCCGAAACTGTCATACTCCTCGGAGGGTTGCCCATCGCCGCATGCGTCACGTTTGCAGTCTCGATTCTGCTCCGGCCGCACCGTCCACAGAACGCACTGGCGCACGTGCTTCGAGCGTGGACTGCGCAGACCGACGCAATTCTCGCTGACGCCGAGGCAATACTGCGCCAGACGAACATGACCCGAAGACGCCGCACAGCCCAACGGATCCTCAACCGGAGTCGGCACCTCACCGAGATCTCCCTGCTCGCCGATGGCTGGCTCGGACAGGCCGCGTCATTCCCGAAGACCACACCGCACAGCATTCGCAGCCATCTGTTCCGGATGCACACGGCTGTCGATACCGTCGTTCGCACTGCGTGCGACGCAGCCGACCGCCTCGACGACTTACGCGCCCATGCCGTCCACGGCATCGTGTCCGCACTGGCTCGCCATGATTCCGACCTTGCCATCACCCGGTCGAACCAACTCCTCGACGGCCGCGAGTCCGTAGATCTGGCTCGCTTTGCCACCGACGCCATCGCGTTGGCCACACTTCGCAGAGACGACTTAACATCGGACGAGCACCTGCTCGTGGAATTCGTTCCGGCAGCATCCATGGCCCCCGACGGATCACTCGGCGGTTCCGCGAGCATCGCGCCGATGGTGAGACCACGAGGGGGTCCACGCACCGCGAGTTGGCATCTCGCAACACGTCAGGCAGTACAGGCCTCCCTCGCCGTCGCCATCGCGGCGGCCGCGGGACTCCTCCTGTCCGTTGAGCATTACACCTGGGCGGCCCTCACGGCGTTCATCATCTTCCTCGGCACCTCGACCCGCGGCGATATCGCCGCGAAGGCCATCTATCGAGCCATCGGAACGTTGACAGGCATGGTGCTTGCCATTCCGATCGTACTTGCGACTGGCGCCCACCCCATCGTGGTGATCGGCATCGCGCTGCTGTGCTGTGCAGTCGGCTACTATCTGATGTCGGTGTCCTACGTCTACTTGATGCTCTGCACCAGCCTTGCGGTCTCCGAGATGTACAACATTATGGGACAGTTCAATTCGGCATTCGCTGCGATTCGCATCGCCGAGGTCCTGGTCGGGTCGATCGTCGCGGTACTCGTGGCCACCCTCGTCGTCCCGATCAGCACCACCGACGCGATTACCCATGCACGACAACAGCTCTTCCGATCGATTCGTGAACTTCTGAACACCGCCGCGGGCCATATCCATGAGCAACGACCAGTCGACCACCACGAAATGCTGAGAATGGGCAAGTTGGTCGAAGAACACACGCGCCAGCTCTCCGTTGTCGCCGCGCCTCTGAGAGTGTTTCGCAGGGGGCGGTCGGCGATCGACATTCGTGTAGCACTCCGAAAATACGACGAATACTGCATACACACCCGTCGAGTGGTGAGCTCGCTTCCTGAGCACGGGGTGGGAGCGCTTGGAGAATGTGCCGACCTGCGCTGTCGACTACACGAGTCACTGGAAGCACTGTCCGAGAAATTGAGTATCGAAATGAAGCCGAAGAAAGCGAGCTAGTCATGCAACTCGAAGGAAAACGCATCATCGTGACCGGAGCAGCACAGGGCATGGGTGCCACGTGCGTGCGCGCCTACGTCCGAGAAGGCGCAGCCGTGGCCGCGATCGACGTCAAAGACGAACTCGGTCGGCAAACCGCATCCGATGCGACCTCGACAGGTCCGGGGACCGCCTCATACCTCCACGCTGACGTTTCCGACCGCGCACAGGTGAACGCCGCGTTCGACGAAGCAGTCCACCGCCTCGGCGGACTCGACGTCTTGGTCAACGTGGCGGGTGTGCAACGAGCGCGGCCCGCAGAAACATTCACCGACGAAGACCTCGACTTCCTACTCGGTATCAACCTTCGCGGAACCGTCCTCACCAACCAGGCAGCATTCTCCTCGATGCGCGACAGCGGATCCGGAACGATACTGAATTTCGGATCCGACGCCGGCCTCACGGCGATGCCGGGACTGGCAGCATACTCCGCGACAAAGGGCGCGGTCATGGCCTGGACACGCACCATCGCATCGGAGTGGGGACCACTCGGAATCCGCGCGAATTCAGTGATTCCGGCGATCCAAACGCCGATGACCACCTCAGGGGCTTCCGAACGAGACAACATCTATTCCAGCGTTCCCCTCGGCGGGAAACTCGGTGACCCTGAACTGGACTTCGCCCCCGTCATGGTTTTCCTGGCCGGTGACGGAGCACGTTTCATCACCGGCCAAGCCCTCGCCGTCAACGGCGGACTCGGCATGGTCCGATAAGCATCGACCGTCCGACCCGCCGTTGCGGCGCATGGGCGCCTTGCGGACGCTGCTACTTCAGGTAGTCGCGAAAGGCTTTGGCAGCTCCGGCGACTGCCTGGTCGATCGCGAATTGGAATTCCTCGTCGAGCAGGGCTCGTCCGTTGAGACCGTCGGAGATCCCGCGTTCCTGGGTCACGTTCGCCACGGTGCGTCGGTGGGTGAAGGTGTCGAAGCCGTTTCTGCCGTGGTAGGCCCCGGAGCCTGAGTTGCCGAGCCCGCCGAACGGGGCGCCCGGCAGGAAGGCGTGGTAGATGCCGTCGTTGCGGGTGACTCCGCCGCTGTTCGTGTGGTCGAGGAAAGTGCGAAACTCCTCCGTGTCCTCCCCGTACCAGTAGGACCCCAGCGGGGTGGGCCGTTCCTGCAGGTAGTCGACGACTTCTTGGATGGTGTCGTAGATATAGATGGGGAGAATCGGTCCGAAGATCTCCTCGCGGGAGATCGTTGCCGTCTCCGGGACGTCGAGCAGGATCGTCGGTGGAATGCGTCGTGATGCCCGGTCGGGCAGGTTGCCCAGTTCGGTCTCGGGGGCGACGACGATCTTGGTCGCGCCCTTTTCCACCGCGTCCTCGACGAGGCCGACCACGCGGTCGTAATTTCGGTCGTTGACGATCGAGACCACGCCGGGATTGTGGAGGAAGTCGGGGAACAGCGCCTCGAATTCCTGGCGGAGTGCCGCGACGAGTTCGTCCCTGCGTTCCCGAGGAACGAAAACGTAGTCGGGGCACAGACAGATCTGTCCGCTGTTGAGGGCGCGGGTGCCGGCGATGCGGTGCGCCGCGAGTTCCAGATCGGCGTCTCGCGCGACGACGACCGGGTTCTTTCCACCCAGCTCCAGGGTGACGGGAACCAGGTTCTTTGCCGCCGATTGGGCGACGAGGCTACCGACGCCCGGCGATCCGGTGAAGAACAGATGGTCCAGCTCGAGTTCTGCGAATGCCTGGGCGGTGGCGAGATCGCCGCTGAACACCGCGAACTCGGTCTCGTCGAGGCTCTCGGAGAAGAGAGCCTTGATGAGCTGTCCTGTCCGAGAGTGGAATTCGGAGAAGTTCAGCATCACGCGGTTGCCTGCGGCGAGAGCGGCCATGGCCGGCTCGAAAGCAAGGATGATCGGGAAGTTCCACGCGCCGATCACGCCGACCACGCCCTTGGGCTTCTGCTGAACGAAGCCGCCGGGAACGTCCGTCGGCTCCATCCACTCCTCGAGCGACGCCAGGGTGGCCTGCACATCGGAGACCCAGGATGTGGCCTCGAACGCTTTCGTCAGCTCCGGTGGCCGAAATCCGTAGTCCAGGCTGAGGGTTTCGGAGATCGCGTCGATGTTGTCGAGGATCGTCACCGCCACCCGGCTGACCCGGTCGCGCCGAACCGCAGCGCTGACGTGCCCTTCTCGAAGGAAGGCGTCGCGCTGGATTCGGAGAATCCGCTCCAACTCTTCCTTCGCGACATGCTGGGTGGGAGCTTCTACGGTCATTTTCGTCTCCATTTCACCGCACGAGCTTCGATGCTCGAACGGATGCACTATGGGCCCCGTCGTGGTGCGACACACGTGTCGGCGACCGACGTCGATGCCCTCGACTCCGGCAGAACGTGGTCTGCGCCACATTCGATTTCCGCCATGACAGTAACCCGGCACACCCCGTTTGCACCAGACTTTCCGGACTTCAGTTCAAAAGATTCCGAACTTTGGTTCAGAAGTTGTACAGTGGGCGCATCCCGACGGGTCACCCCCGGTTCGCCCGCGACGCTGGCGGCGAACCCTTCCGCGTTACAGGGAGATTCAGGTATGAAAGCTGTTGTCGTCAACGAGTTCGGCGGAGGATTCCACACCGAGGAGGTGACCATCGACGATCCGATCGGGATGGAGGTCCTGCTCGACGTCAAGGCGTCGGGGCTGTGCCACAGCGACATGAGTGTGGCCAATTACGACCTCGGCTACCCCGTTCCCGCCGTCTTCGGCCACGAGGTCGCCGGTGTGGTAACCAAGATCGGGCCCGACGTGACCGACTTCTCGGTCGGTGACCACGTGGTCGGCTCCCTCATCCAGTGCTGCGGTCACTGCATCAACTGTCTGGGCGGCCGCAGCCACCAGTGCCTGCGTCCCGAAGCCACGCTCCGCGCCGCAGGGCAGGCGCCGCGGCTCACTCGCCCCGGAGCAGACGTCACCCAGGGGTTCGGGCTGGGCGGATTCGCACAGCAAGCGCTCGTCCACTCGAACCAACTCGCCAAGATCTCGCCCGAGATGCCCTTCCCCCAAGCTGCACTGCTCGGCTGCGGCGGACTCACCGGCACGGGAGCGGTCCTGAACACTGCCGACGTCCAGGCGGGCGAGAGCGTCGTCATCGTCGGGGCCGGAGGAGTCGGCCTGCACGCCGTCAATGGCGCGGTCATCGCCGGCGCCTCTCCGATCATCGTGATCGACGTCAACGACACCAAGCTCGACAAGGCGAAGCAGTTCGGGGCGACGCACATGATCAACTCCACCCGGACGGATCCCGTCGCGGCGGTGAAGGAGATCACCGGAACGGGTGCCGACTACGTGTTCGACTTCGTCGGCATCGGGGCCGTGCAGGAGCAGGGAATCGCGATGCTGGCCAAGGGCGGCGGACTGTACGTCGTCGGCGTCACGCCCGGACAGACCATGACCGTCGACGGATACGACCTGCTCCAGGGACAGAAGACGATCACCGGGATCTACATGGGTTCGGGCGTGTTGCAGCGTGACGTCCCCCGGTACGTCGACATGTACCTTTCGGGCAGGATCCAACTCGACGGCCTCGTCTCCAAGGAGATCTCACTGGACGAGGTCGCGGAGGGCTACGCCTCCCTCGCAGATCCGTCGATCACGCGCGTGGTGATCACGAAGTTCTAGAGACAGCCGTTCAGTGGGGTGATCATTCGAGAGCCCGGCCCGCCGGTCACATCGCCGGCGGGTCGTACTCTGATGACATGGAGATGGAGTCCGCCGACATGTCGCCGATCCAGATCGTGCGCAAGACTCACGGCGAATCGCGGGATCCCCGCGTGCCTCGGACCCGAGCGAAGATCTTCGACGCCGTCGAGAGCCTCGTCGCACGCAATGAGGAACCTATCTCGGTCCCCGCGATCGTGCGCGAAGCGGGGATCTCGAAGACCTCGTTCTATTCCCATTTCGCGAGCTTCGACGAACTCGCCCTCCAGATCGTCGAGCGGGCGTACCTGCAACTGGCCGAGATCAACGAAGCTGTGCGCTCCGATTCCACCCTCGAATGGCCCGCGCAGGTGCGCGAATCACATGAGCAGCTCGTCGGCCACTACGTCGAGCACCGCTCCCTCTATGTCGCCGTTCTCGCGCTACCCCTCTCACGGAAAGTTCACACGAGAGCGGTCCGCTCGATGGCGGCCGACATCGAACCCGGAATCGTCGACAACCCCCGACGGCCGCCGGGACTGCGACCCCATCTCGCGGCCAGCATGATCGCGAGCGCAGTGGTCGGGTTCCTCGACGAATGGCTCGAAGACGACTTCGACGCCACCCCTGAGGAACTCGTCGAACACATCATGGAACTACTTCCCGCCTGGTACACCGGCCGGGACTGCGAATCTCGCGGCTGACACCACCCGGCGGTTCGGTGGAAGAACTGCATCAGTCAGATGAGGTACCGAAACTCCGGTGTGCCCGGCGCAATGCGCTGCACCTCGAGTGGTGAGGCGTCCAGCCGCGCAAGGATCAACGGCAGAGTGTCGGCCGCGTGCAGTTCGATCCCCACGAGTGCGGCACCGAACTCGCGGTTGTTGCGCTTGATGTACTCGAACATGGTGATGTCGTCGTCGGGACCGAGCACCTGATCGAGGAACCGGCGTAGCGCGCCGGGCTGTTGCGGGAAGTCCACCAGGAAGTAGTGCTTGAGACCTCGGTGCACGAGTGATCGCTCGATGACCTCGTTGTAGCGCGAAACATCGTTGTTGCCACCCGAAATCACGCACACGACAGTCGTTCCCGGTGCGATCGGCAGTCCCGCGAGTGCGGCGACGGACAGCGCGGCGGCCGGCTCGGCGATGATGCCCTCGTTCTGATACAGGTCGAGCATCGCCGTGCACACGGCACCCTCGTCGACCCGAGTCATCGTGATCCGGTCGAGGCGGGATACCACCGCGTACGGGATGTCACCGACGCGCTTGACGGCCGTCCCGTCGACGAACGGATCCACATCCGGCAGCGTCACCGGACCGCCCGCGGCGAGTGCGGCGGCCATCGATGCCGCGCCGGACGGTTCCACCCCGACGATCGACGTGCACGGCGACGTGGTCTGCAGGTAGGCGCCGATTCCGGCAAGGCAGCCACCACCGCCCACCGGAACCAGGACCAGGTCCGGTGCCGAGGGCAACTGGGCGAGTAGCTCGCGGGCGATGGTGCCCTGCCCCGCCGCGGTACGGGTGTCGTCGAACGGCGCAACCATCGTGGCCCCGGTGCGAGCGACGTCGTCAGCCGCGGCCTCTGCCGCCGCGTCGAACGTGTCACCGACCGCAATGAGCTCGACGAACGCTCCGCCGTGAGCATGGATACGGTCCCGCTTCTGCTTCGGAGTTCGGGTGGGTACGTAGATCCGCCCCGCCACCCCCATTGCCCGGCACGCATACGCCACGCCCTGGGCATGGTTGCCCGCACTCGCTGTGACGACGCCTGCCTCACGTTCGCGAGAGGAAAGCTGTGCCATGACGTTGTATGCACCGCGCAGCTTGTACGAACGGACGCGGGTGAGGTCCTCACGTTTGAGGTAGACGTCGGCACCGGTGAGTTCCGACAGACGCTCGCAGTATTCGAGCGGCGTCGGCGGCACTACCGTCGAGATTCGCTCCGCCGCCGCGTCGACGTCGGTCACACAGAGCGCGGGCAGATGCGCCGGAACCATTGCCGGGACCGTCTCGGAACTCACGGCTGCGGTCGCGGTTCTCGCGGCAGCCCGAGGACCTGTTCACCGATCATGTTGTGGACTACCTCGTCGGTGCCCGCCATGATGTGCATGCCCGGCTCTCCGAGGACGAACTGGTTCCACGCGAACGTGCCCCATTCGCCGGTGTCGGCAGCGAGCCGTGGACCGAGCAGATCGGTGACGAAGCGCGATGCCAAACGCAGGTTGTTCGACAGTGTCAGCTTCGCGAGTAGTGGAGACGCCGTCGGGTTGTCCCCTGCCCGGCGCCGTGCGGTGGTGACGTGCTGGAGATGCTTCGCCGCCCGGAACGCCGTGACTACCTCTGCCAATCGCTGCCGGACGATGGGGTCGTTCTCCAGGCCGAGGGCTCGGACCAGCGCGACCAGGCGCTCCCCGTTGGCCACACCGGCACCGCCCCGCCCCATCCCCACACCGATCGCGGTGCGTTCGATCTTCAACGTTTCCTGCGCCACCTCCCACCCCTGTCCGCGGGCCCCGATTCGGTGGGAATCGGGGACGCGGACACCGGTGAGGAACACCTCGTTGAAGGAGGAGCCCCCGGTGATCTGCCGCAACGGCCGCACTTCGACGCCGGGTTGCCGCATGTCCACCAGGAACGCGGTCAGACCTTTGCGCCCGGGCACCTGGGATTCGGTGCGGCACAGCGCGAGCCCGATATCGGCGTAGTGGGCGTCCGACGTCCAGACCTTCTGGCCGTCGACGATCCAGGTGTCGCCGTCCTGTACGGCCTTCGTCGTGAGGCTCGCGAGGTCGGAGCCGGCACCGGGTTCGCTGAACAACTCGCATCCGATGACGTCGCCGCGAAACAGGCCTCGGACGTGTTGCCGGGCGATCTCCGGATCCGCGTAGCGGAGCAAGATCGGCGTCAGCACCCGGTCGAGCTTGAAGAATGCCTGTGAGGGAGTGTCGAACTGCGCCTCGAGCGCCGCGAAACGGCGCTGGGATGCGGCGTCCAGCCCCGCGCCTCCGTGCTCGACGGGCCCGTCGAGCCAGCCCAAACCGGCATCGAAGCGCGTGCGGCGGTAGGTGCGCGCGACGTCGAGTTCGGCACGCTCGACGTCGGGATCGGGGTCGTCCCAGATCGCTACCGCACCGTCATCCCCCTCGCCCCACACGAGTGGACCCTGAGTGCGACTGCGTCGGCGGCGATCGGCCAGAAACGACAAGGCTCTGTTCTCGAGTTCGTCGTCCGACAGGACACGTTCATCGTCGACCTTCATTGCACCCTCCGGGATTCGGGAGGCGACGTCGAGGCGTCGCTGCGTGTAGTTCGGTCCAGTAGAGAGGTGGCCACGACTTCGTGGTGCCTGCGCGGGTCTCCGAAGAGCGCGCGGGTGGAGATCGCCCGCCGGAAGTACAAGTGCGCCGAATGTTCCCACGTGAATCCGATTCCGCCGTGGATCTGGATGCTGTCGGCAGAGGCGCGGTCGAACGCCGCCGACGCGAGCGTCTTGGCAATGGACGCGGCCGGCTCGGCGTCGGCCGAGTTCACCGTCAGACAGGACGCAGCGTAATACACTGCCGCACGCGCTGATTCGATCTCGAGATACATATCGACACACTTGTGCTTGATCGCCTGATACGAACCGATTACCCGCCCGAACTGCGTGCGGGTCCCGGCGTATGTCACCGCAATGTCGAGGCAATACTGCGCTCCCCCGACCTGTTCGGCCGCCAGCAGCACGGCCGCACGCGTGAGTACGGCCTCGACCGTGGGCGCCGCGGCACCGAGCACGCCGACCGCGGTCGCCGGAACGTCGTGGAAGTCGAGCCGGGCCTGGCTCCGGGTGCCGTCGAGAGTTGCCATCGGCGAGCGGACGAGGCCGGGTAGCGGACCTTCGGCGGCGAACACCGACGGACCCTCGTCGGTGTCGGCGACCACGAGAACGAGATCGGCCGAGGCACCGTCGAGGACGTGGTGAACGGTGCCGTCCAGCCGCCAACCGTCCCCGTTCCGTGTCGCCCGCACCTGTGGTTTCCGCGCGGGTTCCCAATGACCGTCGGCGCCGGTGTAACCGAGCGTGCCGGTGATCTGCCCCGCCGCGAGGGCCGGGACCAGACGCTCGCGCGCTGACGCGTCGCCCGCCTGCATCAGCGTGCCTATCGCGAGTGCCGTCGTGGCCAGGAGCGGCGACGGCAGGAGCGACTTGCCGAGTTCCTCCATCGCGACCGCGAGGAATTCGTAGCCCGCCCCGGCGCCGCCCAGTTCCTCGGGGACGGTCAGTCCGGCCAATCCGAGTTGTTCGGCCATGATCTGCCAGGTTCGCGAATCGAGTGGTGTATTCGTCTCGGCGAGCGTGCGCACCGCCGCCTCGCCGGCGTGGCGCTCACGGAATGCCGCGACGACGTCGCGCAGTTCGGCGAGTTCGCTGGGCCAGGTGTAGTCCGCAGTCGTGGTGGTCATCGGAGCACCGTCTATGCCGGCTCGGTGACGGTGGATGTCGTGACCACGCTCTTGTCGAGCAGTGCGCGGATTTCGTCGTGGGTGAAGCCGGCCTCCCCCAGGATCTCGACCGAGTGCTCACCGAGAAGCGGTGCGTAGCCCCGGGGCTGGGCGGGCGTTCCGTGGAGCCGGAACGGCGTGTTGGGGACCGGGTACCGACCGTGGATGGGGTGCTCGAGTTCGGTGATGGAATGGTTGTGCACCACCTGCGGTTCGGTGAAGACGTCCTCGAGCCGGTGAACGGGTCCGCACGGCACCGCGACCTGGTCGAGGCGTTCGAGCCAGCTCGCGGCGGTGTGCCCCGCGAAGATCGGGATGAGAATGTCGTTGAGCGCTCCACGGTTCGCGACGCGGTCTGCGTTGGTGACGAAGCGCGGGTCGTCGGCCAGTTCGGGGCGGTCGATGACCTTGGTCAAGCGCAGCCAGAACCGGTCGTTGAGGCACGCGACGATGAAGTCCTTGCCGTCGCCGCCCTGGTAGGGCTGGTACGGAGCGATTTGCGGATGTCCTCCGCCCTGCGGTCGTACGGGAACCTTCGTGCGGTCGTAGTGCGTCAGGATGTTGGCGAGCATCGCGATCTGGCCGTCCAGCAGATTCACGCTGACCTTCTGGCCGTGACCGTTGAGATCGCGGGCACGCAGCGCGGAGACGATCGAGAATCCGAGCAGGAAGGAGCCGACGAAGTCGGCCATCGGGACACCGGCCTTGATCGGGGGGCCGTCGGTCTCACCGGTCAGTCCCATGATCCCGCCGATGGCCTGTCCCAGCAGGTCCATGCCGGGTTGGTGGGCACGAGGCCCGTCCTCGCCGAATGCGGTCAGCTGGCAATACACCAGCTGGTCGTTGAGCTTGCCCATCGACTCGTAATCGATCCCGAGGCGGGTGACGGCATCCGGCCGGAATCCGACGATCATGACGTCTGCGTCGGCGACCAGACGCCGCAGCACGTCCATCCCCTCGGACTCGTGCAGGTCGAGTGTCAGTGACCTTTTGCTGCGGTTGACTCCGTAGAAGTAGGCGCTGTCGCCGACGCCGAACAGATTGTCGATGTACCGGAAGCTCTCCCCCGTCGGGGGCTCGATCTTGATCACATCGGCGCCCAGGTCACCGAGCAGAGACGCTGCATACGGGCCTGCGCCGACCTGCGAGAGGTCGACGACACGAACGCCTGACAGGGGAAGGCGATCACCGGGCATCTGGAGGTTGTCATCGTGCGGCATGTGAAGTCCTTCGATCCGTGGGGAGCGGGTGCGCTGCGGAGCATCGCGGGCACTTCCGGTCCCTCAATGGTAGGGCCATTGACTTAATTCAGGTACACCCGAAGCAGAAAGTCAAGGCCTGACCAGGCCTTGACTTCACGGCAGGGATGGGGTTTCAATGGCTCAACCAATGAAATCGGAGGTACGAGCGCATGACCGCACTGGTAGCGAAACGGCACCGGAGCGGAGCGGACGCGTCGAAACCGGGAATGATTGGCACCATGACCGAACCCGCCGACATCCAGTTCCGCCCGGCCCGGCCCCGCCGCGCCTTCGACGAGATCATCGACCAGGTGCGGGCCCAGGTTCGGCAGGGCAAGCTGCCACCGGGAAGCCGTCTGCCCTCGGAGCGCACACTCGCCGCTCAATTCGAGGTCAGCCGCAACACCGTGCGTGAAGCCATTCGGATGCTCGAAGTCACGGGCGTCGTGACCATCAAGAAGGGAGCCACCGGCGGAGCGTTCATCGCCCCCACCGATCCCGTCAGCATCTCGAAGGCATTGTCCGACAATCTCCTCCTGACGCGATACTCGCTGTCGGATCTGACCGAAGCACGTGAGGAAATCGAGACCGTTGCGGTCACGACGGCCTGCGCCCGACGCACCGACGACGATCTCGCGCGAATGGAGGATCTACTCCACAAGGCCGACGACCTCGCCGCCCGGGAAGACTGGAACGGCAAGACCGAGGCGATCATCGAATTTCATTGCCTCATCGGCGAAGCCACTCAGAACCCGATCATCGCGACGATGATGCGCTCGCTGATGGATCTGCTCACCGAGTTCACCCTGCGCTTCGGTGCCGAGGTACCGACCGGTGATGCCCTGCACAGCCCGCGCGCTCTGCTCGAGCACATTCGCCGTCGCGACGCCGACGCCGCCGTGGCCGAGCTCGTTCACAACACCCGTCGGGTCCACCATATGTGGCTCGCCGACGCCGAAGAATAAGACACGTCTGATCGTTTCCGACCTGGCCGGCGTCCTCGGGACGTGGGCGGCCCCGGCACGCCTTCACCACGCCGGGCGGTGGGTCGATCATGCGCACCACGAGAGGGAATCACCATGGATCTGAAGGTCACCCGCTACGAAATCCGCGACAACGGCGTCGCCACGGTGTGGCTCGACCGCCCCGGCCGCGGCAACTCCTGGACCTCCCGCATGAATGCGGAACTGCGCTGGACCATGGCAACCCTCGACGCCGATCCCACCGTCCGGGTCGTGGTCCTCACCGGCGGCGGCGACCAGTTCTGCGTCGGCGCCGACACCAAGGCACTCGACTTCTACACCGAGACCGACGAAAAGTATTCCGACACCGTCAACAAGCCCGACTTCGCCCGCCCCGGCCACGGGGTGAACCCGGAGTTCGACCACGACCTGGTGTGGATGTGGGGCCTGCGGGTTCCGCTGATCGCCGCCATCAACGGACCGTGCGCCGGTATCGCGGTCGCCCTGGCCGGTTACTGCGACCTCCGCTACGCCGTCGAGGGCGCCAAGTTCACCACCGCGACCCCACGCCTGGGACTGCCCGCCGAGTACGGCCTGGCCTGGCTGCTGCCCCGCATCGTCGGACTGGCGAACGCCGCCGACATCCTCATCACCGGACGCATCCTGCGCTCCGAAGAACTCCTGCGCATGGGTTTCCTCAACGGCGTGCACCCGCGGGACGAACACTTCCTGGACACGGTCTACGAGGTCGCCGACTACATCGCCACCCAGGTGTCCCCCGCCTCCGCGACCGGCGCCAAACGCCAGATCTACGCCGAGCTCCTGCACTCGAACGTCGGCACCGCCATCGAAGACTCGAAGGACCTGATCGAGCAGTTCATGCAGCAGCCCGATTTCAAGGAAGGCGTCGCCGCCATGGCCGAACGCCGTGCCCCGCAGTTCGCCGCACCCGCCCCCGACACCCTGCCCGCACCACCCGCCTGAGCCTCCCGCCCCCGATCCACCCTGCGCGACCGCACGAAACGGACCACACCTGATGACCACACCCTCGACCACAGTGCACGACCACACCGACCCCGCCGCCGACGGTTTCCGGTGGAGCCGGGAGACCACCGACGACCTCGTGCACGGCCGCCCGTGCCGGGTCTACCGCCACCGGCGCACCGCCGTCGCGCAACTGTTGCTCGACGCCCGCCAC
>NZ_WXYH01000345.1:0-49081 GCF_009872365.1 Rhodococcus sp. T7
CACCGAGGGCTTCGCCGTCATCGAAGACACTGTCCAACTGGCGCGGTGGATGACCGAATCGAACACCGGGTGGGAGGATGGGAGCGCTTAGATTAGTACTGCAACGACAGTTTGTGATGTCGACGCTTATAGTGGGCTGGCGCGCGCTCTGGCCTGGCTGGCGCGGCGCCAGTTCGACCAGTGCCAGACATGGACGAGAGCGTGATGCACCGGACGAGCGACGCGGTTGAACAATCGCCGGATCTCGTTGATTGTCAGAGGAATTAGTTCTCGGACACCGGTTTCAGATCCCCTTTTTTGAGCGCCGCGGCGCAGGATCGTCAGGAAGGCGGCCGCGGCCATCGACAAGGTGATGTGTCGGTACCAGGCCGGGTACCCACGCACCTGGAAGTGGTCGAGTCCGGTCTCGTTCTTGGTGGTCTGAAAGCACTCCTCGATCGCCCAGCGACTGCCGGTCACCCGGACCAACTCGGCGGGTTCAGTGTCGGCGGGGCCGAAGCAGATGTAGTAGGCAATCTCGCCGAGGTCGGTGATCGACCGGCGGGCCAGCAGCCAGTGACCGCGACCGCGTTCTCGCAGGGGCCGGATGTCGACGACCGCCCAGTCATAGAGCCTGGATCCGTGGGCACCGTCGCCGCAGTTGATCCGCTGCCACGCGGTCGCCGGCAGGTCGGCGATCAGGCGTGGGCTCGGCGCTGCTGTGGCTCCATCGAGATCACCATCTGCGACTTCGGAACGGCGAGAACATGGGCCACACCACGGGATTCGAGCCACAGTCGAAGCTTGCCGACCTGCCCGTAAGCCTCGTCACCGGTCAGCCACCCGAACGGCACACCGGCATCGAGAGCCCGTTCGATCATCGTCTGCGCCAGTTCGGGTTTCGTCGCGAAAGCCACCTCGTCGCCGATCCCGGCGGCCCGGCATCGCTCGCGGTCCTCGGTCCAGGCCCTCGGCAGGTACAACTCGCGATCGATCAGCGCCCGACTCCGGTCGGAGGCGTAGGCGAGAAATACCCCGATCTGGCTGTTCTCGATCCGTCCGGCCGTGCCGGAATACTGCCTGGCCACCCCGGCCGAGCGCGTGTCCTTCTTCAAAACCCTGTCTCGTCGACGATCAACACGCCCTTGTCGGAGTCACCGATCGTCTCGACCACGACCTCACGCACGTCGTCGCGGAGCCCCTCGCAGTCCCAGGAGTAGAAGTTCAGCAGCCGCTGCATGCCCTCCGGGCCCGCATCACCGGCCGCGGGCATCCCGCCGGCTCGGAGCAGGTTCATTGCGTCGGTGACGTCCGTCCAGTGCACATCTCGGCGATGATCGAGGTCAGTTTCCCGACCGCGGTGGCCCTATGGGCCCGACCTTAACCCGATCGAACAAGTAGGCAATGTGAATCCATCGAACTAGGGGTAGTTCCGACTTTTATGAGTGTCGGCGGTCGTGATCGGGTCGGCTACCCGTAACGTCCCGTAGCAGACCGGAGGAGTTGACTCGCATAATTCCTGTCACCCGTCCGTTGGGTTGACCCTGGTGGGGTGTGTCCCCCCTCCCGGTCTGCGTTCGCGGAGTGACTGAAGAGAGGCGTGACCCCAAGCTGCTGTGAGAGGTACTTGAAGTCGGATGTCCTCCGCGGATTCCCCAATCCGAGCAGAGAAGGGAACCGTCTTCCATGATCGTCATCGGCATCGATCCCCACAAGTCCAGCCACACCGCCACCGCGGTCGACCCGGCCACCAACACCGACCTCGGCTCGATCCGCATCGACGCCACCCTCACCGGCTACAAGACGCTGATCGCCTGGGCCAAGACCTGGCCGCAGCGCACCTGGGCCGTCGAGAACGCCTACGGTCTCGGACATCACCTCGCGCAGTGGCTGCTGGCACTCGGGGAGGTCGTGCTCGACGTCCCCACCACCGCCACCGCCCGCGTGTGGGAACTCTCCCGTGGCGGCCGACGCAAGAACGACCGCATCGACGCGGCCGCGGCGGCCTGTGTCGCCGCGATGCAGGGCGACGCCCGCCCGGTCGACTCGGAGGGCTCGGCCGAAATCCTCGGACTGCTCGATGAGCAACGAAATAATATGTCGAGCAGTAGAACTCGGATCATGAATCAGCTTCACGCGCTACTTCGGCAGCTGCTTGCCGGTGGTGCTCCGACCTCGCTGACCGCTGCTGCGGCGGCAGCCTTGTTGCGGGGCTTCCGCGCTAAGAGCGCTGTCGATCGGATGCGGGTCGGGCTGTGTCGGGAGTTGATCGCGGACGTCCGCCGTCTCGACGACCAGCTCGCGGCGAACGAGAAGCAGATGGCCCACACGCTCGACGAGCACGGCACCCGCCTGCGCGAGGTCGACGGGATCGGTGCGGTGACCGCGGCCCGGCTGATCGGCCGCACCGGCCGGCCCGACCGGTTCCCGACCGCGGCGGCCTTTTCGAACTACAACGGCTCGGCACCGGTGCAGATCGCCAGCGCCGACACCGACCGTCACCGCCTGTCCCCGCTACGGGGACCGGCAGCTCAACAGCGCGCTCTACACCGTCGCGGTGGTTCAGATTCGGATGCCCGCCAGCGCCGGGCGCAACTATTACGACAAGAAGATCGCCGAGGGCAAGAAGCCGGCAGCGGCCAGGCCCGCCCTCAAACGTCACCTGTCCGATCACGTCTGGCGCATCATGCTGGCCGACGAAAATCGGTATCTTCGACCACATACAAATCAATCCGACAGAGCTGCTTGACAAACAGAGAGGCACCCAGGCAGGTTGCGTACGGCGTGGCGAATAGAGATAGGTGAGGACCTCCGGTATCGGTGCGGTTACCACACACACGCCGCTACCGAGAGGCTCTCATGACACACCGTAATGCCTTCCTGACTCCACGGGGACGTTCCACACTCGCGTTGCTGGTCCTCGAAGACGGCTGGTTGCTACGCCGGGTAGCGGAGCGGTTCCAGTGCTCGCCGGCGACGGTCAAGAAGTGGGTCGACCGCTACTGCGACGGTGGCGAGGCCGCAATGGAGGATCACTCGAGTCGACCACATCACTGCCCTCACCAGACGCCGACCCACACCGAACGACGGATCATCAACGTGCGGTTCACCCGCCGCTGGGGACCACACCGCATCGCCCACCACCTGCACGTGGCGCGCTCGACCGTCGAGGCGGTCCTGCGGCGTTACCGGATGCCGAAGCTGGCTCACCTCGACCAGGCCACCGGTCTGCCGGTCCGCCGGCCGCCGGCCGCCGCTACGAGCACGACGCACCGGGAGATCTGGTCCACGTCGACATCAAGAAGCTCGGCCGCATCCCGGACGGCGGTGGCCACCGCAAACTCCGCCGCGCCGCCGGACGTCGCAACCGCTCCGGGGTGGGTTACTCGTACCTGCATCACGCCGTCGACGATCATTCGCGGCTCGCGTACTCGGAAATCCTGTGCGATGAGAAGAAGGAGACCGCTTCCGGGTTCTGGTCCCGAGCGAACGACTTCTTCGCGGCCCACCACATCACCGTCACACGGGTGTTAATCGACAATGGATCCTGTTACCGTTAAAAAGCTTTCGCTGATTCTCTCGGCCCGGACATTGCGCACAAGCGAACCAGGCCGACCGACCCCAGACTAACGGAAAAGTCGAACGGTTCAACCGGACGCTCGCCGCGGAGTGGGCGGACGCAGACACCTACCTCAGCGACGAGGCCCGCTCATCGACCTACCAAGCCTGGCTGCATGACTACAATCATCATCTACCCCACACCGGGATCGGCGGTAAGTCACCCATCGAACGCGTCGGCGTTCACAACGTCCCCAGGAATTACAACTAGGCAACCTTTGCCCCCATGCTCGACGAGGTCCGCACAGCGACCGAGACCGGACTCACCCGAGTCGGCACCAACTACGACCTGTGCCACGACTTCCTCAATCACACCGGGCCTCCCCCATGATCACCACTCACTCAATTGCGGAAACATCTTTAACAGGTCTTGCGTTCCAATAGAATTCGTGTCCGAACTTCACGCTATTCGGCTCACTTGACCACCGAACCAGCTGCTCGCGCTCGAAGTCGGTCAACACGAACGCGGCTCCCGGTCGTCGGTTCGAGGCATCACTTACCGATCCGACGCATCGGACAAGCGGGAACAGTCAAGTACCTTCCCTACGGTCTCGATGGAGTGTCCCCGGTCGCATTCTGCGTCGTGGCGGTGATGAATCCGCGCTTCAGGGCCTCCTTGATCCCCATGGCAAACGGCGACAACGGGATCCCCTCCAGGAAGAAGAAATACACCGGAAGAGGCGGCATGGGGATAACCGTGTCGGTCTCGAGTTCCGCGAGACGGTGAAGCCTGTCCGCGAAGCCGGAGATGAGGATCGTGTCGGAGTTGTGGGCGAGCTCGACGAGCAGCGCATAGTCGTCGATCTGCACGTTTGCGGTCAGTGGACCCTGGAGCCCGGATTCGAGCATCGGCACGATGGATGAGTTCCACGCCGTAACGGACGCTTTAGCGTGCCTGGCGATTTCCTCTACGTCCACGACTCCTCGTCCTGTCAGCGGATGGTGCGGGCGGACCCACAGACGCATCGCCGCCGCACCACACAGCTCTTGGCGCACGCGACGGGTTTTCCCGGAGTGTGGTTCCTGACCTAGGTAGAAGTCGAGTTCACCGGCGAGAACGCGCTCCATCATCACGTCGGGGGCCTGGATGGAGACTTCGATCGTCAGATTGCGACTGTCGGTAACGATCGGCTTGATCACATCCGGGAGCAGCATTGCCAGGGTCGGTCCGATACCGATCGTGAGCTTCTTCGGTGCCTCGGTGTCGTCAGCCGCGAGAGTGCGTTCGATTGCCTCGGCGCGAGTGAGCAACTCCTGCACATGCTCGAGGACGGCGCGCCCGGAGTCGGTGAGGAGGATGCCCTTCCTGCCCCTGTCGCGTTTGAGCAGGGTGACGCCGTACCGATTCTCGAGCACCTGGATGTTCCGCGTCAGCGCCGACTGGGACATGTGCAACTCCGTTGCGGCCCGTGCGTAACTGCCTGTCTTCACCAGCACATAAAAGTGATGCAACTTTTGGAGATCGAGCATGCCGGACGCTAGCACGAGGCAGGACACGCCACCCGGGAAACATCGAATTTTGTCATAATTTGAAGTCTAAAAATGCATTGGACAGTTATGTCTGTGATCCGTGACACTTGCTTTCACGGCGAGGCCCGGCACATACGCCCGGGCGGAAGGAGCAGGCACAATGCCGATCATCAAGTTCCAGTCGGTCGATGGCGACGTACACATCGCCGAAGCCGGCGACGGCGAATCCCTGATGCGGGTGGCCGTTCGTAACGAAATTCCTGGCATCGTCGGTGAATGCGGAGGCGAGATGTCTTGCGCCACATGCCACATCTATATTTCCGCCCCGTGGGCGGACCAGGTCACCCCGGCCTCGGCGGACGAGCACGACCTGCTGGAGATCTCCGAGAACTACCGGCCGGAAAGCCGGCTGGCGTGCCAGATCCACGCCTCGGGATTCCTCGACGGACTCGTCGCCGAAGTCGTTGCCGAGTGATCACGTCCGTGATACGACACCATGACACCCTGATCGTCGGAGCGGGGCAGGCAGGTGCTCAAGTCGCGACAGCCCTGGATGCGGCCGGTTATGAGGGTTCTATCGGGATCCTCGGCAGCGAGCTCGTCCCGCCCTACGAGCGACCCCCACTGTCCAAAGGCGTGCTCACGGGCCAGACCGCGACCGAAAGCCTCTTTCTCCGGCCGCCCGAATTCTGGCGAGACGACGACATGGAACTCATGCTCGGAACGGATGTCGTCGCCGTCGACCCCAGCCGACACGTCGTGCGTACATCGACCGGCGCCGAGATCGGCTACGGCAAGCTTGTGTGGGCGACTGGTGGGCGGCCCCGCAGGCTCACCGTACCGGGAGCCGAGCTCGCAGGCGTGCACTACCTTCGTACGCTTCGCGACGCCGAGCGGCTCCAGAGCCACCTGATCACCGCGGCACGTGCCGTGGTGATCGGCGGGGGCTTCATCGGGCTCGAGGCCGCGGCTGCCTTCACCAAAGCGGGGCTCGCCGTGACGGTCATCGAGAGCGCTGACCGCGTTCTCCAGCGGGTGACCTCACCGGCAGTCTCCGCGCACTTCCGTGCTCTCCACCGACGTCACGGGGTCGACATCCTCGAGCGCTCTTCCGTCTCGGAGATCACGGGACGAAACGGGGAAGTCACCGGGGTTCAGCTGGACAACGGTCGGTGGATCGCCGCGGAACTAGTCCTGATCGGCGTGGGGCTCCTCCCCAACGTCGAGGCGCTCCGTGACGCCGGGGCGGAGGGAGTCAACGGCGCCGATGTCGACGACGCCGGGAGCACCAGTTTGCCAGATGTCTACGCGGCAGGTGACTGCGCGAGCATCTCCAACTCCTTCACCGGCCACACCAGGATGCGACTGGAATCTGTCCAGAATGCAGTGGAGCAAGGACGGGTGGTCGCAGCGTCTATCCTGGGCTCGCCCAACCCGCTGAAGCCGGTCCCCTGGTTCTGGTCCAACCAGTACGACGTCAAGTTCAAGACCATGGGAGTGCCCATCGCGTACGACGCCGCGGTCGTCCGTGGCACCCCTCAGTCCGGCGCGTTCAGCGTGGTGTACCTGCGCGACGATCAAGTCGTTGCCGTCGACACCGTCAACAACCTCCGCGACTACGCCCAAGCCAAGGTCCTGATCGAATGCGGCACACGCGTCGACGCGGACCTGGTGCGGTCTCCCGACATGCCGCTCAAGGAGTTCGCCGAGAGGAAACCGGCCCATGTCAGCTGAGCGGAGGACCGGGCACGAACTGTGTTGGGGCGTCAAGGCGTCCCTGCGCGACTACCTCTCCGCCATCGACGGTGAGATCGTGTGCGGAGACGGGGCGGACCAGACCCCAGCCGGCGAATTCATGTTCCCCACCGCTCACCCGACCCATCTCGACTCGAGTCGGTGCCTGCGGTTCCGCGGAACCGTGGTTTTCAGCGCCTACCACGGGATGCTCCTCGTGCGACTTCGAGACCCCTGGGTCATGCTCGCCGGCGCCGTCGGCTCGCTGACGATGATGCATCCGGATTTCGCGGACCGAACCTCCGAACGGATCGAGATCGCCACCTTCAGCCTGCCCGAGCACCCTGATGTTGCGAGTGGGCGCGGCTGGACGATAGCCGTGCCTCGCCTGACGTACGACGGGACCAGGGCGCTCGGGGACGTCTACGGCATCGGCACCGAACTCGACCCCATCCACATCCGGCAGTCTGCCGCGGCAGCACAGCCGTGAACGGCGCAGGAAAATCGACACCCCCTATCTCGACATACCGCTATAAGGAGAAAACTGTGGCATCCACCGCCCGGGCGATTGTCTATGAAGGCCCTCAAACCTTCGCCCTGCGTGATTTCCCCCTGCCGGAGCTGTCTCCGGGAGACCTTCTCGTCGAGGTGCTGCTGTGCGGCATCGACGGCTCCGAACTGCACATGTACCGCGGCGAGATGGAGTGGTTGAACCAGCTTGCCCCGGTGATCTTCGGTGACGAGATCCTCGGCCGGGTCGTTGCGATCGGGGACGACGCTCGCGTCACCCGGCAGCTCGAGATCGGCGACCGCGTCGTAGTGGAGTCGCGGTGGCCCTGTGACGGGTGCCGTGCGTGCGATAGGGGCCAGTACTATCTGTGCGAGACGCGCGGCGGCCTCACCGTCGGCTATGGCACGGTGTCGAGCGCGGAGCCGCCGCACCTATGGGGCGGCTACTCCACCCACACTTTCGTCCCGGCGAGCGCCCTGGTGTACAAGGTGCCCGTCGAGCTGTCCGATGCGGCGGCGCTGATTGCGTGCTCGCCGCTGGCCAACGGCATCCGATGGGTGGAGGCGAGCGGCGCCGCCGCCGCCGACCACGTCACGGTCATCGGGCCAGGAACACAGGGGTTGTCCTGTGCCCTTGCCGCCATTCGCGTCGGTGCCCATGTGAGCGTCATCGGGCTGGAGTCCGACGAGGAGCGCCTAGCGATGGCAGCGACATTGGGCGCGAGAGTCTTTGGCATCGCACCGGGCGAGACGATCGAGCAGACCGCCGCGCGCATCGAGAAGGATGGCGGGCCGGTCGACGCGGTGATCGAGGCGGCCGGCGTCAGTTCGGCCCGCCAGCTCGCTGCTCGCCTGGTGCGACCGATGGGCACGTGGGTGAACGTCTCCGTCGCGACGCCCCAGTCACAGCCGATTGACTGGATGGCGATGATGATGAAGGAAATCACGATCGTCAACCCGATTTCGCATCCCCATACCGTGGGCAAGGCGTTCGACCTTGCGCTCGAACTGTTGCGCGACGGGATCGATCTCGGCGCGTGGATTACCCATGTCTATCCGCTCGAGCGGGCGGCCACGGCAATCGAGGCCGCCTCGTACCAACTGGAAGTCCGACCGGTCAAGGTCGCGCTGGCGCCGTGCCGTCCTTGACGGTCCCGGAACGGACTGAGTAACAGTGCCAATCGATGGAGGAGGTTGCATGTCTGTCAGGCGTGCCAGGGAGTTCGAGTCCATCATCGCGGACGGTGGCCAGCCGGTCGGGGCCTTCGTGACGTCGGTCGACCCGTCGTCGACCCTGATCTACGGCGCCCTCGGCTACGACTGGGTCCTGATCGACCGCGAGCACGGGATGATCGACATCCCCGCGATGGTTGCACATCTCAGAACCGCAGAGGCATACGGGCTGGTGCCGTTCGTGCGCGTGCTCGGCAACGATCCCACATTGATCCAGCAGGCGCTCGACGCCGGTGCCCAAGGCATCCTCGTTCCGAAGGTGGGCTCGGCGGCAGAAGCACGCCGCGCCGTTGCCGCGGGACGGTACGCCTCCGGAGGACGCGGGATGTGCCCCGTCGTGCCCGCCATGGAATTCTCCGGTGCCGCATGGGAGAAACGTCGGCAGGTCGCGAACGACAACGTCATCGTGATGCCGCTCATCGAGACCAAGAGCGGTGTGGACAACATCGAAGAGATCGTGTCCGTCGAGGGCGTGGACTATATCTTCTTCGGACTCGCCGACCTGTCCCAGGACCTGGGCCTCGACATGGTCGCGGACCTGCCCACCATTGTTGAGATGTGGGAGTACGTGGCGGAGACGGCGCACCGACACGGAGTGCGGGCGGGAGCCCCGCTCGGTTACGGCTTCGACCCCCTGGCTGACTTCGGGAGTCTCGTCACCGACCTGATGCAGCTCCAGATGGCCGCTGAGAAGGCGCTGCAAGATCATCGATTGTCTCGGGTTCACGCCCCGGAGATTTAACAGTGAACCCAATTTCGGAAGGACCATGACGTGTCGTACCGGGGTGTGATGCACTCCCCCGGAACCCGCGATCGACCGCGACGCGAATCCCCTATTTGTGACCACATACCGCCGGTGCCGTCGCATCGGCCAACCCGAACAGGAGTGACAATGACCGACTGGTCCGAAATCGACAACAAACTCTTGGACCCAACGTGGTACACCAAGCCGGAAGAATTTCACGCCGGGTTCCGCCAGTTGAGGGATGAGGACCCCATCCACTGGACCGAGAACGACGCGTACGGCCGCCACCATTGGTCCATCACCCGGTACGACGACGTCAAGGAATATCTTCTCGACCCGGCCCGGCTCAGTTCTCGGGAAGACACCCGCGTTCCCCGCTCGCCCAAGCGAAGGACTCCCGAGGAGAAGCACGCCCAGGGATGGGACATCCAGATCGCGACCACCGACGATCCCCTCCACAACCTGTACCGGCGTCCCATCAACAAACACTTCAGTGTGCCGGCCATCGCACGGCTGGCTAACGACGTCGAGCGCATCGTCGACGAGATACTGGCCGAGGTCTCCGAGCGCGGAAGTTGCGACCTCATCGAAGATATCGCGGCACAATTACCGGGGAAGGTGGTCTTCCGGATGCTGGGTGTCCCCGAATCGGACTGGAACTACCTGCAGGAAGCGTGCTGGCAATGGCTCGCGGCGGCGGACCCGCGTTTCACGATCGACGGCGACGAGGTTGCAACGTCACTGTACGGACAGAAGAAACTCCTCGAGTACGGCACCGAGCTCGCGCTCGAGCGGCGCCGCAACCCGAAGGATGACTTCGCCACCGTCATCGGGAACTTGGAGATCGACGGCGACAAGCTCAGCCTCCACGAAATGAAGGTGTGGTTCACGACGATGATCGGAGGCGGTCTGGAGACCACGCGCAATGCGGGTGGGGTCGGGCTGTGGCTCTTCATGCAGCACCCGGATCAGCGCCAACTCCTCATCGACGATCCCAGCCTCGTCAAGGGCGCGGTCGAGGAGGTGCTGCGGTGGGCATCGCCGGCGAAGAACCGACTACGCGTCGCGACGGAGAACTTCGACTTCCACGGGAAACGGATCCGCGCTGGCGACTGGGTGGTGGCGTTCCTGGCGTCGGCGAACCACGACGAGCGGGTGTTCGAGGACCCGCACAAATTCGACATCCGACGTACCCCCAATCCCCACTTGGCACTGGGAGAGGGTATCCACCTGTGCCTGGGACGCAATCTCGCCCGACTGGAATTGGCTACCCTCTTCCGAAAGACGCTGGCCGCCCTGCCGGACCTCCATCCCGTTGACAGTGGAGAACCGACGTGGATCGCTGATCGGAGTGTTACCGGGTTCACCACCCTTCCCGTGGAGTACACACCCGTCAGCTCCGGCGCGATGGAATCGGTTTAAGCGAGGCTTAAGTGTCACCAAAGCCACTGCGGGCGAACGACTATCACATGACCGACGAGTTCGGCATGCACATCGCCTGCCTCAACAACGATGTTAGGAAACTATCGTGGCGATCGAAACAGGGACAACCGACCCGGCCCTCATCAAGCACCTGAGCCGAAAGGCGCTCTGGCACCTCATGCCCTTGCTCGGCTTCCTGTGCTTTGTCTCAATGCTCGACCGAATCTCGCTCGCTTTCGCCGGCCCTCACGGGATGAACGAGGACCTGGCGCTGACCGCAACGATGTTCGGCTTCGTCGTCGGCGTGTTCACGATCGGCTACGTACTCGTCGAAGTCCCCACCGCCGGCTGGGCGACCAAGATGGGGCCCCGCCGGTGGATAATTCGCGTCCTTCTGGTTTGGGGTGCCATCCAGTGCCTTATCGCTTTCGCCCCGAACTACGAGATCCTGGTCGTGCTCCGATTCCTGCTGGGCGCAGCCGAAGGCGGGTTCGCACCGGCCATCTTCTACTTCATCACCATGTGGTTCGTCCGATCCTATCGGCCATTCGGATTCATGCTCATCGGCGGCTTCTATTCGCTGGCGAGCATCGTGGGCCCGATCCTGGGAGCCGGGATCATCAGCATGGGCAACGCAGGCTTCCTGAACTCTCTCAGCGGCTGGCGCATCCTGCTCTTGATCCTTGGGCTCCTGGCGATCGTGGCGGCGATCCCCGCCTCGATCGGACTCGTCGAGAGCCCCAGCAAGGCTCGGTGGCTCTCGGATCCAGAGAAGGAGCAGTACGCGAAGATCCTGTCCGCGGACGCCGAGGTCGCGAACACCCCTCACAAGTCCGTCATCGCCACCATTCGTGACTGGCGGCCCTGGGTCATCGGCATGGGCTATTTCGGGGTCACCTACGCGATGTTCACCATCTACATCTGGACCCCAACGATGGTCTCACAGTTCGCTGAGCGGTTCGGCACGACGTTCAACGTGTATCAATCTGCCCTCCTAGCCGGCCTGCCCACGCTCATCGCCGTCGCATACAACCTCGTGATGTCTCGGCTCGCCGGACGACGTGGATGGAGTGGGAAACTCGTGGCGTCCGGTGCCGTGATCGGTGCAATCGGGGCCCTGTGGACGATCGTGGCAGACGGGCCCGTGCTTCTGCTCATCGCGCTTTCCTTCGTCGGGATAGCCGGCTTGAGCGGCGCCTTCTACATGCCCATGGTGTCGCGGATCTTCGCTGGCGCGGGAGGGTATTCAGCAATCGCCATCGTCAACTCACTCGGGGCCTCTGCGTCCTTCGTAAGTCCCGTCCTCACGGGCTACCTCATCGATGTCACCGGCAACACCAATGCCGGGTTCTTCTTCATTGCCGGCCTGTTGGTCATGAGCGCATTCCTGGGGCTGATGGCGGAACGTTTGGCGAAGGAAGGAGAGCTCGACGACGTGGTGCACCACTCCGCAGTGGGGGGCAACGCCATCAAGGAGACGAGAGTTGATGCACCACGCAGTTGACGAAACGGACTACGAGGCTCCGAGACGACCCGAAATCTCAGCCGCTAGGGGACGCCCCACGACGAGCGTCGGAATCCGATATACCCTCAAACACACAGCAGCGATGGCTACGCGCAAAGTAGACAGGAGATCGCCCGCACCGGTCGCCCAGTTCCGGAATCAGCGTCCATGGCGACTTCGCCAATCCGAGCTCCTCCGGACTCTCTCCGCGGCAACGGACGTGGCTACCTATCGCAGCTCCGGGTGAGACAGGTTGGCGCGATGCCCGAGCCGGGTGCAAAGTTGCATCGCATCGACTGGACGGCCGCACGCAAGGACGCTATCAGCCTTCGCTTCCACCTTCGGGTCGCCGAGTACCATCCCGGTGGAACAAGCTTGGCCATTCGGAAAGCGCCAGCCGAACGCACTCCGGTTGCGGTTCATGGCGTGGATGTGGGACACGATCGCGGCAAACCCGGTCGGCCACCGCGACGAAGCAGCCCGGTCGCTACCGCGGTGAGCTGGTCGAGAGATGCCGCTGATCACCACGGCGGCAGCATCTCCCACAGCCCGCGACCTCAGAACGTAGCGCTGTCCGGCGGGGGAAGGTCGCATGAGAGCCGCCATGTATTCGGTTAAGCTTTCGCGTTGTCGAAGTGCTCTCCTTCAGGAAAGAAATATGAACATCCTCCAGAGCCCCATCGCCGTAGCTCGTGAGAAGTACCGGACCGCCGGCGTGGTTCCACCAACCGAGGTGGTCCGGCCAATCATCTTCGAGTCCTGGAAACGCGCCTTCACGTCTGGTCTCGATCCGGACAGCGCTGCGCCTATTCGAGCAACACACCAGCATGTCGACAGTCAGATGCTCCGGGCCGCCCGCCCAGTGGTCGAGCGGCACCAAGACCTCCTTACCGAGCTGGGTTGCGCTCTGACGCTCACGGACGTAGACGGCTGCATGCTAGCCGCATGGGTCGCCGATCGTCGACTCGAGAAACAGTTCGAGGAAACCAATGTGCAACCGGGCTTCAACCTGGCCGAACGGGCCGTTGGAACGTGGGCCACCGGAATATCCCTCGAAACCGGCGAGAGTGTATGGGTTCTCGGCACGGAGCACATTTTCGACGGCGCCGATTCCCTGATGTCGGCCAGCTGCGCCGTCCTCCACCCGCTGACCAAGCGTCGTTTAGGCGCCCTGGGCATTAGCTGCCGCACGAAGGACGCGAGTCCGTTCGCCTTGCGGTGGATCCAGGACCAAGCAAGGTTGATCGAGAAGCGAATCGCGATCGAGGCATCCACCGGCGAGCAGGCCCTGTTCGACGCCTATGTTGCAGCCACTCGCGACATCCGGCACCCAGTAATCTGCCTGAACGACCGCACTGTGATCAGCAACGGTGCGGCCGCCCGCATTCTGAACGGGCTCGACCAGACCCGGCTCTGGGAAGCCGCATCAGAGGCAACGCACTCGCACATCCGGATACGCTGCGAACTTACTGTGCCGGACGCATCCCCCCCAGTCGCCGTCGAATGCGAGCCCATCACCGACGGAGTGGCTGTGGTGGGCTCCCTCGTGCGAGTCACCCGCGGAAAACCGGGACCCGGTCCATCCCGTCCCGATACTCCGCCCCCCCAACCACCGGATACCAGAATTCTTCCGACCCTCGCTGGGAACAGCGAAGTTTGGCGCGGACTCTGCAAAACCCTAGCGAAAGTCGACGACGATCAAGCCGACACGATCCTGCTCGGAGCGATCGGCACTGGCAAATCCGCAGTTCTTCGCGAGTTCGCGCGACACTCGTCCGCATCGCGGGTGGTGGAACTACACCACCCGCCATCGGACAACGAAGCGTGGTCGGCAAGCCTCGAAGAGGCATTGGAGATACCTGATGGGTTGGTCGTGATCGACGACCTACACAATGTGGACGAACAACATCTCACAAGGCTCCGACTAGCCATGCAACGCCGCCGCAGCGGGTCCTCCCGAGTAGTAGCTACTATGACCATCGACGCCGGCACGGGCCCAGCCGTTCAACAGTTCCTCGACCGTTGGCCAGGTTCCCAGGTGACGATCCCCACCCTCAGAGAGAGGCCCGGTGACATACCCATCCTGCTGGAGTCGCTGACCGCACAGCAGGCTGCATCGCGAAGCCGACCACACTGGAGTTCCGGAGCTGTGCAAGCCGTCGGACGCGTCCCGTTGCCGTCGAATGTCGCTTCGCTCTCCAAGATCGTGTCACTGGTACTGAACAACAGGCTCGGTCCATACATCAATACCCGTGACCTACCCGCGGGCATCCAAGCCATGGCCTCCCGTCGACAACTCGATGGGCTCGAGAGACTCGAAGCACACGCCATCGTGGATGCGCTCATCGCAACAAACGGAAACAAAAGACTGGCCGCAGAGCAGCTCGGTATTTCCCGATCCAGCATTTACCGGAAGATTCGGACCTTCGGAATCGATTTGTCGGCGACAATATACTGATCTCAACGTGAGGGCGGATCGTGACCTTCAGACCCAACCAACTTCGATCGGTGATCTGGACTCGATCTTTCGCGAGCTCGTGATGGCCAACGACTTCGTCTCCGGCACTACCGGCACACCTACGTGACCGCTTCTGTGCCGCGGCGCTGGGATGGATGCGGTGGAGGAGCCGCTCGCACACGCCCCGACAGAACGATCAACACCTACGGGCATTCGACTGCCGAGGACGCCCCGTCGCACCCTGGACGAGGCGGGCTGGTTCACAGGCGCGAGGTGCGGTTGGTGATCCGGCTCGTGGCGAGCTCGCTTGACGGCCGATCGGGGCTCTTCGAGACGCTGATGGCCTCGATTCGCCCCGAGTCCGCGTTCAGATTTGCCGTCCCCTCCCCGGAGATCCGGTGTTTCTGGCCGACGAGTGCACCGTCAGCTGCTGCGGCCGGGTGGCGTCGAAGCGGGGTCCTCTGCCACGTCCTACGTCCTCCCGGGGGCGCCGTGATCGACCCGCTATCGCGACATCACCGAAAAAAGGTTGTGCTCGAGAAGTTATAACCGATGAGTGCGGGCCGCTCGACCGCCCGCGGCAGGTGGATCGTCGGCGCCAAACTCGTCGACTCAAGTATATGGCAAATGCGCGATGACTTTGCACAGCCGTCGGTACAGGGTCCGCGAAGACGATGATCTGTCGACGATGTGTTTGGTTGCAGCGGAATTGACGAGCACGGCGCGGAAGCGTCCACCACGGTTCCGCCCCGCGCTCCAAGCAATTCACCCGGCACCCATGCCCGCTGTCTCAACATCACCCAACGACCTGACGGCGGTCGACCGCATCGGCGTCATTGCGACGCCGATACTCTGCCGACCAGCTCACCACCGTTGCGTACGTCCTCGGACAGGGGCTATCTGTCATCGGTTACGCGACTTTCCGACACCGTGCCTTCGGGAGCAGCTCAGCGTATGACGATCGGGTTGACTGGAGCCCCGGCCCCACCAACGATCTTGAGGGGGGCCGCTGTGTACAGGAAGTCGTAACGCCCATCGGCCGCGCACGCATCGGCGAGATCCTCCAGCCACGCAACTTCGGTGAACACGACCCCGAGATTACGCATGAGCGCGGAGTGCAACGGGATCATGACATCGGAGTTCGGATCCGATGTGACCTCGTTGGCGAAGGAGTCGGTTACCAGGTTTGGGATTTCCTGACCCTGGAACCATTCGACCAGTTCGCGCGAGTAAGTGAGTCCAGGTTCGTTGTAGTCTTCGAAGAAGTTCTCCGGGTCGTTTCGCTCGAACCAGGATGCGGTGATACCTGTCCGAATGCAGAGAATGTCGCGTTTGTCGAGCGTTACTCCCTGCGCGGCGGCCGCAATCTCCACATCGCGATGGTCGAAGGTCTCACCGTTTGACAGACAGTTCTTGTTTCGATGGCGCGCCATATCGATGAGCACACCGCGTCCGACCACGCCCTTCTCGGCAATAGGAAGGATTGAATTTCGGTTCATGGCACCAATGGTCGAGCGGGCGTCGTACCCGTTCCACAGTTTGCCGTCATACCATGCGTGGCCGAGGGAGTCGTACTGTGTTGAGCCTTGCAGGGCCAGCGTGGCCACGTCGTCGCAATAGTGAGCGCCTCCCGGGTACTGCGGCCAGGTTTCGGGAGGGCCGTCCCAACTGGACTCGTCCATCACATTCTTCCGCGTGAACGGTTGGCGTCCCGGCCACAGCGGGTCACCTGGCGCCTCGGTGCGCCCCCACGGCACCTGCAAGGTAAACACGTCACCGGATTGCACGGTACTGATTCCCTTGAGAACCTGGGGGGATTGCAAGTAGTTCAGGCTGCCCACCTCGTCGTCTGGGCCCCACTTGCCCCAGTTGCTCGGTGCGTCGGAGCCTAACAGTTCTTGAATGGACGAAATCCGATTTGATGTCGAAGTCATGAGTCTCCTTCTTTCTTGAATGAATCAATGAGTGCGCACCAAGGTCGGCAGACAAGCTCGAGCGATGAGTGGACTACGGTATCCGTGATTTCAATTGCGTTTCAGAGAGCCGACGCAATTGACCGACCCGGACACCCCACGACACCGCGTGCTCGTTGACACGAAATATCTCGCAAGGAGCTAGTTGCGAACAGAACGATTAAGGTGGGCGCAATGGTCCGATAGCGGATCTCCTACCGAGCCCCATCGCCGAACTCTGGCGCTATACGCACGCCCTCTTATTCCCTGCGAAATAGTCCGCTGAAGGAGAGCTGGTCGGTCCCTCGTCGCTGAGGGACGGGATGGCCCGCTCGACACCGTAGAGATGCCGGCGATCCAAACTAGGCAGTCCCCTACACTCGACGCACGGTCGTCATCGACGATCTCCAACTTGGTTGTGTCAATGTGCCGAGTCCACCTTCAGCGATCCGAGAAGGTGAAGTTCGGGAACCCCTTGTCGCGTTCTTCGGTACTCCGAGCCGTGTAGTCATTCGCGTGACCGAGGTAGAATAGGGGTGAGATCGGCTTCCCCTCGATGTTCGCGCCGATGAACCATGAGTTGACGCGTGCGCCCTCCTTCGCGAGCAGAAGGGGGGCGTTCAGTTCGAGTACCTCGCTGCGCCAGGCATCGGCAGCCTCGATGGTCGCTTCGATGGTCGTCGCACCGCGCTGCTGGGCAGTGGCGATGATACGGTCGATCCAATCCCCGTTGATCTCGACTGTGGTGGGTACGTTGCCTGCCGGCATGGTGGGTCCGACCATCGAGAAGAGGTTCGGGAAGCCGGGAACAGCGTATCCGAGGTAGTTCCACGGGCCATCCGCCCAGACTTCCTCGAGTGCCTTTCCCCCTCGGCCACGAATCCCCAGGCGTGTAAGGGCGCCGGTGACCGCATCGAACCCAGTCGCGAGAATGACGATATCGAAAGCGGTTTCCTCGCCTCCCACGACGATTCCGTTCGCTGTGAACCGCTGGATCGGAGTCCGCCGCAGGTCGACGACGTTGATGTTGTCTCGGTTGAACGTATCGTAATAGCCTTCGCTCGTGGGCACACGCTTGACCCCGTAGGGGTAATCTGGGGTCAGCAACGCAGCCATCTCCGGATCCTTGACTGCCGAATGAATTTTCGCGCGAACGAACTCAGCTGCGGTGTTGTTGGATTCTTCGTCAATACCCAGATCGGCGAAGGTCGCCATGGCCATTGCGAGCCCGCCCGCCGACCACGCCGCCTCGTACACGGCTCTACGTTCCGCCTCAGTCACTTCCTTCGCAGACACCCCAGCGAGCGTATACGCCTGCGCATAGGGATTTGCGCGCACCTGCTCCTGGATCGTGTCGTGCTCGTCGCGGATACGCTGACGATCACTATCGTCGAACTTTGGACTATTGAACTGGGATACGTAATTCGGTGTGCGCTGGAGGAGGGTCAGGTGCTCGGCCTGTTGGGCAACGATTGGCAGAAGTTGCACTCCGGACGAGCCCGAGCCGATGACGGCGACCCTCTTTCCTGCGACGTCGACCCCCTCTGCAGGCCAACGGCCAGTGTGGACGATCTGGCCGGCAAATGTATCAATACCTTCGATCTGCGGTCTGTGCGGCGCGGAGAGGATGCCGACGGCTGTGATGAGGTATTTGGCGGCTACCACGTCACCATCGTGTGTGCGCACGATCCAGTGCGTGCCCTCATCGTCCCAATCAGCGCTGACCACCGTGGTGTTAAAGTTGAAGAGAGGGCGAAGGTCGAGCCTGTCGGCCACGAAATTGAGGTAAGCCAGGACCTCCTGCTGGGTCGGGAATAGCTCACTCCACTTCCACTCGTCTCGGATCTCCGCCGAGAATGTATAGCAGTAAATATAGGACTTACTGTCGGTACGAGCGCCGGGATAGCGATTCCAATACCATGTGCCACCAACCCCGCCGGCGGCCTCGAATCCCTGCACCGTCAATCCGCGATCGCGTAGTCGGCGGACTGCATCGAGACCGGCGAAGCCCGCTCCCACAACTACTGCATCGACATTCCGAATACTGCTCTGCATCGATATTTCTCCTTCATTTCAGCGCGCCTCGGCGTCGAGCAGCCGCGGGGACTTCGGGTAAGGCCATGGAACCGGCGACCTGTTGGGATGAAGCAGCGGCTCGACTCAGAACAGAGCTGCTGTGCTGCAGGCAGTGAAGACGTCAAAGTTGGCATCTGACTGGGCTTCCCGCGTTCGAGGACTGTCGGTTCCCACCTTGTTGCGTTGTGCCTGGTGCCGAACCGGGTTATCATCGAGGGTTCCTTCGACGACTGTGACTTCGTCTCGATCCTTTCTGTTCCCGAGCCGACGGGATCGGCGTATCGGCGCCGACTACTGCAAGGGCAGGGAAGTTTTCGCACCGCTCCGCGAGGCAGTCGCGCCGTGAAGTCGACTTGGCTGGGGCGGGGTGGTCAACTGCCGCAGCGACCTCACGCGGACTCAACATATTCACCACCCGTGTGATCGACAACACGGCGTCCGAAATTGACACACCATCCGCCCGGCGAGAGTTCCCGCTCGTTGGACGCTGTTCAATTCATCCGAAGATCAGCAGGAGCCACGCAGTGCGGGCCTCGGTGGCGACCGGCAGGGCAGTGATCACAGGGAGCATGGGACCCGAATTCGTCATGATCAGCGGGTCGAGTGGGACGACGCCAGCTCTCCTTGCAGAGAATACCGTCAGCACCAGCCGTCCTGACTGTCTGCCATCGAGAGGGGCGACAGCCTCGCCGCCACCGGGAGGGCGGTTTCCGTGGCTCGACGAATCAGTTCGACTCGATGGAACGAGACTTGTTGGAACCACTGGCACCAGCTACATTCCCAAGTGCGTGGTTCGAATATGGTTGGATCCTGACCGAGGATTAGAGGCTACAACGCCCCGGATCGCGCAGAGATTGAGCTCACGGCCCGCCCTGCTGTTCGCGTGCCCCGGCCGACGACTGGGCCCGGAGCGCCGATGTCGGGCGAGGCCGTTGGACACGGCGGACTGCTCGACTCTGTCATGCCCAGGTCCGCTCGATGAACTCGGGGCCGGGGCAACTTCGGGCCGCTCTGCCGCAATTGACGCACATGTCGCGGCAATTGGACCTCGACACCTTTTCCGCGACTGCTCGACGCGATGCGCGCCGAGCGCACCACCGACTGACGGGTATCTGCACAAACGGCCGCACGCGAATGCGGGACGGCTGTAGTTCAACACGAGTGGGAGACATTATGACCGACCTGCGTGTCGGGAGCACCGACTTCAATCCGGCAAGCACGCTGCTCGATGGCGCCGACATTGCACCACTGCTCGAACCGTTCGATGCGATTCCGGGACTGAGCTTGTCGAACAGATTCGTGATGGCCCCGATGACCCGGAAGTTTTCCCCCGGCAACGTGCCCGGCGGCGACGTCGCCGACTACTATGCCAAACGTGCCCCGTCGCTTGGCCTGATCGTTACCGAGGGAACTTACGTTGACGAGTACTCCGCTGGTGCGAGCAGCCGGGTTCCTGTCTTTTACGGCGACGAACCTCTGTCCGGTTGGCGCACGGTAGTCGACGCCGTCCACGCACGCGGCGGGCGCATCATCCCGCAGCTGTGGCACCTCGGCGCCACCCGTATTCCCGGCGCCGGCCCGATACCGGACGCCCCGGTTGTTAGCCCGTCCGGTATCGGGCTCAGCGGAGAACAGGTCGGCGAACCGGCCGGTGCGGCAACGATCGCGAGCATCGTCGATGCGTTCGTTCGCGCTGCGGTCACCGCGAAGGAGGTCGGCTTCGACGGGATCGAACTGCACGGGGCCCACGGCTATCTGCTCGACCAGTTCATCTGGGAGAAGACCAACCGGAGGACCGACACTTATGGTGGGTCGATAGCGAACAGGATGCGGATCAGCGCAGAGATCGTCGTCGCGATCCGCGAGCGGGTCGGCGCCGACTTCCCGATCTCCTACCGCTTCTCGCAGTGGAAGACCGGTCACTACGATGCCCGCATCGCGAATTCCCCGGATGAGATCGAGCAGATGCTTACTCCGCTTGTCGAGGCCGGTGTCTCGATGCTGCACGTCTCGACCCGACGCTACTGGCAGCCTGCGTTCGACGGCTCCGCCCGCACCCTCGCGGGCTGGACCAAGCAGGTGACCGGGCTGCCCGTGATCGCCCTCGGCTCCATTGGTGTGGCGTCCCCGTTCGGGAGCAACCCGGCAGAGCAACAGCCAAGCCTGAGCCTCGCACCGCTGCTCGATCTGTTCGAACGCAACGAGTTCGACCTCGTCGCGCTAGGCCGGGCAGTACTCGCCGATCCGCAATGGGTGGCGAAGGTCGCATCCGGCGATCTCGATGCGATCCGCCCGTACTACAAGGGTATCGAGTCCGTTCTCGTCTGATCTCCGTCGTTCCCGGACCCGCGGCGACCTTCACCTCGGATACCCTTCGGATACTGTCACGCGGCGGCGCGTTCCCGCGGTCGCTCGTGTCCTATTCCTCGCGTGCCGTCGTAGTATCCGGTGACCCTCGGCTCGGTCGCTCCGTGTTGGCGCCGACCGATCCGCCGAACCCCTGTACAACTGGCATGTACCAATCTGGCACAGGCCCTTTCCGGAAATGCGTCTTCCGTCATACTGTTCCGTCTGTCCGCCTCAGCGGACTTGCCAGCCACCGACGCACTCGTTTCGTAACCGGGCACCGGCAATTCGGGCGCCTGATTCGTTCGACAATACTTGTAGAAAGCCGGGGCACACTATGACGGATGACCAGCAACCGCCTCTGGGCGTCCACCCTGACCCCCAACCGGCGCTGGTCGTCGACCGTGACGCAGATGCCATACACGTCGAGCGTGGCGTCGCCCGCCTCCATGTGAACAACCAGACGTCCTGGTCGAATCTCAGCGAAGAGTTGAGTAACGTTGACGCCGATCAGCGTATCGTGTGTGTAGTTCTCGATGCGGACCCCAACGTGTTCGACCTCATCTCGCGCTGCGGGCAGGACGACGTCCAGCGTCTCACTGACATCCTCACTCGGCTCCGTCAACCCGTGATCGTGACGATACGAGGACGATGTACCGCAGACGGCGTGGCAGTGGTGTTGGCGTGCTCGGTCATTGTTGCGAGCACGTCAGCAACCATCGGAGGCTTGAACCCGCCTCCCGTGCCGTTCGGGTCTGTCGACTACGCAAGACTCAAAGCTCGCCTGGGCACCGGTAAGACCAACCTCCTCTACCTCAGTGGTCGGACCGTGCGTGGTGCCGAGGCCGAGCGTATCGGCCTGGTCGATATGGTGGTTCCCGACGATCGGATCGACCGAACGGTCACCGAACTCGCGAGTGAAATCAGCGAGAGGGCAAAAGACGCGTGCGATATCGCGTCTACCCAGACCGATGTAAGGCGCGCACCACGGACAGCCGGACGCACCGGACAAGCACAAGCACCTGCTGTCGCCGCCCAGCCGAACCAAGACACGGGCGCAACGCTGAGCGATCCTCGTCGGACGGTAGACTGGACGACCCGGCTGGTCGAGCCCGGATTCACCGTGCTCGAGCATGGAGCGGCCGTGAAAGTTGTCTTCGACCGGCCCGAAGTTCTGAATGCCTTCGATTTGGACATGACGCGGGCGTTTCAGCGGATCATGGAGGATCTAGGTGCCGACAGCACAGTACGTGCAGTAATGCTTACCGGCCGCGGTCGAGCATTCTCGGCGGGCGCCGACCTGGGGGATTCCTTCAGCGCCGAGAGGCGCTCTGGCCTCGCCGACCACCTCCGACGGGTGACAACACCGACGATTCTCGCGATTCGGCAGATGCCCAAACCGGTCGTGGCCGCCGTCAACGGACCCGCGGTGGGTGTCGGATGTTCGTTTGCGCTGGCATCGGACATTGTCATCGCCAGCGAGTCAGCCAGATTCGTCCTCGCCTTCAGCAAGGTCGGACTGAGCTTGGACGGTGGAGCCAGCGCGACCCTCGTCGCACGGGCCGGTTTCTCAACCGCGATGAGCCTGTCCCTGACTGGACGACCGATTGTTGCGCAGGAGGCACTGGCCCGTGGCCTCATCGACGAGGTGGTCTATGCCGACGAATTCGAGGCCGCCGCGCAGGACCGCCTCTTGGCTCTGGCTGCAGGTCCGACTCGGTCATATGCCGCAACCAAGCGGATCTTGAATGACAGCGTATTCGGCACCCTTACAACGCTTCTGGACCGTGAGGCAGAACAGCTTGCCGAATTGGTCGAAACTGCTGATTTCGACGCGGCCATCACAGCGGCCAGATCCCGGGAAAGGCCGAGGTTCGTCGGATTCACCGATGCATGAATAGTTCGACCACAAACACCTAGGAGGTGGGATCATGGACTTCACATTCACAGGCGAGCAGGAACAGTTCCGCCAGGAACTGCGCGATTTCCTCGCCGAGCACGAGAACCCGGAATGGCGAGGACTTTTCGGGTCGAATTCCGAGGAGATCATCCCGTTCACGCGCGAGATCTGCCAAGCACTTGCCAAGCGTGGCTGGCTGACCTTGTCGTGGCCCGCCGAATACGGGGGCAGCGACGGCGATCTGTGGTCACAGATGGTGTTGCGGGAAGAGATGTGGGCGGCGGGTGAGCCTCGGGGCCCGCAATACATGAACCTGAACTACATCGGCCCCATGATCATGAAGTTCGGAACCGAAGAGCAGAAACAGCGGTTTCTGCCACCGATGGCACGGGGCGAAGTGATCTGGACTCAGGGCTTTTCGGAGCCGGGTGCAGGCTCCGACCTGGCGTCGCTAACGACGCGGGCCGAGGACCGCGGTGACCATTTCGTCGTCAACGGGCAGAAGATTTGGAACAGCTACGCAAGTTCCCCTGCCGATTGGTGCATGCTCCTCGCCCGCACCGACAGCTCAGGACCGAAACAGGCCGGTATTTCGGTGCTCTTGGTCGACATGACCACTCCCGGTGTCGTTGTCAGGCCGATACGGTCGATGGCGGGCATGGGAGAAATCAACGAGATCTTCTTCGAAGACGTGATCGTACCCAGAGACAGCCTGCTGGGCAGTCAGGACGATGGCTGGCCATTGATCAACTACGGACTGTCCTTCGAACGCACCGGCATCGCTATGCATAGCCGCGCCGCACGGACAATCGACCGGGTGATCCAACACGCCCGCAGCACGGTCCTCGACGGCCGTCCACTCAGTGACGACCCTGCCGTACGCGCACGACTCGCCGACGTCTATTGCCGCTACCGTGCAGCACGCCTGATCAGCTATCGCATCACGTCGATGGTCGAGGCTGGTGAAGATCCGGTGGCCGAGGCCTCGATGGCCTGGATACATGGCGCACAACTGACCCAGGATGCGGCAGCGGCCGGCCTGGACGTGCTGGCGGCGGCCGGCCAACTCCTGGAAGAAGAGGAAGAAGCGCCGATGAACGGAGCGATAGAGCGGGAATGGGTCGAGATGCTCGCTATGACAATCGCGGGTGGTACATCGGACATACAGCGCGCAATCGTGTCGCAGCGCGGCCTCGGCCTACCTAGGGCTCGGTGATCAGACCATGGATTTGATCCTCAGTGATGAACAACGCCAGCTCGTCGCAACTGTTCGGCAATACGTAGACCGCAAGTTCGACCGGACCCTGCAGGGCGAGGTAACCAACGGCAACCGGTCCAGCCATGAGACCCTCACGCAGCTCGCTGCGCTGGGACTGACCAGCTTGGCGGTTCCCGAAGAAGCCGGGGGCGATGGTGGATCCCTCATCGACCTTGCGCTCGCCGTCGAGGAACTCGGGCGTGGGGGTGTGACAAGTCCCGTCATCGCCTCGACGTCGCTGGTCGCCCTTCCGCTCATCGCCGCCGGGGAAGCCACGAACCGATCCGAGCTGATTTCCTCACTCGCGAATGGTAGCTCGATCGGCACGATGGGCCTGCTTCCGCCCGGCGTCCGCAACGAATGGTCGATTCGTGGCACGTCCGGCACGCGTGAGGGAACTGAATGGCTGTTGTCCGGCGCCTTCAATTTGGTGCCGTACGGGCATGAGGCAGACGTGCTCATGGTCGATGCCGAATTGGAAGGCCGGGGACGGTCGTTGGTGATTCTCAGATTGCCTGACGAGGGGGTCAGCACACGCCGGCAGCGAGTGATCGGCGGCGAGCCACGAGCAGCGGTCCACCTCGACGGCGCGCGGATCAGTGAGTCCCGCGTCCTTGCAGTCGAACCCTCCGATGTTGCCCGCTCGGTCGATCGGGCCATCGATACAGCAATCGTGCTGCAGTGTGCGCACACGGTCGGCGCATGTGAGGCAGCACTGGAGTTGTCGGTCACCTGGGCGAAAGACCGATCGCAGTTCGGGCGGCCCATTGGTTCCTTCCAGTCGGTGAGCAATAGGTGTGCGGATATGAGATCCGGTATCGATGCGGCCCGCCTGCTGACCTGGGAGGCGGCCTGGGCATTGGGACGCGACAGGCCCGACGCATCCGAATTGGTTTCTGTGGCGAAACATTATCTCAATCAGGTCGGTGATCTGGTCGAACGCAACGCCCACCAAGTACACGGGGCCATCGGGTATTCCACCGAGTATCCACTGCACGTGTTTACCCGGTTGATCAAGGCATTCCAGGCGTCTTACGGGACATCATCCGTACACCTGGAACGAGTCGCGGAAGCAATCGGACTGTGAGCACGGCCGACCGGCACGCATCATCGGAAAGGCGAACTCCTGACATGCCCAGTACGCTGCGCCCGGACGACTCGCAGGCTCGTACCTTCGACGAGGTAATGGCCTCCGTACGCGACTTCATAGATCGGTATCCACCGGAGCGGACAGATCCTGTCGCGTATCTGAGAGCCAGATTCGATGCCGGTCTCGCATGGGTCGACAAGCCCCTCGGCCTCGGCGGCCTTGGCTGCGATGCGGCGTTCCAGGGTGCTGTGGAGGAGTCCTTGGAGCGCGCAGGCGCAGAGCGGCTCAACCCAAACCGCAATCCCGGAGGGACAAATGTTGCAGCGCAAACGATCCTGACGTTCGGGACAGAAGAGCAGCAGAAGAAATGGCTGAAGCCCCTGTGGACAGCGGAAGAGATTTGGTGCCAGTTGTTCAGCGAACCCGGCGCCGGCTCGGATCTCGCAGCCCTCGGTACCCGGGCAGTACGCGAACATGACGCCTGGCGGGTGAACGGACAGAAAGTCTGGACTTCCCATGCTCAGGACGCCAAGTGGGGACTCCTCCTCGCGCGCACCGACCCGAATGTGCCGAAGCATCAGGGCATCACCTACTTTGTGTGCGACATGCAAGCAGACGGAGTTGACGTACGTCCGCTACGCCAGATCACCGGGGAAGCCGAGTTCAACGAGGTCTTCCTGACCGACGTGGTGATTCCAGACGAAAACCGCATCGGTGCCGTTGGTGCTGGATGGTCGGTAACCCAGACCAGCCTGTCCAACGAACGCATGGCAGCAGCCCGGGACCCACAGCCCCGGGGAGTGGGGATGATTTCCGACATCATCGCCGCATGGAATGCCGGTGGTCGAGACCCAGACGTCGAACGCGACATCATCGACGCGTGGATCGGCGCGGAGAGCCTGCGGTTGTTGGCTGCACGTCTGGCACAGCTGGAGGAGGCCGGTCGCCCCGGCCCCGAGGGATCCGGCCTGAAGCTGGCGTCCACGGTGTTCAAGCAAACGGCCTCGACCTTGTGGTTGCAACTGCTCGGTGACAACTCGCTCCGCTACACCGACTGGACAATGCGACGGCCCGGGACCAACGAGCACGTAGTCCGTGACGCCGCCTATACCTACCTCCGCACCCGTGCGAGCTCGATCGAGGCAGGCACTTCAGAGATCATGCGCAACATCATCGCCGAACGCATCCTCGGACTCCCCGCCGAGACAAACCACGACCGCGAAATCGCCTGGAAGGACCTCGAGCGATGACCGATGCCGGAGCACTGCTCTACTCACCGGAGTCCGAGGACCTGCGATCCGCACTACGTGCGATGTTGTCCCAGCACTGCGACTGGACCGAAGTACTCGCGCGTACCGAGCTGGCCGATACTGCGGACCACGTTTGGAAAAGACTCACTGGAGAAATGGGGTGCGCGGGACTCCCGATTCCCGAAGACCGAGGCGGGCACGGTGCCAGTTGGTCCGAAACGGCCGTTGTCGTCGAAGAACTCGGACGTGCTGTTGCTGACGTGCCCTTTCTGACCAGTGCCGTCATCGCACTAGCAGTGCTCCAGGGACTCGGTGACAGCGACATGCTCGGCCAAATCGCCGACGGCTCGCTGGTCGCCGCGGTCGCCGCCCCTTGGCCCCGCCTACAAGAGCCGAGCACCACAAAGCCAGCGTGGTCAGGTGGGAACATCCAGGGTGACGTGTCTTTGGTTGCAGGGGCGATCGGGGCCGATGTACTCCTCGTCCCAGCCGGTGACGCCCTGATCGCTGTTGACCCGGCCACCGTTCAGATCCACAGCGCGATCGCATTCGACCAGACGAGACCGCTCGCAGACCTCCACTTCGAGAATGTGGAAGGTCGAGTTCTGGCAGCGGGGCCACAAGTAGCGGTCGCATTGAATCACGCCGCCACGATTGGGGTGGCGATGATCGCCAGCGAACAACTCGGCATAGCCGAACGGTGTCTCGAACTCACCGTCCAACACGCTCTTCGACGAACACAGTTCGGTCGGCTCATTGGTTCCTATCAAGCTGTCAAACACCGACTCGCGGACGTATGGGTCAGCATCGTCGAAGCGAAAGCCGTAGCCCGTTACGCGGCCAACTGTGCCGCCGAGAACTCCCCCGACCTGGCGATTGCGTCCTCCCTCGCCCACGTCGTCTGTTCTCGTGCGGCACTACGCGCCACGCAGGAGATGATCCAGGTTCACGGCGGTATCGGTTTCACCTGGGAGCATCCGGCACATTTGTATCTCAAGCGAGCCCGAGCCAACGCCACCGCCCTCGGTACCGAAATCTGGCACCGCCGACAACTGGGAGTGAAATTGGGCTTGACCTCTCGCGACGGACACGCCCGAAGATAGGTCCGCGTGGCGCCGGTCGGGCCATCATCATCGTCTTCGTCGTTCTTTCAGATCTCGGTCGCCGGTCTCGGTGCGGAATTCGCGGTCGGTGGCAGTCGTGCGAGAGCAATACTGACGTTTGTGACGTCGACGAGAACGGACGTGGATGCTGCCCAGGTCGATCCAGAGGGCCACGGTGCGGTACCCGCACGGCGAGCTCGATGGCGACGGTCGTGCGTATGAGCGTTCCGGTGCGGGTGATCGGTGCCGCCTTCGAGTACCTGGTGATGACCGGGGGTGCGCGCCGATCATTGGTGCCCTCACCCCGGCCCGTGTAGTACGACGGCGTCGGCTTCGCGGACTGCTCCGACATCCCGGCCTGGCCGACCCCAGGCCGGAGGCCGACTGGTGTGCCAGCCGCGGTTGCTATCCGAGTCCCTCGACGCCGACGCGGTGGACGTGTTCATCTCGTCGCTGCGCACACACCGGGATCGGGCGATGGTGTAGGCGATCATACTCGGAGGTCTGCGCAGCGCGGTCGCTCCGTTGCCAGATGTGGATTGCGGTCGCCGTCGGCTGCGGGTGCTCGGCAAGGACTCGAAGGAGTCCTGTGGCGACGGTCGATGCGGTGTCCACCGACACAGCCGGCCAATCTACGCGGCCGCCGGGTTGGTCACACCGGAGTGTGTCGTGGTGCTGCGCGGCCCTACCGCGGGCGCGCTGGTGTCCGAGGCGGACTGCAATGTTGTTCCGCCGACACCGGGAGCCCTCCGGCGCCGGTCGGGTGTGTCCGTCACGTGTCCCCGGAGGCCGCCGTCGGATTCGTGCACCTGTCCTCCTGGCAGCTCGCCGCCGAATGCTGCACGGCTCGGACCACCCGACAATTGCGGCGGAGCCAGCTTCGCTGACTGGTTCTCAATTGCAGTCCGGCATCAGGAGCAGGGCCAAACCACATGTCCCCGTTCGGGTGCCCTCAGAGATGCCAGCCCATCCGTCCACGATCGGACCGGCCGGCGTGCTCGCGTAACCTCCGCACCAGGTCGCAGACCGCCGGATAGGCCCACGGGCGCCCGAGTGGCCGCGACCACAGGACGAACGTGAAATCCGAGTCCAGGTCTCCGCACTCATTGAGGTAGTCCGCGTTACAGGAGCATCAGATCCGCGCTCGCAGCACCACGCCGGAAGCGTCCGGCTTTCGCGCACGCCGTTGTCGTTGTCGTTGTCTCAGAATGTCGCGAACTGATGCGCGACGGTCCCCGTGTCCTTGCGAAATAGGCCGAGCTTTTTGGCCATTTCTAAGGCCGATGCAGCCGGGGTGAACAACAGACGATCTCGTGAGTGGTCACACGGGTCGTGGATTCTGCTGAACCTGTTTGACGGTAATACCTTTCGGTCAGCATCAAGTGCTCTTCGGAGTGATCGTGCGGCGCGGCGTGGTTATGCCCTCCGATCCGGTTGCCATTTCCCGCATACTCACGCCCTGCGGTCGCAACAGAGCGATCTCCTCGCGCTCGGTGAACGACAGGTAGCCCGAGACCGGGGTCAACTCGATTTGGTGGTAACTCATCAGTGAGTGGCGGAACCATTGTGATCCCACCGGCCCGACACACCGCCGCCATCCTGGTGGCCGTCCCATCCCATACCTGCATGATCGAGGAGTTTGCTTCCACCGGTGTCGACGACGTCGTACAACCAAAGCTCACGGGAGCCGGATAGAGAAGTCTCCGGACAACCGAGGGAACCATACCGAAGATCCGCGGCCCGCGGCCGCGGACCGTGTGAACCTGATGGTGATCGTCGGGCCGCCCACCAGGTTGCGGCTCGACCGCCCCGTCGCCGAAGACCCGCGCCGACTGTGGGAGCAGCCCCCGCCCGGCGGTTGTCCCAGGCTCGGGTGCGCCCCGGTTCGCGGATCTACCCGCCCCGCCCCCGCCGCCGGCCCGCAAGGACCGAAAGGCTCGGCGAACACCCCAACCCCCACGCCGTGACGTGGACAACCGAACCAGAATCGGTGTCACAAACCCTGGAACAAAAATCAACCGCGGTGAGATCTCGAGCGGAGGTCACGGCAAATCCCGGCGAACACGTGCTCGCCGAGCCGACCGCGTCAAACGTGTCGAGATGGCCATCACCGGGGAGGGAAGTCAGCAAGGTTGCGGCCTATTTGGGTGTCACGATTGCGTAGCGACAGCTTGCCTCACGAGACTACTGCGGCGAAGATCGTGCGTAGCGAGTCTCCGCCGGAACGTCCGATCCACAAGTCGGATGACCTTCACCGAGGCCGTCGAGAAATTCAGCTCTGCCAGACCAGTGGCCAGATAGGCATCGCGATGGGGGCGGCAATAGGAGACACCGCCCCCGCGCATCGCGACCTGGTCAGGGTTCGTCGACGCCGAGGACGAAAGAGGCGATGGTGGACATACTTCCTCCGAAGTTCACGGTCATCGCGTTGCGTGCGCCCTCGATCTGGATGGCGCCAGCCACGCCCTGAACGTGGTTGTGGGCGTCGAGGAACATGCGAATCCCGGTCGCGCCGACCGGATGCCCACCGCCGATCAAGCCGCCGCCAGGGTTGATCGGTGTCTTGCCGTCCCGTTCGAGCTGCCCGGACTCGACTGCCTTCCAGGATTCCCCCGGGGGAGTGAGGCCGAGGTGCTCGATGATGGCGTATTCCGAGATCGAGAAGCAGTCATGGACTTCGAATGTGTCGATGTCGTCGACCGTCAAACAAGCCGCTGCGAGCGCCTGCTCGACGGTTTGACGTAATGCTGGCATAACAAAGGGCCCGCCCTCGGAGAGTGCCAGCTTCTGTTGCAGGTCGATCGTCGAGGTGCGGTGTCCCCAACCCTTCACCCGTGTCGCTCTCCTTCGAGCGCTGCCTCGTTGCCGCTCTAGATAGGCGTCGGATACCAACACGATGCCGGCGCCGCCGTCAGTCATCTGGCTGCAGTCCGTTCGTCGAAGGCCCCCTTCGACGAACGGATTGAGCGTGTCGTCGACACCGTCGGGCCCTAGCACGTCGAGGGGCTTCCAACCTCTCGTTTGGGCCAACGGGTTGGACCTCGCATTGCGAAGGTTGAGTTCGGCGATTGCCCGCAAGTACTCATAGTCCAAGTCTTGCCGGCGCACATATTCGGCGCGGACGAGGTCGAACATGTACGGCCACATGTGAGTCGCGTCCCGGCCCTCGTGTCCTGCCCATGCGGCGCTACCCATGATCGCGCCGGCCTGATCGCCGGGCACAGATTTTTCGAGTTCCACCCCCAACACGAGCGCGCAGTCGTAGTGGCCGGCGCCGAGGTCAGCGACTGCGGCGAGCAACGCCATGCTTCCGGACGCGCATGCGGCCTCATGGCGTGAGGCCGGAATCCCAACCAGGTGTGGCTCCACCGCAGCGGGGAGGGCACCGAGATGTCCCTGGTGCGCAAATAGCTCACCAAATGCATTGCCTACATGTATGACGTCGATGTCCCCGACTTCGACCTGGGACGTTTCGAGGGTGTGGTCGATCAGCTCCTTGATGAGTGTTGCGAAGTCTCCGCCTTCGCGGGTGATGTTGCGGGCGAAGTCGGTCTGATGTCCACCGAGCGCCCATATGTTCGTCCGGCCCATGGCCTGCCTTTCATCTCGGGCGACGTCGCCCCGGCGGTCTATGTGCTATTCGAGCTTCGTGCGAATTGTGATGCCCGCTCGTTCCTTCAAATGGGATCCGCGGTGAGCTCAGCGGATGATCGAGCCCGTGCCCTTCCAGTACCAGGTACGGATCGTCTTCTTGTCGAGCTTTCCTGGCCCGGTCCGGGGAACCTCGTCCACGAAATCGATCGAACGAGGCCATTTGAACTTTGCGAGGCGGCCTTCGCAGCTGTCGATAAGGTGCTGCGGCGTGCTGGGGAGAACTTCGACCCCAGAGCGAAGCTGAACCACTGCCTTGACGTCCTCACCGCGGTCTGGGTGCGGCACACCCACGACCGCGACGTCAGCAACGTCGGGATGATTGGCGAGAACGTTCTCGATCTCTTGCGGGTAGATATTGACCCCGCCGGAGATGATGACGTTGGCTGACCGGTCGGTGAGGAAGAGGTACCCGTCCTCGTCGAGATAGCCGATGTCGCCGGTCGTGCTCATGGTGCCCGACGGATCGGTGCTCTTCGCGGTCTTGTCCTCGTCGTTGAAGTAGACGAAGTTGGTTGCGCCACGAAACCACACGTCGCCGGGTACCCTGGGTGGGCACTCGTCGCCGTCTTTGTCGAGAATTACCACTTCGCCCAAGGAGGCCTTACCGACCGTGCCGGGTCGCTCCAACCATTCCTTCGAGGTGCAGAGAGTACTTCCGTTCGCTTCGGACGCGCCGTAATACTCGAACACAATGGGGCCAAGCCAGTCGATCATTTCGGCTTTGACCGACGTCGGGCACGGCGCCGCGCCGTGGACGAGCGCTTCCAAAGAGTCCAAGGAAAACAGGTCACGCACCGACTGCGGCAGCGCGAGCATTCTCGACATCATGGTGGGCACCACGAGTGAGTGCGTCACACGATATCGATCGACATACTCCAGAAAGGTCTCAGCGTCGAATCTTTCCATGATCACCACGGTGCCGCCCAGCCTGATAGTCAGCGCTGCTGGGATCTGAGCTGCGGAGTGATGGAGCGGACCGGGAACGAGAAGGACGTTACCCGGCCGCAACTGATAAGTCTCGCCGGCCCGCTTGAATACCGGTAGCGGTTCTCCTGGGGCGACATCGGGTATCGGCCGGAAAATGCCTTTAGGTCGACCGGTGGTGCCGGAGGTATATGGCATCGCGACACCTAGACGCTCGTTCGTCACACGCGTATCGGGAAACATGCCCACAGTCTTCGCGTAGGGTTCGAACTCACCGTCTGGCTGATCGATGCCATCCATCAGCCAGAGTTCGACCTTGGGACAGCGCGCCGGCAGCAGGCGGGCGACCTCCCCGAGTCGGGCGCTGGTCACCACGACACGGGCCGTCGAGTCATTGATAATCCACGCCACCTCATCGGCGGAGAACTTCGCGTCGATTCCGGTGAAGTACAGACCCGTCCTCTCTGCAGCGGAGTCCGCTACAAGTCGCGTTGAACCGTTTTCGAGGAAGAACGCGACATGGTCACGTCGTTCGAGACCGTGCGATCGAAATAGGTGGGCCAATCTATTTGCTGCGGAATTGAACTCACCGTATCTCAGCGTATCGCCGGAGCCTCCGACGATCACCGCTGGTCGTTCGGGCTTCGCCATGACCGACTCATTAGGATACATCTACTGCCGAGCCCTCTCTCGTATTGACAACTGGATTCGCTCTGGTGAAGCCATCTCCTGACGCGCCCGTCGCTGCGCTCGACGACGAAGACCGAAGCCATCGTCAACCGTATCGAGTCGGTCCGATACTTGATGTGTCACTTTGGGACGGGCAACAGACCACACCAAATTGCGATGGCCATACCGCTTCCCGCACCTCGCTGCGTATCGACCCGCGGAGTGAGCCCTCGGATATAGGTAAGTCCGACACCCCGATCCGGCATGCCGAGGACGCAGATGGTGGGCGCCCGCGCGTCAGAGTCGCCGATTGTGGATTACACTCGGCAGAAGGCTGATCCGGCGGTCGCGGCCTGGACGATATCGGGCGACCGTGACTTCACCGTCGATACTCGGGATTCAAGTTGCTCGACTCCCGCCGACAGACTCTCTCGCACGCCGGTACGGCCTCGTCCAGATCACATTCGACCATCCGAAGGGAACCGGCATGGCGCCGTCACGCGAAAGCATTCAGAACACTATCGAGTCGTACGTGAAGTCGGTGGCCTCGGGCACCGTCGACGACGTGCTGGCGCTGTACGCGCCGGGCGCGACGGTCGAGGACCCGGTCGGCACCGACCTCCGGACCACTGAGGAGTCGATCCGCGCGCTCTACGGCATCGTCGAACCGCTCGAGCAGACCGTCGAGCTCGGCATCGTCCGGATCGCCGCCGACACTGCGGCCTTCAATTTCACGCTCACCACACACAGGGGTGAGAGGAAGATCGACCTCTCCATCATCGACGTGATGACGTTCGACGACGACGCCAAGATAACCAGCATGCGTGCGATCTGGGATCGGACGGACATGGTCACCCGCTGATCCGATACCCGAAGTCCCAGCTGGCGCGGTTCCTCTGCAGTGACACTCGCGGAAGCATTCAGTGGCGATGATTTTGTGCCCACCAGAGTTTCCGCCGAAATGCGCCCCGCGTCCCCTGAGTCTGTCGCATCCGCCGCAAACATTGGGGTCAACGAATGTGAACGACACCGATGGCAACTCCGACTGACACTGCTTTGCGGCGAATCACATGGCAGTGCACCGACACTGACGCCAGGCTGAAGCCCGGATCGTCTTGTGTCACAATTTGCGACAGACGTTCAAATCCCAAATTGGGACAGCCATTCGCTGCCTGCACCTACTAGTGTTTCGTGCGACAAGACATTTGCTGACATCTGGGTCACACGTCAATGAGTTCCGACGGCCTCACCGGTCGCCGACGTCTTCGAAGGAGAACGAATGGGTCTGCTCGACGGCAAGGTTGCCTTCATCACCGGCGCCGCCCGCGGTCAGGGGCGCAGCCACGCGCTCCGACTGGCGCAGGAGGGCGCCGACATCATCGCAACGGACATCTGTGCCCAGGTCGGATCGGTCGGGTACCCACTGGCCGCCCCCGAGGATCTAAAAGAGACCGTCCGGCAGGTGGAGGCACTCGACCGACAAATCATCGCCACCGAGGCCGATGTTCGCGACAGTGCGGGGCTGAAGGCAGCCGTCGACGACGGGGTGGCGCAGCTGGGCAGGCTCGACATTGTGCTGGCCAACGCCGGAATCGCCAGCTTCGGAACGATCGAGGATCTCACCGATGAGTTGTGGGACGACATGATCGACATCAATCTGTCGGGGGTGTTCAAGACCGTGCGGGCCACCGTCCCGCATCTGAAGGCCAACGACAACGGTGGCGCAATCGTGCTGACCAGCTCCACAGCGGGAATCAAGGGGCTGGCGAACCTTTCGCATTATGTCGCCGCCAAGCACGGTGTGGTTGGGCTGGTCAAGACGATGGCCAATGAACTTGCCCCGCACATGATCAGGGTCAACTCCGTGCACCCGACGTCGGTGGACACCGACATGATCCAGAATGAAGAAACCTACAAGGTGTTCCTCCCGGACCGGAATCCGTCGGAGGTGACGCGGGAAGAGGTCGCCGACTCGTTCGCCACCCTCAACGCCCTTCCCATCGCCTGGGTCGAGCCGACGGACATTAGCAACGCGATCCTGTGGCTGGTCAGCGACGCCGCCCGGTACGTCACCGGTGTTCAGCTGCCGATCGACGCAGGCTTAGTGATCAAGTGAGGGGCCCGACCGACGAATACTCGCTCGACGATTCTGCGGTGCCCGGCAGGCAATTGACGGTGACGCGGTGCAGCGGCCCATGAAGGGGAACTGGGCCTGCTACCGGCAACGGCGTCTTCAAGCCCGGGACGTGCTGCGCTAGCTTGCCCTCGTAGAACACGACTTTTCGCCGAGTGCGTTGCCGATCACCGCACGGGTCGGACACTCGCCACCATTCCCCACTTGCCGATGCGACAGGCACCGCTCGCCAGCGAGCAGAGCCGCGACATCAGCACGAGTCTGCTCGGCATGTCGACGGAAGAGATCGACAGCGCGGCAACCGGTGATCGCGGCTATCCGCTCGGCCCCACGCGGTGAGATCGATCATCTGGCGCGATGATGCCGGTCCGTCGTTCGATGTGCCCGGTCCTAGCAATCGATGTTGAAACGCGACGGGATCGCACCCCCGTAGGGTGCGGCGCTGGATCGGAATCGCTTCGGTCACGATCGGGGACCACGTGCCCGACACGTAAGAAGCCGAACACTCACCGGGGCACCATTTCACGGACGTGGTGGAGGCGCTGGCCGGTGATCGGTTCCACCTGGATTTCACGATCGCGCCGCCAGTGCGCAGGGTGTGGGCGACCGCCAACGGTAACTTGCCTTCGTAGTCGAGGACATCGCGCAGCATCTCGTCGGCGATCCGGCGGAGAACGCCGCGGAGAGAGTTGCTGGAGATGACCGGGACCTGACAGTTGGTCTCGAGCCGCTATGAACACGCCGCTGATCGGGGCGCACCCTGGTCGGAATTGCGCTTCGCAGCTGTGAATTTCTTGTCGTCGATCGCGCGGTGTGGCATCGATCCGCGATCAGCCGCGGGAGGGTTCGAGGAACGCAGCCGCCGAGCCCAACCGCATCCCGTTATCGCGGTCGAACACGTGAACATGTACTGGGTCACAGCCGACGACGATCTCCCCTCCGATTTCTACGCGGGTATCCGCGGCGATGCGCGCACGCAGTGGTGCTCCCGAGCAGTCCAGGTGCAGCACTGACGAGGCGCCCTCGTGCTCGATCAAGCGAACCCTGGCCCTGGCCGTCCATGGGTGGGAATTTCGTCCGATGCAGACCTGCTCGGGTCGTATGCCGAGGGTGACCAGGCGAGCGGTCGGCGCGAGCGGGCCGAACGGTGTGTCGCCATCGTCATTCGGGTTGAACATCGTCATCGGTGGTGTACCTATGAATGTGGCGACGAAGATCGAGGCTGGGCGCCGGTACAGCTCCTCGGGGGTGCCGATCTGCTCGACGATACCGTTGTGTACCAGTGCGATTCGATCGGCCATGGCCATGGCATCAGCCTGGTCGTGTGTGACGTGCACGGTTGTCGCCCCGGTTGCCCTGAGCATCGTTCCAATTTCCGCGCGCAGCGCCAGCCGCAACTGGGCGTCCAATCCGGACAGCGGCTCGTCGAGCAGTACGACGCCGGCCTGGCGGGTCAGTGCCCGTCCTAGCGCGACCCGCTGACGTTGACCGCCTGACATCTGCCGGGGCAACCGCGGCAACAGGTCTCGGATTGCGAGCCGCTTGGCGATGTCGTGGGCGCGCGCGTGTGCTTCCGCGCTTTGGACAATCCGAGGCCGTGCCGCAGCCCGAGGGTGATGTTGTTCAGGGCGGACAGATGGGGGTACAGCGCGAAGTGCTGAAACACGATCGCGACGTCCCGGCGGTGCGGTGGTAGGCCGTCTGCAGGACGTCGGCGATCCGGATCTCACCGGTGTCCGGGGTCTCGAGTCCGGCCAGAATTCGGAGCAGGGTTGATTTTCTGGAGCCGGACGGTCCGAGGATGACCAGACTTTCTCCGCTTGCGAGGTCGAGGTCGAGGTCGTGCACCGCGATGGTGTCGCCGAACCTTTTTGACACTCCCCGCATGCTGATGGCGCTCATGTCATTTCACCGCCGAGGTGATGCGTCGGACGGTCTCGGGAACGACGGTGTTGGTGTCCTCGCCTGTGGTCAGTCGCTCGGCCATCGCTTTCAGCAGGGCGTTCACCCGAGGCGTGGCGGCACCGTGCCAGCCGCCCCAGGGTGTCGGGGTTCCGGTGTAGGTCCACGAGTAGCCGAGCTGGGTGGTTGCGGCCGGGTCCGTCGCGAGCTGTGTGGCCGCCTCGGTATCGACGGGGATGTAGCTGTAGGTCTTTGAGCTGGCCGCGATGATCTCCGGGTCGAGAAGGTCGGAGATCATTTCGTTGGCGAATGCGGCGCGGCAGGCGTCGTCCGAGAGGACGATGAAGTCGTTTCCGCCCACGGACAGCGATGACTTCCCGCCGTCGGGGATGGGCAGGTCGGTGACTGTCCACTCGAACGCGTCACCCACAGCCTTCTGCGCCGAGGCCGACTGGGCCGGGCTGCCGGTGTAGTAGGCGAGTCGTCCCGAGGTGAATGCGGTGAAGGCGTCTGCGGCGCTGATGGGGTCCTGAAGTCCTTCGGCGCCGAGGTTCTCCCATATCGACAAGGCGCGCCGTCCTTCCGGGGTGTCGAATCCGGGCGTTCCGTCCGGGTACACGAAGGTGCCGCCGCTGCTCTGGATCAGCGCTTGGGCGTACCAATCCGCGGAACCGGCGTCACGGGGCATGTTGACCGATGCCATGCCGGTGGAGGCCTTGACCCGTCGGGCCGCTTCCAGGAGTTCGGAGGTCGTCGTCGGCGGTGTGGTGACCCCTGCCTTCGTTGCCAGGGTGGTGTTGGCGAAAAGGACGGGGACCGAGACCTGGAAGGGGGCGACGTAGTTCGTTCCGTCGACCGCGCCGGTCCCGTTTGGTCGCGGTCACCGGCGAGCCGTACGGAGCCGAAGGCCTCGTGCCCGTGGCAGTATCGGCCGAACATGCTGCGGGACAGCAAAGTCCAGCGTCTTCGCCCGCACCACCACGCCAGAGGGGAGGTGTCATATTGATCAGCTGTGCCGGTGAGGCGCGTCATGTGTCTGCTCGACGACCCAGGCCGCGACCTGCGCCCGGGAGGTGAACCCGAGCTTGGTCAGGATGTGCTCCACGTGTCCCTGGGCGGTCCGTTCGGCGATCACCAGCTTGGCGGCGATCGCCCTGTTGGTCATGCCCTCGGCGATCAACCCGGCAACCTCGCGCTCCCGCTTGGTCAGGCTCACCTCCGTACCGGTCGCCGGAGCCGGTGCCGGCGGGGGTTGCTCACCGAGGGCGTAGGCGATGGCCGCGTCAAAATCCAATTGCAGGCCCCGGCGGTGGGCCGCCTCGAATGCCTTTTCGCCGAGTGCCTGACGCGCCTTCTGCTCGCATTCGTTGTGGTGGTCGAGCAGGGTGGGGTACACGACCGCGACGGTGCCCACCGACCGCCCCAGTTCCTCCGCGGACCCGAGCAGGACCGCCGTCCGGGGCGCGTCGCGCAGTTCGCAGGCGACCCAGGCCAGCGCCTCGAGACAGGACCCGGCGATGCGCGGGAAGTTGGCTTGCCTGGTCAGCTGCAGCGCCTGTTCGAGTAACCGCACCGCACGAGCAGTGTCACCCTGCTGCCACACGGCAACGCCCATGGCCCACAGCGAGTACGACCGGTGCATCGCTTCGCCGCATGCTTCAGTGATCGCGAGCACCTGCTCGTGGTATTCGATCGCGCGCTGCGTCTGGCCGCGCAGTTCGTAGGCCACGCCCAGCATGCTGCGAGCACCGGTCTGGAGTACGCGGTTATCGCCCGCGTCGACTACTGGGAGGGCGCCTTCGAAGTGCGCGCACGCTCTCGCGAGATCCCGGTCGTAGAGAGCCAGGATCGCGTCGGCGTAGTCGACGAATGCGGCCATCATGGGGTCGCCGGTCTGCGTGGCGAGCATCCGCCCTTCTTCGATCAGCGCGGCACCCGCCGGAAGATCCCCCTGAACTTCGGCTAGCACACTGGCCGCGTACAACGCCTTGACTCTGTCGAGGGTCGGTGTGCCGCCCTCGGTGACCAGGAACCGGCCGAGCCAGCGCCGTCCCTCGCTGAAGAGGCCTTGGGAAAGCCAGAACAGGAACAGCGCGGCGGCGGTGCGCAGCCCCGCTGCAGGGTCGTCGGACACACAGAACTCCAGCGCCTCCCGGATGTTCGGCTGCTCCCGGCGCAGGCGGGAGATCAACTCGAGCTGGTGGGCGCTGATCCAGTCGGCCTCCGCGTCGACCGCCAACCCCTGGTACCAGTCCTGGTGCCGGCGTCGCAGGGGCAGGTACTCGCCGGTCTGCTCGAGTTTCTCACGGCCGTACTCGCGCACCGTCTCGAGCATCCGGAATCGCACCACCGCCCCGGACTCCTCCCGGATCAGGATCGACTTGTCCACCAGGGAGGTCACCGCGTCGTCCAGCTCGACCGCGGTCAGATCCGCGCCACACACCTGCTCGGCGGCATCGAGTTCGAAGCTGCCCGCGAACACCGACAATCGCCCCCACACGAGTTGTTCCCGGACGGTACACAGCTCGAAACTCCAGTCGATCGACAGCCGGAGGGTCTGCTGCCGCGACGGCGCGTCCCGGCTGCCGCGGGTGAGCAGGGCGTAGCGGTCGGTGAGCCGCCCAAGGATCTGCTGGGGCGACATCGCCCGCAATCGGGCTGCTGCGAGCTCGATCGGCAACGGCAGCCCGTCCAGCCGCTGGCAGATCCGCGTCACCGCGTCCTTGGTGTCCTCGGTGAGCGCGAAACCGGGAACCGCGGCGGCGCCGCGTTCGGTGAACAACGTCACCGCGTCGTAGCTGGGCAGCCCCCGCAGCGACGGCCGGCGGTCCGGGTCGGGGACGGCCAGCGGTGGCACCCGCAGCACTGCCTCCCCGCCGATGCCGAGGGGTTCGCGGCTGGTGGCCAGGACCCGCAACCCGGGGCAGGCCCGCAGCAGGGTCTCGGTCAGCTCCGCGACCGCGTCCACCACCTGTTCACAGTTGTCGAGCACCAGCAGCAACTTCCGTTCGGTCAGGAATTCCACCAGCACCGCGCGCAGCGACGTCGCGGCGTGGTCCCGCAACCCCAGGGCTCCGGCCACCGCATCCACCAGCAACGACCCCTCGTGCAGCTCACCCAGCGCGACCAGCCACACCCCGTCCGGGTAGTCGCGACGCACAGTCTCCGCGACCCGCAGCGCCAGCCGGGTCTTACCCACACCCCCGATCCCGGCCAACGTCCCCAGCCGGGACCCGGCCAGCATGTTCTTCGCCTCGGTCAGCTCATGGCGACGGCCGACGAAACTGGTCAATTCCAGCGGAAGGTTCCCCTTCGCACCCCCGCCGCCTTGAGGGGACGGTTCTGTGGATCGGCGCTGACCGCCAGACGAATGCTGCCCCATGCTTTCCGACGCACCATGGACTGTTTGCAGGGCCATCTCGGAGACCGGAAGCCCGCGCTCGCGTTGGATCCGGCGCAACTGCTCACCGAAGTCCGCGGCGGTGGCCGGCCGCTCCCCGGGGTCGCGGGACATCGCGCGGGCGATCGCGGCCGACACGTCGCCGTCGAGGCCGTGCCCGCGCAGATCGGGCACCGGCTGGGTGGTGATCCGCAGGAACTGCGCCACCACCTGCTCACCACTGCGCCGTTCGAACGCGGCATGCCCGGTCAGGGCACTGAACAACGTGGCGCCGAGGCTGTAGATATCCGAGGCCGGGGTCGGCGGATCGCCCTCGAGCACCTCCGGGGCGGTGTACGCCGGTGACCCGATGACGGTGCCGGTGGCGGTCTCGAAGCCCCCGGCGATGTGCGCGATACCGAAATCGGTCAGTGCAGGTTCGCCATAGTCGGTGAGCAGGATGTTGCCGGGCTTGACGTCGCGGTGCAGGATGCCGAGCCGGTGCACCGTCTCGACCGCACCGGACACCCGCACCCCCAGCCGCAGTGCCTCATCCAACAACAGCGGACCCACTCGCCGGATCCGTGTGTCGAGGGAGTCCTGCGGGTGATACGGCATCACGATGAAGGGCAGCCCGCCCGCGGTTTCGCCGACATGCAAGACGTTCACGATGTTCGGATGACCGGTCAGCCGGCCCATCGTCTTCTGTTCCCGGAAGAACCGGACCCGGTTCTCCTCGTCGAGTGCAACGGTGAGCACCTTTACCGCCACGATCCGATCCAGCGCAATCTGGGTGCACCGGTAGACCACCCCGAATCCACCGTGCCCGATCTCCTGGGCATCTTCGAAACCAGCCGCACACAAGTCCGCAACGACCGCGGTAGCCGCGTCGCGCTGGGTGCCGAAGGGATCATTCTCAGCCATCGTATCGAGTGCTCGGATCCGTCGTCCCACGATGCAGCGAACCCCGACGACACGACCAGCGGAACCACATCATGCCAGACCTTTCAAAAACGTGTCCTCAGGGTATCGCTGCCCGCGATTCATACCGATAAACTCCAGGGATCGCGGCCAAAATGGTGGCCCCCGGAGGTGGTAGCGCCACCCGGGTTGTTCCGTCCATGACAGCGATCCCCATGTGGCCACGGTGTCGGGTAAATCCCGCGACTGAGGTTGCCCCTCGGGAGTGGACACCGGATTTCATGCGGCGATTGACAGCGTAGACGACGCGATCAGCCGTTGTTCGAACTCGGCTGGTGTGAGGTAGCCGAGGGCGGAGTGAACGGCGACGCCGATTGAAGTACGAGAGCCAGTCGAACAGCTCCAGCCGTGCCTGCGACTTCGACGTCTAGCTGCGTCCGTGCAGCCATTCCCTCTTGAGGCCTTGGAAGAACGTCTCGGCGAGAGCATTGTCGTAACTTTGACCGGCTAATCGCAGCACAGTTCTCAGCGCTCGAGGTCGGAATGGTTCATCGCCGTTGCAGTGAACCACCTCCAGCCGGCCACGCGCGGGCGTCAACATCACGACATCCCGAAACTGAGTAACTGTCTAGATAAGATGCCCGACAACAGCATCCATCCAGACGTCCGTTGTCGCGCGATGTGTGAACGGAAAGGCTGGCAACACACCGTCCTCGGGTGAGGCATGTCGGGGTCAACGCCGAGGAACCCAACGGATTGCCCGGGACGCCTGGTTCCCAAAGCGACTATGGTCCGTCACGCCCACACGGACCAGACTGCCCATCAGCGGTATTGGGCCCACGAGCAGTCGTCGACCTGCTCGCCAGCCTGCTTACATGGCCGGCGTGCCCGAGACGATTACCCGACATCGACGGTCGCTGCGCCCGGATCTGGACGCAGCTTGAGTTGGTCCGTCATATGACCAGTCGTAGTCCTACTCTCCTCGCAGTACAAGTACCACACCTGTGTGCGAGTCGCTTCTGACGTGCGCATATGTCCCGATTAGCCGGTTAACCTCGATTTTCGGTGGGTGGTTTCCGGGTCGAGTGGTCGCCGCGCCGTGTGTCGGAGGCTGTGGATCGCATGGGTTTCCGGGTGGCCGCCGGGTAAACCTCAGGCGATCTATCGGAATGCAGACCCGGCTGCCGCTTCCACGGTTTCCCGGCACGGTCCGGCCGCCGCACCAGGACGCTCTTCTGGTTACGACACGCCGGTACTTTCGATCCCCAGCTCGTACACCATCTTCATGGACGCAACCGTTCGGTGTTCGGCGGACCGCGATCTCGAGTCGGACACTCGAGCCACCATCAGCCGCCGGCGCGGTCAACACCAGGTCGTCGACCGTCGTCGCAGGTGACTGTTGAAAGTCCACCCGTACCGGCGCACGGTCCCCCAACTCCGTTTCGACGCCACCGGTCAGCAACCGAGTCAGGTAGTGAGCCCCCAAGCGGTGTTCCAACCGGACACCGCCACCGCCAGTCGAATACGGACTTGCAGACTTCTTGACCGGCACTGATCCGTCCGACATCGACCGCCTCCGAAATCACGCAATTCTTAGATTCCGGTGAACACCGGAACATGATCATAACCCGAACGTCGGGACTGCGGTCAGAGGTCCTCGGCGTCGATTGTTCGGAAAACTACGGCAGTCCGCATTGCAACGGAATGCTATATTAAAGCGAACACAGGAGAGGGGTGCTGCGATGTCCGCGACAACGAACGAGCGAGCCATCCTCCGCCAATGCACCCAGTTACTCCAAGGCCTCGCACCGGAAGACTGGAATGCCCGGTCCGAGGCAAACACCGCCCACAACCGGAACGAGCCGAGCGCTGACGGGCAACTCTGGATCACCACACCGGACGGCGATACCGCCAGCTTCCTGGTCGAGGTGAAGCAGGTACTGAATCGGCGCGATATCGGCGTCGTGGCCCGCCGCCTCGGCACCGTCACCGACGACACCCCCGCCCAGGGACTGGTGATGGCCCGCTACATCTCCCCTCCCCTGCAAGAACTCCTGCGTGAGCTGAATTTGTCGTACATCGATACGACGGGCAACGTGATGGTCACCGCACGGCGGCCGGCGCTGGTCCTTCGCGACCGGGGCGCGGCCCAGGACCCGTTCCGGGGTCCGGGCCGGCCTAGGGCGACGCTCAAGGGTGAGCCCGCCGCCAGGCTCGTCCGCACCCTGGTCCGAGAAAACGGGCCGTGGTCGGCGCGCGAACTCGTCGCACAGGCGGGGGTCTCCACCGGTGCGACCTACCGCGTCCTGGAACTCCTGCAGGAAGAGGAGCTGGTCACCAGGACCGCCGACAAGAGGTTCGAGGTCACCGACTGGCCGCAGCTGCTCCGCCGGTGGAGCCGGGACTACAGTTTCGTCGACAACACCCAGACGTATCAGTTCATCGACCCCCGCGGTGTCCCATCACTGCTGAAAAAGCTTGCGAAAGAACAGAACCCGAGCTTCCGGTACGCGGTCACCGGATCCGTCGCCGCGGCCGAGTGGGCACCGTACGCGCCGGCGCGGGCCGCGTTCATCTACACCGAGAATCTGGACGAAGCGGCCAGGAAGTGGCGCCTGCACCCGGTCGACCCCGACACCGCGGAAGCGGCGAACGTGATTCTCGGAGAACCGGAATACTCGGTCGTCTTCGACAACACCTCCCAGGCCAGGGACGGGTACACGATCGCGGCGATCGAGCAGGTCGCCGTCGACCTGCTGTCCGGTCCCGGACGCAACCCGGCCGAAGGCGAAGAACTCATAGAATGGATGCAGGCCCATGAATCAGCCTGGCGGCGATAACCTCCTCGTCGAAGCCCGCAGCGCACTCCTCGACGCCCTGCACGCCCTCGATGATCACCGCGACGCGCTGATCGTGATCGGCGCGCAGGCGGTGTACCTGCGCAGCGGAGCCGCCGTCGTCGCGTTGGCCGAGTCGACGAAGGACAGCGACCTCGCCGTCAACCCCCGCGACCTGAGAGACGACCCGCACCTCGAGGACGCCCTGACCGGTGCCGGGTTCTACCTGAACACCAACGGGCAGCCCGGCGCATGGCTCAACAGGCAGGGCATCCCCGTCGACCTGATGGTCCCCTCCGCCCTGTCCAACCGGACCAGCACCGCCGGTCGCTCACCGCGGCTGCCCCCGCACGCCAAGAACGCGATGCGGATCGCCACCGGCCTCGAAGGCTGCGTCGTCGACAACACCGTCATGGCCATCACCGCCCTCGACAACGCCGATTACCGCGTCTACGACGTCCGGGTCGCCGGCACCGCCGCGCTCCTGGTCGCCAAAATCCACAAGATCCACGAACGCCTCGGCACCCCGGGACGCCTGCAGAACAAGGACGCCCACGACATCTACCGGATGCTCGTCGCCTCCGAGCCCGACGAGTTGGCCGGCGCGTTCCGGCGACTCCTCGCCGACCCGATCAGCGCCACCACCACCGAACACGCCCTCGCGTGGTTACCCGAGCTGTTCGGCAACGCTTCCGCGACCGGGGCCGAGATGGCCGGCAGGGCCGAAGAGGGCATCGGTAACCCTGCCCAGGTGTCGATCAATGCCGCGCTGCTGGCCACCGAGCTGATGGATACCCTCGCCGGTTAATGCTCGGTTGGTGCGGGCCCGACACGGGTCGTTGCCATTGATACTCGGACGGCGACCTCGCGCCGAGCCGAGGCCGTCGGCAGGCAACGGATCGAGTTGTGGCGCGGTGGTCCGATGTTCCGTGTGCGCTACGCGAGTACCACGACTCCCCGGCTATGGGTGGACGATCGGCCACGTAGGCAGGTGAAAGTATTCGGCAGCCACACGATTGGTCCCATAGAATTTCAAAGGTGATGAACATCAAGACATTCGAGCTGTTGCGCGGTGTTGCGCACAGTTGCGACGTCGATGCGCACCGGTGCGCATCAGTTGCGGCGTAGTTGCGCACCATGACGGGCGGCGTTGGGTTGATTTTGGGCGTCGATGATGGCGACGGCCCGGGTCCAGCCGGCGGATCCGGCGTGGACTTTCACGGGGAAGCAGGACACCTGGAACCCGGTGGAGGGTAAGTCTTCGAGATTGTGGAGTTTTTCGATGTGGCAGTATCCGATCTGCCGTCCGGCCTTGTGGCCCTCCCAGATCACGGAGCTGTCATGCTCGCGGGCGTAGCGGTCGGCGGTGTAGGTGAAGGGTGCATCCCAGCTCCAGGCGTCGGTCCCGGTCAGCCGTACGCCTTGTTCGAGCAGGTGCACGGTGGCGTCGTGCCCGATGCCGCAGCCTTTCGACACGTAGTCGTCGTGCCCGTACCGGGTGCCGGCGGAGGTGTTGACCACGACGATCTCGAGTGGGCTGAGGGTGTGACCGATGCGGTCGAGCTCGGTGTCGATGTCGTCGGGGGTGACGACGTAGCCGTCGTCGAGGTGGCGGAAGTCGAGTTTCACGGCGGGCTGCAGGCACCAGTCCAGGGGAACTTCGTCGATGGTGATCGCGCGCTCACCGCGGTTCATCGTCGAGGCGTAGTGGTACGGCGCGTCGAGGTGGGTGCCGCTGTGGGTGGTCATCGAGACGCGTTCGATCGCCCATCCCTCGCCGTCGGGTAGGTCTGCTCGGGTGGCGCCGGGGAAGAAGGCGAGCAGGTCGTCGACGGTGTCCTGGTGGGTGAGGTAGTCGATCTGGGGAAGCAATCCTGGTGGGTCGGAGGCGATTCCGGTTTTCAGTGGTACGGAGATGTCGTCTTTCTTGATCACCTCGCGCCGTTCCGCACCTTGGAGATCAATTTCTGCTGCGGGCCTAAGTAGTTCGTCAACTGCGATTGCAACACCCAGATCGTGTTGAGTAACACCAATTCTGCGGGTGAGTCGTACCGGAGGTAGCCGACGATGGTGCGCACGACCGCCCAGTTCTTCTGCTCGACATGAGCGCCGTCGTTGGAGTTCCCCGGCCGCGACCGGGTGAAGGTGATCTGCCGTTTCTCGCACCAGTCGAGCAGATGATGATTGATGAACTCGCTGCCGTTGTCCGAGTCGACCCCGAGCAGTGGGAACGGCAGGATGCTCGCGATCTCCTCCAGCGCGGTGACCACCCATTTGCGGGCATTGTTGGGCACCGAACGGTTCACGGCCGCGCCGGTGGCTATGTCGGTGACCGTCAGTGTGTACCAGTGTTCGCCGATCGCGTTGCCACCCTCGTGTCCGACCAGGTCGATCTCGGGCGTTGCCGGGCACGACATCGTCCCATTGCGCCCAGGTGCGGATCGGGATATGCGACTTGAGCAAGGTGCCGGGTTTGGTGTGCGAACGGCCCCGCAGGACGTGCTTCTTGCGTTCGGGCGCCAGCCGTCGGTCGATGGTGGCCGCGGACATGCCCACCAGCAACACTGCGGTGGCGTCGTCGATGTCGAGTTCACCGAACGTCCGCAGGATGGGCACCAGGTCGGGCAGCGCCGGTGCCAGCCGCTTGCCGGCCCGGCATTCCCAGCACCGCCCAGCAGAAGATCAACGCCGCAACAACGTTCGGTCCGTATATCGGTGGGCGTGCTGTCCGGGGACGTACCACCTTCGGGGTCAACGCTGCCCGCGAGGCCTTGCGGGCGTGGTCGCGATGCCAGCCGGTCGTGGCGCACAGCTCGTCGAGGATCCTCGCCTTGCCCGGCTTATCGGCGCGCTTGTAGCGGGTCGCGATCGCCGTGGTGACGGCTCTGCGTTCGGCCATGGTCAGTCCCATCCTCCGGCCCTACCCTCGACCACACACCGACGTTGGTCGACACGCCGCGACGCGGGCATTCTCACGTGAGGCAACGAAGGGGTTTACGCGGGCATTTTGGATGAGTCAACGCGCCTTCTCGCCGCAACGAAAGCAACAGTGTAAGATATCGGTGCAAACGTAGCAAGGAGTGCTCATGTCGACCCACCGATCGATCTCTCCGCGGCGGCACCACAAGCTCGCCGGCTACCGGCTGCGCCGAGACACCGCCACCGGCCGCTACACCCGCACCGGCGACCGCCCGCACGCCGCACCGTCGCCGGACGAACGGCGTTTGTCGGATCTGTCGACCCCCGAACTGATCGACGTCGTCGCCTCCGAACTCGCCGCCCGCCCCGAGATGCACCTGGTCCGCAATCAGGTCACCGCGCTGCTGGCGATGGCACCGACCCTGACCGACCGCACCCAGGCCGCCCGCATCGGGGCCGACCTCGTCGACGACGCCATCACCCAGGCCGACCTCGAGCAGGCCGCCCGCCGGCACATCCTCGACCACCCGATGCTCACCGCCGGCCAGGTCGCCGCCGTCCTGCACCGGCCCGCCGCCGATCGCACCGTCGCCTCGAGGCTCCGCACCACCGGCAAGGTCGTCGCCCTCCCCGTCGGCAACGGCTACCGTTACCCGGCGTTCCAGTTCGACGAGCCCACCGCCTCGGTCCGCGGCGCCGTCGCCGCGATCAACACGGCCCTCGGTGCGGCCACCGACCCGTGGGGGGTGGCGTCGTGGTGGCTGAGCCCCTCCACCCGCCTGCCCGAGGGGCAGACCCCGGCCGATCTCGCGGTCGACCCGAACCCCGCAGCCGACCGGAAGCTCGAGCGGCTCGCCTCCGAGGTGCTGCCCGGCTGATGCCGAATATCGAACCACCGGCCGGAGGGTTACTCCGGCCGGCGCACCGGACCGTGCTGGCTGCGGGAACAGTGGTGTGGCGGGTGCACAGCAGCCGCCGCGCCCCGCATGCCCCGAACCCAACCGCGCAGCCCGACGAGCTCGCCGGTGGCCGGTTCGACTCTCTCGACGGCAGCTACGCCTACCTCTACATCGCCGACAGCCCCGACGGTGCGGTCGCCGAAAGCATCTGCCGGGACCTCCCGTTGGACCCTTCGATCGCCCGGATCGTGCCCGCCAGCGCGGTGGCCGGCCGCACCCTCACCGCTCTCACCGTCACCCGCACCCTCACCGTCGCCGCACTCCACGGACCGCACCTCTCGGCGGTCGGACAAGACCTCTGGCTCACCAAGTGCGAAGCCCGGCACTATGTCACCACCCGCCGGTGGGCGCACGCCATCCGCGCCGCCGACCCCGACATCGACGGGCTCGCCTACCGGGCCCGGCACAACGAGGACACCCTCGCCTGGGTCCTGACGTCCGATCCGGCGATCACGCCCCACCCCGCCCTGGCCGCCGACCCCACCACGACCCCGCTGCCCCTCGACCACGGCCCCGGCCGCGACCTCGTCGCCCGGATCATCGCCGACCACAGCGCCATCCTCTCCCCCACCTGAACCGCACCAGCATCAACACCCTCCGACACATGACGCCGACGGGTGGCGCGTACCGTCCGCGCGACCATTCAGGCGCGCGTTCTTTGCGCGAGGGCCAACTGATCGGCCAGGGAAATCGGTGGCCGCACCCACCTCTACGAGCGATGGAAGTGCCCTTTCCTGTCGACCCCGAGCCGGGATGACGGCATCCGCCTCGACACCGAGGGTAGGGGAATCCCCGTGCCGCGGCAGCTGCTCACCAGCCCGCACTACCTGATACCTCTCGGCGGAGGAACCGAGTTCACCATTCCCACAACGGTCCTGCCCCGACTGTCGAGGCCCAGACGACCTCGGCGCCGAGCCAACTCGGCCACAGCAGGTCGGCCCCCAGCATCGGAACACCCTGCACGCGCACCGCTTTCGCCCCCACCGACCGAGCCACAACGATCCACATCCGGGCGTAGGCCTCGCAACGAAGAGTCAGGCCACCCAGCACACGGCGGAGGAGTCCGAAAAATTGTGCGATGGCATGGATCACATTCCCTGGATTTCCACGCTGCGGCTCACCAAAATCACTACTG
>NZ_WXYH01000346.1:0-48876 GCF_009872365.1 Rhodococcus sp. T7
GCACTGTCCACCGACCCCACCACACCCACCGATCTCACCCCGCCGTCCCGGCCACACCTCGATACCGCAACAGCCCCTGGGACGACCAGAAAGGCGCACGGGCGCGAAGCGCCTAATGCAGGCGGTTCTGCGCCGCCTCGAGCCCCACGCGCAGGACCAGTTCGACGGCGTCGGCGGATTCCTCGCAGACGAGGTCGAGTTCCTTGCGTTCCACCGACGAGAACGGCTTCAGCACGTACGACGCCGGATCCATGCGGCCGGGGGGACGGCCGATCCCGACGCGGGTGCGCAGATAGTCCTTGGTGCCGAGTGACTGCGAGATGGACCGCAGTCCGTTGTGCCCGCCCTCGCCGCCGCCCTGCTTGAGGCGGATGGTCCCGAAGTCGAGGTCGAGTTCGTCGTGGATGACGACGATGTTGCCCGGGTCGACGGAGAAGAAGCGGGCCAGCCCGGCGACGGCGGAACCGGACAGGTTCATGAACGACCGCGGTTTGGCGAGGATCGTCGGCCGGCCCTCGAGCCGTCCCTGGACGATCTCGGCGCCGCTCTTCTTGTGCGCGCTGAACTTGCCACCCATGCGCGCGGACAGCACGCCGGCCACCATGAAGCCGACGTTGTGCCGGGTCTTCTCGTACTGCGGTCCGGGGTTGCCCAGACCCACCACCAGGGCGGTGTCTTCACTCACCGACAGGGTCCTTCCGTGCGTGAGGGGGTCGTGTCAGACGACAGCGGCGCGTCACCCCGGGACAATCCGGGACGACGCGCCGCCGACATCAGTGCGGTTGCGAGAGGATCAGCTCTCGGCGCCCTCTTCGGCCGGAGCCTCGGCGGTCTCGGCCGCGGCTTCGCCGGTCTCCTCTTCGAGGTCGGCAGCGGTCGGGGCTGCGACGACGTTCACGATGAGCAGTTCCTCGTCGGCCTGCAGGGTCGAACCCTTGGGCAGCTCGAGCTGGTTGGCCAGGATCTGGGTGCCGACCTCGAGGCCCTCGACCGAAACCTCGATCTGCTCGGGGATGTGCAGCGCGTCCGCTTCGAGGGAGATGGTGGCGGCGTCCTGCGCGACGAGGGTGCCGGAAGCGGCTTCACCGGTGACGACGACGGGGACGTCGACGGTGACCTTCTCGCCCTTCTTGATGACGAGGAGGTCGGCGTGCTCGATGTAGTTGCGGATCGGGTGAACCACGACCGACTTGGTGAGCGCGACCTGCTCCTTGCCCTCGATGTCGAGGGTCAGGATGGCGTTGGTGCCGTGCGCGCGCAGGATGGCGGCGAAGTCGCGGGAGGGCACGTTCAGGTGGCGGGGATCCTCACCGTGGCCGTACAGGACTGCGGGGACCTGGCCGTCGCGGCGTGCGCGGCGGGCGGCGCCCTTGCCGAACTCGGTGCGCACGGCGGCTACGAGGCGATTTTCGTCAGACATGGTGAAACGGCTCCTACAACTCACGGTGGTAACTGGCGGGCGGTTCGAGTCGGCGAGGGACGAACGCGCGACGGCCAGGAGCGAAACGCTCGAGCAGAGCCGTAGCCGCGTCGATCACGGTGAGCCAGCCAATTGGAACTTTCTGGTTCACCCTCGCCGAGACAACTTATGGAACTCTACCGGATGGGCCGCTGACCTGCTAATCGGGTGTCCTCCGGCGGGTGGCGCGGCCACCACGGTCCGGCGGCGGGCAGTGGTGTGGCTCACAACGCTGCGGGTAGCCTCGGCGTTGTGAGCACTGAACGTCCGACCGCCGACCGGCTGACCGCAGTGGCGACCGGTGTGGATCTGCCGCGGCATGCGCGGCTGCTCAGCCAGGTGCACGACGCCGTGCTCTCCGGGCAGCGGCCACCCGCGCTTCCGCGGGACGTGGTGGCTCGGTCGTGGTCCCGTCTGCAGGCGGGCGGTATGAGCCCGGACCACTGCGCGGACGTCGAGCCCGCCGATTTCTCCGAGATCGAGGCGCGGCGCACCCGGACGGCGCTGCGCACCGTGCTCCCGGAGTTGCGCAGCACGCTGACGCAGGTCGCGGAGGACGCGAATTTTATCGTCGTCATCGCCGACGCCGACGGTGTCCTGTTGTGGCGGGAGGGTTCTCGCGGGGTTCGGAAAGCGGCCGACGCGCTCGGGTTCACGGAGGGTGCGCGCTGGGCCGAACAGGCCGTGGGCACCAACGCGATCGGCACGGCCCTGATCGAAGATGCTGCGGTGCAACTGTTCTCGGCCGAACACTACGCGCCCACGCACCACGGCTGGTCCTGCACCGGGTCGCCGGTGCACGACCCGCGCACCGGCGAGATCCTCGGCGTGGTCGACATCAGCGGGTCGGCGATGTCCGTCCACCCGACCACCGTCGCGCTGGTCCGCACCGCGGTGCGACTGGCCGAGGCGACGTTGTGGCGTGAGCACACGGCGCAACTGGACAGGCTGCGCGGCCGGGCGGCACCGCTGCTCGCGTCGGCGGGAGGTCCGGCGCTGGTCGTCGACAAGCACGGGTGGGTCGCGGAGGCGAGTGGCATCGCGGCGCCGGAGCGCGTCGCGCCGCCGAGCCTCGACAAACCGCTACTCGTCCCGGGCCTCGGGTTGTGTGTGCCCGAACCGCTCGGCGACGGCTGGCTGGTGCGCCGCCGCGTCGACGGCGCGGCCATCGAACTGGAACTCGACCTCGGCGATGCGCCGCAGGTGACGGTCCGCGGCGACGTCAACTGGACGCGGGCGCTCTCGCCGCGGCACGCCCAGATCCTGCGGGTGCTGTCGGCGGCCGGAACGGCGGGCGTCGACGCCGCCTCGCTCAGTGAAGCGTTGTTCGGCGACCGCGACCACGTGGTGGCGGTCCGCGCCGAGGTCTCGCGTCTGCGCAAGAATCTCGGCGCGGTCCTGAGCACTCAGCCGTACCGGTTCGCGGCCGGTGTGACGGTCCGGCGCGTCGGGTAGGTTCGGTCCGGGGGGTGGGTCCGGTCAGGCCTGCTTCGCCGCACTGATGCCGGCGCGGCGACCGTAGAAGCTGCCGTCGCCGAGGGACGTGCCGCTCGCGTAGCCGCCGGCGCACACCCCGGACGTGCACCGTCCCGCCGCGAAGAGGCCGGGGATGGGTTCACCGGAGACGTGCAGGACCTCGGAGTTCACGGTGGTCCGCAGGCCGCCGAGGGTGAAGCCGAGCGTGAACCCGCGCAGGTCGAGGGCGGCGACGGGGGAGCCGATCGGCTTCACCCACTCGGACTTCTTGTGCAGCAACGGGTCCGACCCTTCGACGGCGTGCTGGTTGTACACCTCGACGGTCGACTGGAGTGCGCCTGCGGGCAGGCCCATATCGGATTCGAGTTCCTCGACGGTCTCCGCGGCCCACTTCGGCTGGGCGCGCAGGAACGGCGTTGCCGTGGTCGCGGCCGCGCCCTCCTCGTACGACGCCTCGTCGATGACGAGGAACGCCTGGTTGTCCTGGTGGAACAGGGTCATCTGGCCGATCCGACCGGAGTAGGTGTCCTCCGGGACGTAGCGCTGCCCCCGGCCGTTGACGAGGATGCCGCGGACGACCAACTGGGGGTCGCAGAGGAACGCGACCTCGGTGGCGTCCATGTGGGCGAGATCGGCGCCGAGGGCCTGCGCCATGAGGATCGAGCGTCCGTCGTGCTCCTCGATGGCGGCGCCGGGGCGGCCGATGAGCCGCGGCGCGTGGGCCTCGATCATCTTGTCGTTGTACGCGAAGCTGCCGGTCGCGAGGACGACGCCGCGACGCGCCCGCACGGCCGCCTCCTTGCCGTACTGTTTGGCGACGATCCCGACGACGCGTCCGGTGTCGTCGGTGACGAGCGTCTGGACGCGCATGTCGTATTCGGCTCGGACCCCGAGCTTTTCGGCGGTCTCGACGAGCGGCTTCATCAGCATGTAGCCGCCGCCCTTCTCGCCGGTCCGCTTGCCGTCCATCTGCGGAACGTGCCCGCGCGGTGCGGGGGTGGCGATCTCGTTGAACGGCGCCGCGTTCTCGCCACCGGAGTACATGAGCCCGTCGTCGAACGGCGGCTCCCAGCCGGGTTCGCCCCAGAAGCTCTCCTTGAACGGGACCCCGCAGTCGACGAGCCAGTTGTAGTGCGCGACGCTGCCCTCGCAGTAGTCGGTGATCTTCTCCTCGTCGGCGCCCGGGCCGAGCGCCGCCATCATGAACGTCTTCATGTTCTCGACGGAGTCGTCGAACCCGCACGCCTTCTGCAGCGGCGTCCCGCCGCCGAGGTAGATGAAGCCGCCGGCGAGTGCGGCGGCACCGCCCCATCCGCTGGTGCGCTCGAGGACCAGGACGTCGGCGCCGGCTCGTGCCGCCTCGATGGCGGCGGACACACCGGCGATGCCGTAACCCGCGACCACGACGTCGGCCTCGTACTCCCACTCGGTGACCGTTGCTGCGGACCGGGGGCGGATCGGTGTGGCGTCGACCATGGGTGGAAGTCCTCTCGGGCGGTCACGGGGAATGTGACGTGGGTTACCCTCGAACTGTAACCTGTTACAAAACCCGATCCGGTGGATCTCCCGGTGAGTGGGACGCGGTGCCGGGAGGTCGGCTATCCGGGCAGGTCCGTGACGCCGGACAGCTCGTAGTGCAGGGTCGGAGTCCGCGCCAGACGGTGCGCGAGATGAACCCCGATCCGCTGCACCACGGGATACTTCTTGTCGATCAGCGCGCCCGCGGCCCGCGCCTCCTCACCGGACAGCAGTCGCGCCGTGGCCTGCGCCGGCGGACCCGTGGGCTTCCCGGACCACGTGCACGGGCGGATCCGGACGTCCGGGAAATTGCGCAGCCGCTTGTTCTTCGACGCCCGGCCCGGGGTGCGGAAGTACGCCCGATCGCCCTTCACGGCGATATTGACCGGGGTGTCCACCCACGACCCGTCGCGTTTGCGTGTCTGTAATTGCACGACCTTCTCCGCGGCGAAGCGTCGCAGCGCCGGTGATGCCTCATCGGTCATCTCGAAGTCCTGAATCTCGGGTGTATTCCAGCCTACTGCGCTAATTCGCGAGTGTCCGGACCTCGGCGAGGAACCGGTCGAGATCGTCGGGGGAGCAGAAGTAGTGCGGCGACGCCCGCACCACGGCGTCCAGTCCGCGGGCGCTCATGTCCAGCAGCGTCGAACCGCGCAGACTGGCCGTGACGGTGACGTCGCGGGCGGCCAACTGTTTCCGGACGTCGCCCGGATCGAACCCGTCGACGGTGAACGAGACGATTCCGCAGCGGCGGGCGCCGAGGTCGCGCACGGTGACCCCCGGGATCGCCGCGAGCCCCGACCGGAGGTGCTCGGCCCCGGCCACCACGGCCGCCTCGACCTCGTCCACTCCGAGGGCGAGGAGATAGTCGGCCGCCACCCCGAGTCCGAGGCGGGCGGCGACGTCGCATTCCCAGAACTCGAACCGGCTGGCATCGGTCGCGAGGCGGTACGCATCCGCCGCGGTCCACTCCGCGCTGTGGAGGTCGAGCGAGGCCGGCTCGAGCGTCGCGGCCAGATCCGGCCGGACGTACAGGAAGCCGGTGCCCCGCGGCGCGCGCAGCCATTTGCGTCCCGTGGCGGAGAGCGCGTCGACGCCGAGTTCGCCCACGTCGAGGGCGATCTGGCCGACGGACTGGCACGCGTCGAGCAGCACGAGTGCGCCGTGTGCGTGTGCCAGTTCCGTCACCTCGCGGACGGGGTTGACCAGGCCGCCGTTGGTGGGCACGTGCACGAGGGACACGAGACGGACCCGGTCGTCGAGGAGCGTCCCGAGCGCGGCGACGTCGATCTGGCCCGCGGGGTCGCTGGGAACGACGTCGACCGTCGCGCCGACGGACCGGGCCCGCTGCAGGACGGCGATGGCGTTGCTGGCGTACTCGACCTCCGAGATCAGGACGCGGTCACCGGCCTCGAGCGGGACGGCGTGGAAGAAGTCGTTCCAGGCGGTGGTGGCGCTGTCCACCAGTGCGATGCCGTCGGCGCCCGCCCCGATCAGGCGGCCCAGCGACGACTTCACGGCTGCGAGATCGTCGGCTCGTTCCGCCGCCGCGACGTAGCCCCCGACGTCGGCCTCCCGGCGCAGGTGCGCGAACACCGCGTCCAGGACCGGGGCCGGAGGAAGCGAGGAGCCCGCGCTGTCCAGGAACACCTTGTCGAGGCACCCGGGGGTGTCCCGTCGCGCCTGCTCGAGGTCGAGCATGTCCGATACCTCCCGTTTTGCGGTAATTGGACTCGAACGTACCCGTGAGGTTCCTCGAAAAGTATGCCGATGGGGCGTGCATCGACGGCCGAGGCGCTCTAATGTCGATAACGACGTTCAGGCGGCGCCCGAAGGGGAGGGTCGAATGGCTACTGCAGTTCAGTCCGTCGAAGCAACGTGTCTCACGTCGCGACCGGCGGCGGAGGCGTATCTGGGTGGTGTGTGCTTCAAACTGGGGCCACCGCAGTTGATCGGCGCGGAATTGGAGTGGCTGACCGCGCAACTGCCGGAATACGTGCGTCCCGACCTCGCCGCTCTCGCCGAAGCTCTCGGGCCGCACACCCCCAGAACCATCGATCCCTCTTCTCCTGCCCAGCCCCTTCCCGGTGGCAGCGCCGTCACGGTCGAACCTGGCGGACAGATCGAACTGTCCAGCGCCCCCTATCACTCCGCACGGGAACTGTGCGACTACCTCGCCGCCGATCAGGCGGTACTCGCCGAACTGTTGTCGGCGCGGTCGATTCAGATGTCGTCCGAGGCCGCGGACACCCGCAGGCCCGCTCAGCGTCTCCTCCAGTCACCGCGGTACTGCGCCATGGAATCCCGCTTCACCGGCATCGGGCCCTTCGGCAAACTGATGATGTGCAATACCGCCGCCACCCAGATCAGCGTGGACGCCGGAGTCGATCCGGTTGCCGTGGAGAAGCGGTGGCACCTGCTGCATGCGGTCGGACCCGCGCTGATCGCGGCGTTCGCGTGTTCACCGCGGCTCTACGGGGTACCCGACGGGCAGTGGGCGTCGCAGCGGATGCGGACGTGGCTCGAACTCGATTCGCCGCGAACCACCGGGCCCCCGCACAGCGCGGACTATGCGGCGTGGGTGCTGGACGTTCCGTTGCTGTGCATCCGCAACGACGGACCGGACTGGACGGCGCCCGACGGTGCAACTTTCGCGGACTGGGTGGAGGGGGCGCTGGACGACGTGATCGGACGCCCGACGTCCGCCGACCTCGACTATCACCTCACCACGCTGTTCCCGCCGGTTCGCGCAGCCGGGCATCTCGAGGTGCGCTACCTCGACGCGCAACCCGGTGACCAGTGGCGGGTCCCGATCGCAGCTATCGACGCACTGCTGTCGGGACCGGGAGCGATGGCCGAGGCGCTCGCCGCGGCCCTGCCCACCGCCGAACGCTGGCGGGACGCCGCCGAGTTCGGCCTGGCCGACCTCGAACTGCGTGCTGCGGCAACAGCTCTGCTGTCGCTGGCGGCGGCGTACTCGCCCGACCCCGAATTCGTCAGACTGCTCGACACCGCCGCCGAACGATGTTGCCGGGGCCAGGCCCCGAGCGAGGAACGCTGATGGGAACTCGCGAGAAGATCGAGACGGTGCTGACACGGGCACGGGAGCGCACCGCCGGGTTGACGGACTGTGTCGACGGGGAAGACCTCGTCGCGCAGCATTCCCCGCTGATGAGCCCGCTCGTGTGGGATCTCGCGCACATCGGCAACCAGGAAGAACTGTGGCTCGTACGGGACGTCGGCGGCCGCGAACCCGTCCGCCGCGACATCGACGAGTTGTACGACGCGTTCAAACATTCCAGGAACTCGCGGCCCTCCCTGCCGCTGCTGAACCCGGACGAGGCCAGGGAATACCTCCGTACCGTCCGAGACAAGGCGTGGGACGTCCTCGACGGCAGCACGTTCCGGGGCCGCCCGCTCGAGGAGAACGGATTCGCGTTCGGCATGATCGCGCAACACGAGCAGCAGCACGCCGAGACGATGCTCGCCACCCACCAACTACGTTCCGGTGCAGCGGTGTTGACCGCGGAAAGCGCGCCGCGTGTCGGTGGGGCGATCGCCGAGGACGAGGTGGTCGTTCCGTCCGGCGAATTCACGATGGGAACGTCGGACGATCCGTGGGCGCTCGACAACGAGAGGTCCGCACATCCGGTGCACGTTCCGGCGTTCGTGATCGACGCCGTCCCCGTCACCAACGGCCGCTACCTCGAGTTCGTCGACGACGGCGGGTACGCGCGCCCCGAGTTGTGGAGCGAGCGGGGGTGGGCCCATCGCCTCGACGCGCGGCTGGAAGCACCCCAGTTCTTGGAGAACGACGGCTGCGGAACGTGGTGGCGCCGCAGGTTTGGGGTCACCGAGCCGATTCATCCCCAGGAACCGGTGGTGCACGTCTGCTTCTTCGAGGCCGAGGCGTTCGCGCGCTGGGACGGCAAGAGGCTGCCGACGGAGGCCGAATGGGAGAAGGCGGCGCGGTGGGATCCCTTCAGCGGCCGTTCGCGCCGATTCCCCTGGGGGGACGGCGAACCCGACGCGTCGCTGGCCAACCTCGGGCAGCGCCACCTCGGACCCGCGGTGGTCGGGGCATATCCGTCGGGGGCGTCCCCGCTCGGCGTGCATCAGCTGATCGGGGACGTATGGGAGTGGACGTCGTCGCCCTTCGAGCCCTATCCCGGTTTCGCGGCGTTCCCGTACCGCGAATACTCGGAGGTGTTCTACGGCGGCGACTACCGCGTACTGCGCGGCGGTTCGTTCGGCACCGATCCGGTGGCGTGCCGCGGGACGTTCCGCAACTGGGACCACCCGATCCGCAGGCAGATCTTCTCCGGATTCCGCTGTGCCCGGGACCTTCCGGGAGACGACCGCTGAGATGTGCCGACACCTGGGCTATCTGGGACCGGAACGATCAGTGGCCGACCTCGTCGGTTGCGGCGAGAACTCGCTCCTGCACCAGTCCTACGCGCCACGCGACATGAGGGGCGGCGGAACCGTCAACGCCGACGGGTTCGGCTTCGGGTGGTGGGGCGCGGACGGATTCTCCCGCTACCGCAGTGCCGCGCCGCTGTGGTCGGATCCCGTCGTGCGAGAGATGTTGCCGAACATCCGCTCCCACGCCGTGGTCGCCGCCACCCGGTCGGCGACGATCGGTATGCCCGTGCAGCACACGGCCTGCGCACCGTTCTCCGACGACACCTGGGCCTTCAGTCACAACGGGGTGGTGCGCGGGTGGCCCGAGTCGCTCGCCGGGATCGCCGCGGAACTGCCCGTGGCCGATCTGCTGCAACTCGAGGCGCCAACCGATTCGGCCGCGCTGTGGCTGCTGCTGCGCCGGGCGCTAGGCGAGCAGGACCCCGAGAAGGCGATGAGTGCACTCGTCCAGTCCGTCGTCGCTGCGGCCCCGAACTCGCGACTGAATCTGCTGCTGGGCAACGGCACGGAACTGTGGGCCACCACCTGGCATCACTCGCTGTCGGCGCTCGTCGACGACGAACGGGCCATCGTGATGTCCGAACCCTACGACGACGACCCCGCGTGGCAATCGATTCCGGACCGTCACTTCGTCAGCGCACGTCCCGGACACCTGATCGTCACCCCGCTCGAGATGGGAGCACGATGACCACCACACCGACCCTCGAGGTGTACCTGCAGCCCGAACAGCTGAAGGCCGCACTCCGCAAGGACGCCACAGTCGGGCTCACGTCGAGCCCGAAGTGGCTGCCGCCCAAATACTTCTACGACGCCCGCGGCAGCGAACTGTTCGAGCAGATCACCGCGTTACCCGAGTACTTCCCGACGCGCACGGAACGGGAACTGCTCAGAAGATATTCGGGGGAGATCGCCGAGGTCGCGGCGCCGGAGATCCTCGTGGAGCTCGGGTCGGGGTCCTCGGAGAAGACCCGGCTGCTGCTCGACGCCGGCACCCGGCACGGAACCCTCCACACCTACGTGCCGCAGGACGTGTCGGTATCCGCGCTCGAGGGGGCGGCGGAGCAGATTGGAACGGAGTTCCCGAATCTGACCGTACGCGGTGTCGTCAGCGACTTCACCGAGTCGTTGCACCATCTTCCGCGCGGTGGTCGCCGCACGATCGCATTCCTCGGGGGCACCCTCGGAAACATGGTGCCCGCCGAGCGTGCCGAGTTCCTCTCCGGGATCGCCGACGTCCTCGAACCCGGGGAGCACCTCCTCCTCGGCGTCGGGCTGGTCGTCGATCCCGGCGTTCTCGTCCCCGCATACGACGACGCCGCCGGGGTGACCGCACAGTTCAACCGCAATGTGCTGCAGGTACTCAACACTCAACTCGACGCGGACTTCCCGGTGGACGAGTTCCGGCACGTCGCGCTGTGGGACGCCGGCAACGAGTGGATCGAGATGCGGCTCGAGGCCGAGCGTGCGATGTCGATCCGCATCGCCGAGCTTGATCTGGACGTCGAGTTCGCCGCGGGTGAGCAGCTGCGGACGGAGATCTCCGCCAAGTTCACCCTCGACGGCATTCGACTGGAGTTGGCGGAGGCGGGATTCGGCGTCGACCGTGTCTGGACCGACCCGGACGCGCGATTCGCGCTGGTGTGCGCCGCGCGGAGGTGACCCCCACGTGAGTGGCGTAGTGTGCCGCCGCACGCTTTGCCGCTCACCTGCCCTACGAACGGGACGCTCGTCGCGTCAGATCGAACGGGCGTCCCGTTCGTCCGCATCGTGTGCGGCCAGTGCTGGGGCGACGAACTGCTCGAGCATGGTGCGTTCGTCGGTGTCGTCGACGCCCGGGACGGTGAGCAGGGAGACGATGATCCGGACGAGCCAGCGGGCCTTCCGGGACGTCTCCTCTCCCGAGAACCCCGCCTGCCCGAGGAAGGCGGTGCCCAACGACTCGATGACGTCCGACGAGTGCGCGATCTGCGCGGCCAGGCCCGAGTCGCCGAGCTGAAACCACGCGGCCAGGGCCGGGTCGGCGCGCACCAGCCGGATCGCGGCCAGCATCGCCTCGACGATCACGCCCTTCGGGTCGGCGGTCCCGGACACCTCGTCCGCGACCAGTGCACCGATGCGCCGCGCCTCGCGGTGGACGAACGCCAGCTGCAACGCCTGCCTGCTGTCGAAATAGCGGTACAGCGTGGCACGGGAACATCCGGCCGCCCGGGCGACGTCGGCCATGCCGACAGCGGCGATGCCCTTCTCGACGTACAGCTGCGCGGCGACGTCGAGAAGTCGCTCGGCGGCGAGGCGGGGGCGTTCGTCGCGCATCCAGTCGGCGTTCATTCGCGCACCCGGAACGGGACGCTCGTCGGGCGGCGCACATAGTTGCCCCCGGCGTAGACGACGGCGTCGACGTCGACGGTGAAGTCGGGGCAGCGGGCCAGCAGTTCTTCCAGCGCGACCCGGGCCTGCATCCGGGCCGCGGCCGCGCCCAGGCAGTGGTGGGCCCCGTGACTGAACGTGAGGATCTGCGTCGGTCTGCGGCGCACGTCCAGCTCCTCCGAATCCGGTCCGAACCGGCGCGGGTCGCGGTTCGCGGAGCCGTACAGCAGGAACACCTTCCGGCCCTCGGGGATGGCGGTGCCCTCGATCTCGACGTCGCGGGTCACAGTGCGGGCGAGGCCCTGGACGGGGGCCGTGAGCCGCAGTAGTTCCTCGACGGCGTCGCCGACGAGCTCCGGGTTGTCGATCAGATCGCGGCGCTGATCGCGGTGTTCGGTGAGCAACTGGACTGCGCCGCCGAGCATTCCGGTGGTCGTGTCGTTGCCGCCGGTGACCATCGTGAACGCGAAACCGAGGATGGAGAGCAGTCCGGTGAGATCGCCGTCGGCCCCCATCCCGCTCGCGACGAGGTGTGAGACCGTGTCGTCTCCGGGGTCGGTGCGCCGCCGCTCGATCAGTCCGCCGAAGTAGCCCATCAGATCGGTGACCGCACTCGTCGCCTGCAGCGTGTCGCCCTGCGCGTTGGCCGCGACGATGGCATCGGTCCAGCCGTCGAATTGCGCCCGGTCCTCCTCGGGGACGCCGAGGTAGTGGGCAACGACCATGCTCGGCAGCGGCTTGAACAGCTCCTTCACGACATCCCCCTCGCCGGCTTCCCGCAGTCGTTCGAGGCGCTCCACCACGAACGCCCGGACCGCCGGTTCGACGGCCGTGACCTGCCGCGGGGTGAATCCCTTCGACACGAGGCGGCGGAACGCGGTGTGGTCGGGCGGGTCGAGCATCACCAGCGGCGGATTGTCCTGCAGGCCGATCTTCTCCAGCTCGCCGTACGTCGTGGTGAGGCCGGCGGCGGACGAGAACGTCTCGGCGTCGCGGGCGGCGGCGTAGACGTCGGCGTGCCGGGACAACACCCAGTAGTCGTTCCCGGGGCCGTTCTCGGGGACGACGTGATGGACGGGGTCGTGGTCGCGCAGCGCAGCGTACATCTGCCACGGGGCGCGCCACGTGGGTCCGGACCTCGGCACGAACGAGACGCTCGACACATGTGCGGTCATGTATCGATGGTGAGACACATCGGCAGAAGTGTCAATGGTGCGATGCCGGGTACCTAGCCGAACAGGGCGAACGCCACCACGGCGAGGATCACGACGAGTACCGGGGTGAGAATGAGCAGCAACCCGAGCAGGCCGGGATTCTTCACCGGCCGATGGTCGATGGCGCCCTTGCTGAAACTGCTGAACGGCGACGCGTAATACACCGGGGGAGCCGGGTGATACCGGTTGTCGACGGTGATCTGCGCCTTGCCCTGCTCCCAGATCCACGGGACCGCGATCTCGATGTGGTGCACACCGGGAGGCGCCGGAATGACGTTGTGACCCCACCGAAGCGGCACGGGAAAGCCGTTGATCCGGGCGTTGGGCGTCACCAGCATCGGGCCCATCGGCGGTTTCTTCGCGTCGATGACCAGCGCGGTGGGAGAGGAGGCGGGCTGCACGAAGGGCGACGGTATCACCCTGCGGCAGCCCGGGCAGTGTGGCCTACTGGCCGGCCGCTATCCGGGCCTTCTCCAGTGCCGCGAGGGTGCGGAGCACGGTGGCGCGCTGCTTCTCGAGGTCGCTGATCCGGGCGCGTGCGGCGAGGCCGGCGGGCTCACCGATCAGATTCATCTGCGCGTCGATGGTCGAGAGCTGATCGAGCAGTCCGGTGACGCGCGATTCGAGCGCAGCGACGTCGACGGCGTCGGTGCGCACCGGTGCCACCGGCGGCGTCGCGGACGTGCGGGACGCGCTCGGGCGGGACGACGCGGTGGCCGACGACGTTCCGGAATGGGCGGTGCTGCGCGGCTCCGACACCACACTGGCAGCCCGAGGGCGGAGGGCCTTGCGCACGGCGGCCGGGTCCGGGAGTTCCGAGAGCTTCGTCTCGTTGAGGTCGCGGCGCGCGTCGCGGGCGTTGACCCGGTGCTCGCGCTCTTCGTCGTCGTCGGACTGCAACGTGCCGCCGAGTGGACGCAGACCGTACATGCCAAGGAAGCGGCGGGCCTCGTCGATGACCGTTTCCTTCTCGCGGCAAGTGCCACACCGAGGTTCGTTACGGAACATCTCGACTGCGTTGTCGTCTCCGCACCATACGCACGCTCCCGGCGACCAACGCCGGACGTTTCGAATTGCAGCGATATCGATAGGGCCGGAGAGAGTCTGCGCGTCGATCACGACGAGCCACAGTAGGGGAATTCGCGCGTGCGAGTCACATCGCCGTAAGTACGACCTGCGGTTCTGCGGACAAGCGTGACGAAGATCATGCCAACGCCCGGAAAATGCCGAGGAAACGTTGTGTGCCACACATGTTTTCCCGACCGGTAAGTTTCATTCTCCGGCGCCGATCACCGTGGTCAGCCAGTCGACGAGCGGGCGCATCGAACGCCAGGCGGTGCGCACTTCGTCAGCGGCGCGGGGAGTTTCGATCCAGTCGGGGGAGAGGTAGCTGCGGCTGGCGGTGAGCGATTTGTGCCGCATCAGCTCGAGGCGCGGGTGGTCCTCGGCGACGCCGCGGGGTCGCGTCTTCAGCGTGTCGCCGCCGATCTCGAAACCGGACGACCGGACCTTCTTCACGAGCCGGACGAGTTCGCGGCCCCTGCGGTCGTCGTCGACGGCGTCACGGAAGCGCCCGACCTGCAGCGGAGTATGCGAGTAGAAGCCGCCCGCGACGAACAGCCCGGCCGCGTCGATCTGCACGTAGAAGCCCACGCCGGGGCGGGTCTCGACGAATCCGCCCTGATGGGTCTTGTAGGGCGTCTTGTCCTTCGAGAACCGGACGTCGCGGTAGGGGCGAAACACCTTGCCCGCGCCGAACTCCGATTCGAGTTCCGCGAGCAGTGCGGTCATGGGGGCGCGCACGGAGTCGTCGTAGACGGATTTGTGCGCGGTCCAGAAACTCTTGCTGTTGTCTGCCTCGAGGTCCTCGTAGAAGTCGAGAGCAGCGGTGGGGATCCCGGTGAACACACGGGCAAGGCTACGCCTGTGAGTGGTTGACGAGTCCCTGGACGCGTCGACCACTCACAGGCGCGAAGCGCCTAGGCGTTGCCGTTGAACAGCGACGTGACCGAGCCGTTCTCGAAAACTTCCTTGATCGTGCGAGCCAGCAGCGGCGCGATGGACAGCACCGTGAGGGTGGGGAACTTCTTCGACTCTTCGATCGGGAGCGTGTTGGTGACGATGACTTCCCGCGCACCACACGCGGCGAGGCGCTCGGCCGCCGGGTCGGACAGGACGCCGTGGGTGGCGGCGATGATCACGTCGCCCGCGCCGGCCTCCTTGAGGATCTTCACGGCGCCGGCGATGGTTCCACCGGTGTCGATCATGTCGTCGATGAGGATGCAGGTGCGGCCCTCGACGTCACCGACGACGCGGTTGGACTTCACCTGGTTGGGCACCAGTGGGTCGCGCGTCTTGTGGATGAACGCCAGCGGCGCGCCACCGAGGGTGTCGGCCCACTTCTCGGCGACCCGGACGCGACCGGAGTCGGGGGAGACGACGGCGATGTTGTCGGTGCCGTAGTTGCCGCGGATGTACTCGGCGAGCTGACCCTGGGCGTGCATGTGGTCGACAGGGCCGTCGAAGAAGCCCTGGATCTGGTCGGTGTGGAGGTCGACCGTGATGATGCGGTCAGCGCCCGCCGTCTTGAGGAGGTCGGCGATCAGGCGAGCCGAGATGGGCTCACGGCCGCGGTGCTTCTTGTCCTGGCGGGCGTACGGGTAGAACGGCAGGACCGCGGTGATGCGCTTGGCCGATCCGCGCTTGAGCGCGTCGATCATGATCAGCTGTTCCATCACCCACGTGTTCAGCGGGGCCGGGTGGCTCTGCAGCACGAAGGCGTCGGAACCGCGGACCGACTCCTCGAAACGGACGAAGATCTCGCCGTTCGCGAAGTCACGGGCAGTCTGCGGGGTGACCCGCACGTCGAGTTCCTTCGCGACCTGTTCGGCCAGCTCCGGATGCGCGCGACCAGAAAACAGCATGAGGTTCTTCTGGTTGTCGATCCAATTCGCGGTCACTGCTCTATGCCATCCTTTAAATCTTGCTTCTCGGTTTCGTGCAGATCTGAACTGTGGTGCGGTTCCGCAGCGGACGCCGCCTCGGCGGCGGCGGTACCGGGCCGATTTCGTTGCACCCAGCCCTCAATATTGCGCTGCTTGCCTCCGGAGACTGCGAGTGCCCCCGGCGGTACGTCGAAACGCAGCACCGTGCCGGCACCGGTGTAAGCACCGTCACCGACCTGTACCGGAGCGACGAACATGGTGTCCGATCCGGTCCGGACGTGTGACCCCACCACCGTACGGCTCTTGCCGACGCCGTCGTAATTGACGAACACGCTCGACGCACCGATGTTGCTGTACTCGCCGATCGTGGCGTCACCCACGTAGGTCAAATGAGGAACCTTGGAGTGCGCCCCGATGTCGGCGTTCTTCGTCTCGACGAAGGCGCCGAGCTTGCCGGACTCACCGAGGACGGTGCCGGGACGCAGGTAGGTGAACGGACCGACGGTGGCGCCTGCGCCGATCGTCGATTCCGAACCGTGGGTGCGCACCACGCTGGCGCCTTCGCCCACCGACACGTCGGTGAGGGTGGTGTCGGGACCGATGACGGCGTCCTCACCCACGGAGGTGGTGCCGAGCAGTTGCACGCCCGGGTGGATGGTGACGTCGCGAGCCAGCGTGACGCCGACGTCGATCCAGGTGGTCGCCGGATCGACGACGGCGACCCCGGCCCGCATCCAGCTCTCGACGGTCCGGCGGTTGAGTTCGGCGGCGAGCCTCGACAGCTGGACGCGGTCGTTGGCGCCTGCGACCTTCGCGGAGTCGGCCAGGTGGGCGGCGAAGACGGGTGCGCCGGCCTCGCGGGCGATCTTGACGACGTCGGTCAGGTACAGCTCGCCCTGCGCGTTGTTCGCGTTGAGCTGCCCGAGTGCGGAGCGCAGGAACTCGGCATCGAACGCATACACACCGGCGTTGACCTCGGTGATGGCTGCCTGCTCCTCCGTGGCGTCGGCCTCCTCCACGATTTCGGCGATCTCACCGTCGTGGGGGAGACGGACGATCCGGCCGTAGCCCCGGGGCTCGGGGGCGGTGAAGGTCAGCACCGTAACCGCCGCGGGGGTGGGTTCGCTGCGATGCTCGTCGACGAGAGTGTGCAGGGTGCGGCCGTCGAGCAGGGGGACGTCCGCGGCGGTGACCAGGACGGTCCCGCGGAAATCGGCGGGCAGGGCAGTCAGGCCGCATTCGACGGCATGGCCTGTGCCGTTCTGCTCGTCCTGGACGGCGACTGCGACGGGGCGGCCCAGTTCGGCCTCGAGAGCGCTGACGGCATCTCCGACACGTTCCTTGTCGTGACCGACGACGGTGACGAGGTGCGTCGGATCGACCTCCGCGGCGGCGTGCAGGGAATGCGCCAGCATCGTGCGTCCACCCAGGGTGTGTAACACCTTGGGGGTCTTCGACCGCATCCGAGTTCCCGCGCCGGCGGCGAGGACGACCACGGCGGTCTGCACTGGCATGAAGCTCCCTCTGGGTCGTTCCGCTCTTGCTGTTCTCGACAGCTCCACCTGCAGGAATTCTCTCCGCAGGCTTCTGCTCCGCCGCCAGGACTCGAACCTGAACTATCTGAACCAAAATCAGAGGTGCTGCCATTACACTACGGCGGATTGCCACACACACGGGGTGTCACGCCCGTTTGCGCGAGAGAATCCTCGCATGCCGACCCGCCGCCCGTCGAACCGCTCCGGAAATTTGTCTCGGTCGTCCCGATAGAGTGGGTGCTACCTGCAGTGTTTCCGCTGCCCGCGGCACTTCGTCGTCGCGAGTGTCAGGAAAGGATGGTGCCTCGGTGCCCCGACCCACGGACGTGGACGCGACCCCCGAGCGAGCGGTCCGCACCCGGATGACCGGTACGCAACGCCGGGAGCAGTTGATCGAGATCGGTCGTGCCCTGTTCGCCGAGCGCGGCTACGAGGCGACGTCGATCGAGGAGATCGCGCAGCGGGCCCACGTCTCCAAGCCGGTCGTCTACGAGCACTTCGGTGGCAAGGAGGGCCTCTACGCCGTGGTCGTGGATCGGGAGATGTCGCGGCTACTGGAGATGGTGACGTCGTCGCTGAAGCAGAACCGCTCCCGGATCCGGGTCGAGCGGGTGGCGCTGGCGCTGCTCACCTACGTGGAGGAGCACACCGACGGATTCCGCATCCTCGTTCGCGATTCGCCGGTGGCAGCGCCGGACGGAACGTATTCGAGCCTGCTCAACGAGGCCATCGGCCAGGTCGGGCACATCCTCGCCGGCGACTTCTCGCGGCGTGGCTTCAATCCGGATCTTGCCCTGCTGTACGCGCAGGCGCTGGTCGGAATGGTGTCCACCACCGCTACCTGGTGGCTGGACGAGCGGACGCCGCCGAAGGAGGTCGTCGCCGCGCATCTCGTCAACCTGTGTTGGAACGGGCTGACCAATCTCGAGGCGGATCCGCAGCTGGGCACCGATCTGCCTCGCACGACCCCTCGGTGAACGTGTTCTCGTTTTCCGACTCGCGGTTCAACTTCCGGAGGGCTGAGCCTGTCAAGTGCTAGGGTTCGCTGGAGTTTGCGCGCCCCGTCGGGGGGGTTGTTCGGGAGGCAGTCGATGGCGAGACAGGTTCGAGCAGAGGTAACTCGGGCTTCGGTCCTCATGGCGGCGGCCGACGTGTTCTTGAGGCTCGGCTACGCGAATGCGGGTCTCAACGAGATCATCGAGCAGTCCGGTGTGACCAAAGGTGCGTTGTACTTCCACTTCAGTTCCAAGGAAGATCTCGCCCGCGGTGTCATCGACGAGGGCCAGATCCGTCTCACAGCAGGCATGACGTCCGTGAGCGACGGGCCGACGCCGGCAATGGAGGCGCTCGTCGCCCTGTCCTACGTGGCGATCGAGGCGGCAAGTTCCGATCCGATCGTTGCCGCGATGTTGCGGCTGCAGCACGAGATCGGCGACTACCAGGGAACGCACGGCAACGTCGTGGCGTCGTGGCAGCAGGGTTTCGAACGACTCGTCACCCGCGCGGTCGAGGAGGGCGACATCCTCGCGGAGGACGACGTCTCGACGGCCACGCTGTCCACGTTCCTACTCGGGTCGCTCCTGGGGGCCCACGTCGTCGCGAGCGCGACCGGCGCCTTCGACGAACTGCCGCGTCGCATAGAACGGGTGTGGTACTTCATCCTTCCCGGTCTGGTCGAGCCGTCGAAGCTCGTGTACTTCCGCCAGTTCGCGTCGCGCCGCCTCCTGCGCTAGAAGATCGCTTTCGCGGGAAGAGGTTCCGCTACGGCCGTCGATCGGCGTTAGTTTGTCAATGCTTCGCAAGCCGGACACGGGCATTCGGGAAGCACACTTCGAATCGAATAAACCCGCTAAAAGAAGACTACAAGTATGTATTTTGGGGTCAAAACGGTGGCCGACCCTTCGTCGAGGGGAACGCGTAGGTGTAGCAACGGTTTGGCCAATTTGGCGCAGAGCTTTGCGGACTAATGGCGCAGTCGCCGTATGCCGGAGGATGTATTGTGAAATCTCGTCCCCGAATTATCGGCGGGCGAAAGATTAAGTGCCATTGCAAGCCCCAGTTTCGGTGACATCGGAGGGTGCCCGATGCCGTTCGTCATAGTCGACCGCGAAGCGACGCTTGTCGCCGGATTGGCCGTCCGCAGCCCGAAGAGGGCGCTGGGGAAAGCGCGTGACAAGGATCTCGAGAAGACGTGGTCTACCCTTCTGGCGCAGAACGTGGACAAGCCTTTGGCGTCTGCCTATGTCGACCATGCTCCCGAGATCAATTCGTACTACACGCAGATCGTGGGCTACGAGTGCACTTCGATCGATCAGGTCGGGCGCGGGCACCTGGTCTCACGGATTCCTGCGGGGACCTATGCGAAGTTCTCCTCGGTCGGCACCTTTCCCGACCTGTTCGATGCGCTCTGGGGGCAGATTCGTGACGCGGAGGAATCGCAGCAGATTCAACGGTCCTACACCGGCGACTTCGAGTTCTACCCGCATGCCTTCGGGATCGATTTGTATGTGGCGATAGTGCCACCCGCCAGGATGCAGGGGCTGCAATGAGTTTCGAGATCGTCAAGCGTGAGTCCGCCGACTTCGGGGGGCTCGTTCTGCCGCGCACGGAGCTCGGTTCGTCGGCACATTCGACCGATCTGATGAAGTTCACCCGCGAGCGCATCCAGCAACGCGGCACCACGGAGCTGATCACCGTATATGTTGCGGTCCCGGATCTGGGGTGGACCGCCGTGATCGGATATCGGTGTATCGACCTCGGTCATCTCGAGGTCGGCGACGCGCTGGTGCGCGTCCCGGCCGGCTACTTCGCCAAGTTCACACCCGACGGGCGGTCGTCCGACCCGATCGAGGACGTGTGGATTCAAGCCGAGCTGGCGGAGAAGGAAGGGCGCATCGAGCGCGCCTACGCGGAGGAGATCGAGGTCTTCCGCGCTCCGAACAACGTCGAGCTGTTCATTTCCCTCATCTAATTGCAGGGCGACAATTACCGACCTGAAGTTTGTTTTTGAGCGCGTTTCTGGCGTCTCAGGTGACAAATCCGGCGTAAACGCGGAAAATAAGTAGCCGCGGGGCTGTGACCGGGTTCGTGTGTCCAGTTCTTGGGGTCTTTACGTAACCCGTGAGTCCCCGGAATTGCCGCACCGACTCCGATGGGAAAGCCAATGCCAGTTGAACAGCTGTCGCGTCCGCAGGTCGACGCACTGTCGACAGATACCCTAATAGACCGAACCCTGAGCGTGTGGGATCCCCGGTCGGAGTGTCGCTTCGTCGTGGCCCAGCCCTCCGAGGAGCCTGAGCTGTGGGAAGCATATCTCGAGGGGGCGGTAGCGGGCTATCGCAAGTACGGCGCCGAGAAGGCTCTCGAGTACCGCCGGATTCAGGACGGCGACACCACCGCGATCTTCTTCGTCGCCATCGAGCCGAACGGCTCCGTTGCAGCGGGCGTTCGTGCGCAGGGACCGTACATTTACGCAGGTCAGGCGCATGCGATCATGGAATGGGCAAACGATCCCGGAGCACCCGCTGTCCGCCGGATGATCGAGGACCGGCTGCCGTTCGGTGTCGTGGAGGCGAAGGGCGCATGGGTGTCGGACACCGCCGCCCGGCGCGGTGAACTCGTCGGTGCATTGGGCCGTTTTGCTACCTTCGCGATGGATCTGCTCGACGTCCAGTTCATGCTCGCGACCGCCGCATCCCACGTCCTGGACACGTGGCGAACCACCGGTGGGGTGGTGGCCGACCACATCGCTCCCGTGCCCTATCCGGATGACCGGTACGAGACGCGGCTGATGTGGTGGGATCGGAGTAGGCGCAGGGGCCGCGCCGAAGCCATGCAGCTTGCCCAACTGTTACTCACGGCGTCCCGACCGACACCGTCGGCAGCCATCGCGACGGGGACGGGAGGAGGCGTCGTCCGGCCGATGCGGAGCGTCTCGTGAACGAAACCCATGGTGAGTACACCGCACTGCTGCTCGACGAGGGCCACTCCGGGGACGCGTCGGTACTCGACCGCCTCCGCGGCGACCCCGCGGTAGTCTTCATCGATCGGCTCGACCACCAGAGGGACGCTCTGCGTTCCCTCGTTCCCACACCGGGACCCGACGTGTTGGACGAGGCTTCGGTGTGGGCGTACTACTCGTGGCGACGGACCGTGGTGCGTCTGCTCGGCCCCACGTCGTTCCGGCGGCTGCGGTTGGACCGGAACCGGAACAAGATCACCGCGCAGGAGCAGGAACGCCTCAGGGACGTGACCGTCGGGATCGTCGGTCTGAGCGTCGGTCACGCTGTTGCGTTGGCTCTCACGCTGGAAGGTGCGTGCGGCGGCCTGCGGCTCGCGGACTTCGACACCCTCGAGTTGTCCAACCTGAACCGGGTTCCGGGCACCGTTCTGGACCTCGGCGTGAACAAAGCTGTGGTCGCTGCCCGCCGTATCGCTGAGATCGACCCCTACGTCACTGTGACGTTATGGAAGGACGGTCTCGACGTCGAATCGGTCGCCGAATTTCTAGACGGCACGGACGTGGTGATCGACGAATGCGACTCCCTCGACGTCAAGGTGTCCCTGCGGCGGGAGGCCAGGCGCAGGGGGTTACCGGTGTTGATGGCGACCAGTGACCGGGGTCTGCTGGACGTCGAGCGTTTCGACGTCGAACCCGATCGACCCGCGTTCCACGGAGTGATCGGTGACGTCGACGTGGAATCGCTGGCGGGTCTCGGCTCGCGGGACAAGTTTCCGCTCGTGCTGCAGATTCTCGACGCCGGACAGTTGTCGGCGTCGATGGCGGCGTCGTTGGTGGAGGTGGACGAAACCATCTCCACGTGGCCCCAGCTCGGGGGCGAAGTGCTGCTCGGTGGGGCGCAGGTCGCGGCGGCGGTGCGGCGCATCGGGCTCGGGCAGCCGCTCGCGTCGGGTCGGTGCCGGATGGATCTGGACGAGAATCTCGACGCCCTCGCCGATCCGCCGCTGCCGCAGGACCTGCCGGAGCATCCCGTGGGCCGGGGCACAGCGGCGGTTCCGCAGGACGCTGTCGACGCCGTCGTCAATGCCGCGGCCCGCGCGCCTTCCGGTGGCAACGTGCAGCCGTGGACGATCGCGGCGGAAGACGCGGGACTGACCATCTCCCTGGCCCCCGAGCACACGACGGCCATGGACGTCGGGTACCGCGGCAGTTGTGTCGCGGTCGGCGCCGCGCTGCACAACGCTCGGATCGCCGCGTCCGCCGCCGGGATTCTCGGCGCCGTGACGGTCCACGACGGCGATCCGGGGCTTCTCGTCGCCACGATGACGTTCGGCAGCGGGAAGGACCGGGAACTCGGCGACCGCTACGAGCACATGCTCGACCGGACCACCAACCGCAGGCTGGGCGCTCCCCGGCCGTTGGACGACTCGCAGGCCGGCCTTCTCGCGGAGGCCGCGGCTCGCGAAGGCGCCCGCCTCTGCCTGGTCACCGACCGGGACGACATCGCGGCGATCGGCGCCATCCTGGCGGAGTCGGACCGCATCCGTTTCCTCACACCCATCCTGCACCGCGAGATGATCGGCGAGTTGCGGTGGCCACCCCGGGATTCGGTCGAGACCGGCATCGACGTGCGCGCGCTGGAACTCGACTCGGCGGAACTGTCGACGCTCGCACTGTTGCGGAGACCCGAGGTCATGGAACGACTCGGCGCACAGGACGCGGGACAGTCGCTGGGCAAGTCCACTGCGGACCGCATCGCCTCGAGCTCGGCTGTCGCGGTCGTCGCGATTCCCGGCAGCACCTCACGGGACTATGTGCGCGGCGGTGAGGCGACCGAAAGCGTGTGGATCCACGCGCAGGCACTCGGCCTCGCCGTTCAGCCGATTTCGCCGGTGTTTCTCTACGGTGTGGAAAGTGCGGATCTCGAACAACTCTCACCGCGGTATGCGGCACCATTGGAGAGGCTGCGGGAAGAATTGTTCGACGTCGTCGGAGCGAAGGCAGATGAGGAGCTCGCCATGGTGTTACGGCTCAGCCATGCGCCGGGCCCGTCGGTCCGGAGCGAGCGCCGTGCCGACCGGGTGCGAAGGCGGATATCGTAACGACAGGAGGGCCCGTGAACACCGAGAAGCAAACCGAAAAGCTCGAGACCCTGGTGACAACCGTGGCGTCCCGGCTCACGCCTGTCGATGCGGTCTCGTTCAAGGACGTGGCCACCCGCGTGCTGCAGGATCTCGTGGAGCACTTCGAGGTCGACACCAGCTTTCTCCGTTTCACGGACCACGAGATCGCGGCGACGGTCCTGGTCGCGGAATACCCTAACCGGCCCTTCATCCCTGACCCCGACCCACTCGGCGTCGTCTACTTCAAGGACGCCGATTCGACGTTCGCCCAGATCGAGCACCAGAAGGAAGTGGCCATCTTCCGTCCGGAGGTGTCCGGTCCGGATTACAACGAACGGGTGCGCGAGGCGTCGGGGGTGCCGCAGGTGTCACTCGCCGCCGTTCCGCTGCTGTCCGGCGAGACGACGACGGGCACGCTTGGATTCATCAAGTTCGGCGACCGCGACTGGACGCCGCCGGAGCTCGACGTCCTCAAGGCGATCGCCGCCCTGCTCGCCCAGGTCCAGGCCCGCATCGTCGTAGAGGAGCAATTGCGCTACTCGGCCGATCACGATTCCCTCACCGGGCTCAGCAACCGGCGCGCCCTCTATCACCACCTGGACACCCGCCTGGCGTCGACCGAACCCGGGCCGGTCGCCATTCTGTTCCTGGACCTGGACCGCTTGAAACCCCTCAACGACTTCTTCGGTCACGGGGCGGGCGACGGGTTCATCTCGACGATCGCGGACCGGCTCAGATCGACCAGCGAGGCCGACGACCTCGTCTCGAGGCTGGGCGGCGACGAATTCGTGCTCGTGCTCGGAGGATCGGTGGGTCTCGAGGAGGCGGAGAGGCGCGCGCAGCACATCCGCGACGTCGTGACCGAACGGGTGCGTCTCGGCCGCGAGGTGGTCAGCCGCAGCGTCAGCATCGGGGTCGCGGCGGGGCGTCCGGGCAAGGCCACCACGAGTTCGCTCCTCAGCCAGGCCGACCAGGCCGTCATGGTTGCGAAGACCAAGGGCGGTAACGCGATCAGCGTCTTCACCGACGAGATGCAGGAGGAGAGCGAGAAACGCAACATGATCGAGCTCAGTCTGCGTGCGGCGATTGCGGACGAGTCGCTGTTTCTCGAGTACCAGCCCGAGGTCGACCTTCGGACCGGCCGGATCATTGGGGTGGAGGCCCTCGTGCGCTGGAATCATCCGTTGCTCGGGCTGCTGCAGCCGGGGTCGTTCATCGACGTCGCCGAGGCGACGAATGTGGCGGGGGAACTCGGACGCTGGGTCATCCGGAAGGCGTGCCGGCAGTGGGCCGACTGGCGGTCGCAGGTGCCCGAGCTGGATCTGGATCTCCGCGTCAATGTCTCACCAGGGCAGTTGGCCGGTCTGGATTTTCTCGACGTCGTCGCGAACGCGTTGACGGAGTTCGACCTTCGCAAGGGCGCACTGTGCCTAGAGATCACTGAGAACGCAGTGCTCAGTGACCTCACCTGGACGCGTGAAGCGCTCGAGGGACTGCACGCGATGGACGTGGAGGTCGCGATCGACGACTTCGGCACCGGATACAGCTCCCTCAGCCACCTCAAGGCACTGCCGGTGGGGACATTGAAGATCGACAAGGGGTTCGTGATGAACCTGGACACCAACCCCGAGGACCGCGCGATCGTGAAGTCGATCATCGGCCTCGCCGAGTCGTTCGGCCTGGAGTTGGTGGCGGAGGGCGTCGAGAACGTGGAGTCGGCCCGGCAACTTCTGGACATGGGATGTCATCGGGCCCAGGGATTCCTGTTCAGCCGTCCGGTCTCGGCGGAGACGATCGGCAAGTTGCTGGCGGCCGGAGCCATCGAGGTCGGGCTGTAGGTCGTCGACCTGCCTGACAATGCCATCCTTGGTCGATCGCACCGGACTTTGCTGCTCCACCGCGTCGAGAAGACAACGTTTCCGCCCGCGCGATCGTGGGGGGAGTTGCGGGTGCAGGTGCACACCCGCACGGGTTCGCGGGCGTTCGACGTCGCCGAACCGGTGACCGTCGCCGCGCACGCTTCCCGCCGGTGGTCGCTCGACACGCTGCTCGGGTGTTTCACCGACGCGACGCACGTCCACCGTTTCGGGGTCCGCGGCTACGAGAGCGTGACCGTCACGCTGTCGGGCGAGGACGGTGTCGTCGCCGACGCCGTTCACCTCGTCAGCGGTCCTGCGCGCGCCCTCGAACGCACCGTCGGCCTTACGGCGGCACTCGGATCGTGCCGGTGCGCAGGACCGGGACGGCCGAGTCGGTGACCGGGCAGGTGCGGGCGCTGAACTCGGTGAGCGTCGCCCCGGTGGTGCGGGCCGCCACCTGATCCGGACCCCGGTTCGTCGACGTGCGATATCGACTAGGCTAGCTCAGTCCGCAACTGGCCGCTCGTCCCGGCCCGAGCTGTTCGCCGGCAGTTCGTCATCACTGCTCAGGAGTGCGTCGTTGTCTTCCCCGCTCATCGCTGCCGAGCCCTCGTCCGACACCCCGCTCGCCGGGCTGGCGAAGATCGCGCTGGGCGACGCCGTCGTCGCGCAGGTGACCGAGGCCCTCGGGCGGCATCACCTCGACATCGTCGCGCCCGCACCCGCCCGGCCGTTCGTGGCCGCGGCCCTCGCCGAGCGCACCCACCTGCTTCTGGTCACCGCGACCGGTCGCGAGGCCGACGACCTCACCGCCGAACTGCAGGAGATGATCGGCGACGCCGTGGCGCAGTTCCCGTCGTGGGAGACGTTGCCGCACGAACGGCTGTCGCCGAGTGCCGACACGGTCGGTCGCCGGGTGGAGGTGCTCCGCAGGCTCGCGCGGCCCGACGACCGCTCGTACGGGGCGCCGCTCCAGGTGGTCGTCACCACCGTCCGTTCACTTGTGCAGCCCATGGCGCCCGGTCTCGGTGAGATCGAACCCGTCACGCTGCGGGTGGGGGTGGAGCACGACTTCGACGGGCTGATCCAGCGGCTCGTCGAAATGGCGTACACGCGCGTCGACATGGTCGGCAAGCGCGGTGAGTTCGCCGTCCGCGGCGGCATTCTGGACTTGTTCTCGCCCACCGCGGATCATCCGGTGCGCGTCGAGTTCTGGGGCGACGAGGTCACCGAGTTGCGCGCGTTCTCCGTCGCGGACCAGAGGTCGCTGGCCGAACTCGACATCGACGCCGTCATTGCGCCGCCGTGCCGTGAACTGCTCCTCACCGAGGACGTCCGCGATCGGGCCGCGCAGCTCGCGGTCGACAACCAGGCCGACGCCACGCTCGTCGAGATGCTCGACAAGATGTCGGCAGGCATCCCGGTGGAGGGCATGGAGGCCCTGCTGCCCGTGCTGCGGCCGGGGCAGCTGCAGCTGCTCACCGACGTGCTTCCCGAGAGCGCCCACGTGCTGCTGTGCGATCCGGAGAAGATCCGAACACGCGCCACCGACCTGGTGCGCACCGGTCAGGAGTTCCTCGAAGCCTCGTGGACGGCGGCCTCGATCGGCGGCGCCGCCCCCCTCGACACGTCGGTGCTCGAGGGCGACGGCATCGACCTCGGCGCCTCCGCCTACCGCTCGCTCAATCAGGTCCGCGAATCCGCGGAGACCGCCGGTCTGCCGTGGTGGACGCTGAGCCCCCTCGCGTCCGGCAACGGCGAGGAACTGGAACTGGCGGTCACCCCGGCACCCCAGGTCCGCGGTTCCGACGAGCTACTGTCCGAACTGTTCGTGAGCCTGCGCGCCCACGTCAGCACGGGCGGGCGCGCGGTCATCGTGGTCGCGGGCGCCGGTACCGCGCATCGTGTGCTCGAGCGTCTCCGCGAGGCCGAGGTGCCCGCGGCGGAACTCGCACCCGGTGCGGAGCCCGCGCGCGGTCAGGTCGGGGTGCTGCGCGGTTCGCTGCACGACGGCCTGGTCTTCCCCGGCGGCGACACCACCCCCGGGCTCGTCGTCGTCACGGAGTCCGATCTCACCGGCAACCGGGTGGCCGCGGTCGGCGACGGCAAGCGGCTGCCGGCCAAGCGCCGCAACCAGGTGGACCCGCTGGCCCTGACGGCCGGCGACATGGTGGTGCACGACCAGCACGGCATCGGACGCTTCGTCGAGATGGTCGAGCGGACCATCGGCGGCGCGCGGCGCGAATACCTCGTGATCGAGTACGCCGCCAGCAAGCGCGGCCACCCAGGCGACCGGCTGTTCGTCCCGATGGAGTCGCTCGACCAGCTGTCGCGGTACGTCGGCGGCGAACTGCCCGCACTGAGCAAGCTCGGCGGTTCCGACTGGGCCAACACCAAACGCAAGGCGCGCAAGGCGGTTCGGGAGATCGCCGGTGAACTCGTCCAGCTGTACGCGGCGCGGCAGGCCGCGCCCGGTCACGCGTTCGGCCCGGACACCCCGTGGCAGAAGGAGATGGAGGACGCGTTCGCGTTCACCGAGACCCACGACCAGCTGACGGTCATCAGCGAGGTCAAGGCCGACATGGAGAAGGCGGTGCCGATGGACCGCGTCGTCATCGGCGACGTCGGCTACGGCAAGACGGAGATCGCGGTGCGGGCCGCGTTCAAGGCCGTGCAGGACGGCAAGCAGGTGGCGGTCCTGGTGCCGACGACGCTTCTCGCCCAGCAGCACCTGCAGACGTTCACCGAGCGGATGGCGGCGTTCCCGGTAAACGTGCGCGGGCTGTCCCGCTTCACGGATACCGGTGAGTCCAAGGAGATCGTCGCCGGCATGGCCGACGGCGAGATCGACGTCGTCGTCGGCACCCACCGGCTGCTGCAGACCGGGATCCGGTGGAAGGACCTGGGCCTCGTCGTCGTCGACGAGGAACAGCGCTTCGGTGTGGAGCACAAGGAGCACATCAAGGCGCTGCGCACCCACGTGGACGTTCTCACGATGTCGGCGACCCCGATCCCGCGAACGCTCGAGATGAGCATGGCGGGCATCCGCGAGATGTCGACGATCCTCACGCCGCCGGAGGAGCGGCACCCGATCCTCACGTATGTCGGCGCATACGCCGACAAGCAGGTCGCCGCGGCGATCCGACGGGAACTGCTGCGCGACGGGCAGGTGTTCTACGTCCACAACCGGGTCAGCTCGATCGACAAGGCCGCCCAGCGGATCCGCGAACTCGTCCCCGAGGCGCGCGTCGTCGTTGCGCACGGCCAGATGAACGAGGACACGCTCGAGCGGACCGTGCAGGGCTTCTGGGAACGGGACTACGACGTGCTGGTGTGCACCACCATCATCGAGACCGGCCTCGACATCTCCAACGCCAACACGCTCATCGTCGAACGCGCCGATTCGCTGGGCCTGTCGCAGCTGCACCAGTTGCGCGGTCGCGTCGGGCGTAGCCGTGAACGCGGCTACGCGTACTTCCTGTACCCCCCGGAGAAGCCGCTCACCGAGACGGCCTACGACCGCCTGGCGACCATTTCGCAGAACTCCGACCTCGGCGCGGGCATGGCCGTCGCGATGAAGGACCTCGAGATCCGTGGCGCCGGAAACGTGCTGGGCGCCGAGCAGTCCGGTCACGTGGCGGGGGTCGGGTTCGACCTGTACGTGCGGCTGGTGGGGGAGGCGGTCGAGGCGTTCCGGGCGGCGGCCGACGGCAAACCGATCACGACGGAGGACGCCCCGAAGGAAGTGCGGATCGACCTTCCCGTCGACGCGCACATCCCCCCGGACTACGTGACCAGCGACCGTCTCCGGCTCGAGGGGTACCGCAAGCTCGCGGCCGCCACCGAACTCGACGGTATCACCGCCGTCGTGGACGAACTCGTCGACCGGTACGGCCCGCTCCCCGAGGAGGTCCGCCGGCTGGTGTCGGTGGCCAAACTGCGCCTGCTGGCCCGCGAATACGGCCTCGAGGAAATCGCCGTCGTCGGGACGCAGCTGAAAATCGCGCCGATGGCCCTGCCCGACTCGAAGCAGCTGCGTCTCAAGCGGATCTACCCGAGTGCGCAGTACCGCGCCACCACCGGCATGGTCCAGCTGCCGCTGCCCCGGGCAGGTTCGGGCGGGATCGGCGCCGAGCGGGTGCGCGACGTGGAGTTGCTGCAGTACATCGCGGACTTCGTGCTCGCGCTGGACGGCAAGGCCGCCGGGTCCGTGGTGATGGAGGCCTGACCCGATGACGGTGGTCCTGCTCGACCCGTTGCGGCCCACGACGATCCCGATGGAAGCCGTCGGGGTGGTCGGCGGCGGAGTGGAGTTCACCGACGAGGTGCCCGAGGCCGTGCGGGCGCTGCTGTCCGCAGCACCCGGCGCCGCCGTCCTGATCAGTACCGATCCCGACCATCCCACCGTGCGCGAATGGGTCGCGTGGGGGTCCCGGATCATCGCGGCACCGAAGGTCCCGGGCGACAACCTCGTCGAGGCCGCCGAGGTGATGGACCGGTTGTGGAGCTACGGCGGCTGGGAAGTGACGCAGACACACCGCACGTTGTCGCACTACCTCGTCGAGGAGACGTACGAGGTTCTCGACGCGATCGAGTCCGCCGAGCCCGGGGACCTCCGCGAAGAGCTCGGAGACCTGCTGCTGCAGGTCCTGTTCCATTCGCGCATCGCCTCGGCGTCGGGCAATTTCGACGTCGACGACGTGGCCGCGACACTGGTCGCCAAACTCGTGCACCGCAGTCCCCACCTCGGTGAGGACGTCGTCGGCCCGATCGACATCGCGGAGCAGGAACGGGCCTGGGAGGTCCGGAAGGCAGCAGAGAAGGCCCGGAGCTCCTGCCTCGACGGTGTCGCGATGAGCCAGCCCGCGGCATCCCTCGCCGCGAAGGTCATTGCCCGCGCGCGCAAGGCGGGCCTGCCGCCCGAGCTTGTGCCCGGGGAGATCACGGCGGACACCGCGGCTGTGGTCGCCGCCGAGTCGAGGCTGCAGGCGGCGACGGCCGACTTGATCGCCCGTGTCCGCGCAGCCGAGGATACTGCGCGCGCGGCGGGGAAGACCGTACTCGACGCCTCGGACTGGCTCGATTTCTGGTCGGCGTAGTCGCGTGATGCGATGTAGGAGCGGGGCCTCGAGCTGGAGGACGGCTCGGCGGTCCGAGCCCACCACTGCGCGATTCGTTCAACTGCACGAATTCGCCTTGACCGGTGGAGCTACCAGCGAGACGTCCGGGCGAGGAGCATGGTGAGGTGGGCTGCGCGGGAAGCGAGTCCGCGCATACCGTCAGCGCGCAGCTCGAGTACCGCGCACAGGACCGCGGTACGGCTCGGCATCTCCGGGCGCTGACACCGCGCGCAGGCGCCGGGCCGATGGCCGAGCAGGTCGGCGCACGCTTCCTCGAGTCCGGACTGATATGCACCGCGAGTCACCGGAATACCGGCCGCGCGGACCGCGGCGTTCGCGTTGCGCGGCGCGCGGGTGATCTCAGCCTCTGCGAGCATCGCCAAGTCTTCAGTGGAATCGCCGACGGCCAGCGCTACGGGACCTGCGATCCGACCGACCAATTCGCGCAACCCGGTACCCTTGTCGATGCCCACCGGGACGAAGTCGGATTGTCCCTCGCCGCTTATTACCCGTACCGAATACTTCGTGACCGATGCGACCTGGCTAGTCAGGTCTTCCGGAAGGGGGCCATGCCTCGATCGAGCACGGACGACGTACCGATACCGCTCGTCGACCTCGATCTCTCCGTGCTCGCCGAGCAATTTCCGTACTTGCTCCATATTCTCTACCGCCGCGCTGTTGCGCAGGTCCGTGGAGTGCCCGGTCCGATGGTCGTACAGCGCGGCGCCGTACTCGGCAACCGCGCCAGCAAGATTGAAACGCCGGCAACGAGCAATCGTGTCGGCGAGGCTTCGGCCGGTCACTAGGACGGGCCGGTAACCATGGGCCGACAGTGACCGTAAGGTGAGTGCCCCGGTCGGCGTCGTGCATGGGTATCCGAGTGGATCGGTTTCCAGCACCCCGTCCAAGTCGATCGCGCAGAGCGGCCCACCGATACGACCGTGCGTCGACCCGAGGTCGGCGAAGACGGCTGACAAGTAGTCGTGTACGGCGTCTGCCGAACGATCGCGAAATTGATCGCGGCTGAGTTCACGCGTACGGTCTAGGCGCCACAGCTGAGCGAGTCGGTACAATAACCACCGTTCGTGGTCGATCCTGACGCCGGTGCGCTGCTCATACTCATGGCGGAGCGTCCTCTCGAAGTCGTCAGACGGGGGGTCGGCGGCCGCACCAGCCAAGTCGAAGACCGGGTCGTAACACGTGAGTTCGAGATTGCTGAACGACTGTTGGTGGAAGTTCGCCTTGCGTAGCGGGCCCGTTGGCCCTGTCGATTGCCAGTGCCGCACGTGTGTCTGACCGTCGGTTACGCTAGCCGTGTCAACGCGGGTCAGGTTCTGGGTGATTCGCTCGAGCAGTGCAGTTTGCCCGACCGGGCCGAGTCGGCCGAAAAGCGGACTCAGGAGCATAGCCGCAACCTCCCAGGCTGGCTGGCGCCCGCGCAGCAACAACGTCGGGTCGGAGGCGACGCGAAGCGCGTGACTGCGGTCCACGACATAACTGGTGACGGCCTGGGCCAACTCGGGCTCGCAGTGCGGCGATGGCGTGCCGGATGTCCAGTCGCGGTAGAGCATGCCGTCGACGAATCCATAGACCCGGGGGCAATGAGCGGGTAGCGCTGCCGCGACGGCCATAGCGTGACGACCGAGGTATCCGAGACCAGCACCTTCGACGACGATCTGGCGGCGGACAACGCCGCCGCTCGACGTGATCTTGACCGAGAATCTGGCCCTCACATGGCCGCGGCGGTCGGTTTGCGCCCACGGGCGGTTGCGAGCCACCACCGCGTGACCGGGCCCGAGCAGCCCTGTCATAGCCTCGGCGACGGCCGCCTCGGTTATCCGGTCGTGAACGTTCCACTCCTGCCAGGGCAGGCACACTTTTCCCCAGCGGTCGAGCGTGGGCGGAGCGCCTGCTCCGGTAAGCGCGAGCAGAAGGACGATCGCGCCGGCCGGTACACCTAGGTCCTCGATCGCTCGACCAACCCGGGAGAGTGCCGTTCCCGAAACAGGGGGATCGTCGGTCACCAGGAATGTGCCACCCGCCGCCATTACATTGCGCACGGTTTTTGCTTCCCGTGTTTGCCATGGCCTGCCCGGGCGGTAGGTGAGCACCGACACCGCGGTTACGCCGGTCGCCTTGAGCGCTGCGGCGAACAGTGGCGCCAGATAGCTCCCCGAGGTCCGGACACCGATAACGCAGACCGGCGCCGAGTGTTCGGAGTCGTCCAGGAACCGACGGACCAACTCGACAATGTCGTCCGGGTGCTGGTCGAAACTGCGGAAACACGACGGAACGCGAAGAACGTCCGGACCGAGCACTCGGGCCGTCGACAGCGCCGCGTCGAACCCGTTCGGTAGTCGGGGCTCGGCGTTCGCGTGATCGAGGACGGCGCGTCCCAACTCAATTGATGCGGCGGTCAGCAAATCGTGCAGGTGCCAAAGTGTTCCGGCGCTACGACCGACCGCACTGCGATGGAGCGTCGAGGCCGCGCGGCGGGATAGTGTCCCGGCGAAACGTGCAGCCGTCGATCTGCGTTCACAAAGAAAATCCGCTACTCGATACAGCTGAAGCGGATCGGGATGCAAGTGATCCTCGACCATCTGATTGAGTCCCGCGGTTAGCAGATAGGCGTCCAGCCAATCCGTGTCGCGGATCGCTTGGTCCAGCAGATTGGCCAGCGCGCCCGCTGTGTAAAGCAGATCCGCTGGCGCCAGCGGACCGCTAGTCGCCACGCTACAGTCGCGAAATGCCAATCCTTCGTAGCTCATTAGGAAGGCTCTCTGTGGCATTGGTGTGCGCTCAGTGCACGGCTTTCGATTCGATTGCGTAACTCGGCGAGATTACGTTCCACGTACGAGATCGGCGCCCGTTCGAACGCATACTCTGCCACTGCGTGCGGCTTTGCGCCGAACCGCTTCTTGACGGTCGCGAGCCCAGCGGCACCGCCCGATTCGCCCATGTCGAAGTACCTGCATCCAATCCCGCAGGCGTGCTCGATAGCGAGGAACTGCACGAGCTCGTGCGCCCGCAGTGGGCCTGCCAGCTCACGGTCGCTGAAAGCACGCCAGCCGATGCCGATCGCCCCGTGATAGACCGCGAAGGCTGATGCGATGGGAGTGCCGTCGAGGCGCGCGACCCAGATTCGACACCGTTCGCCGAGTGCGGTTGCGACCGTGTGGAACCGGAGCATCGGCTCGGCCCTCTGGCCCCGCCAGCGTGCAACCGCGCGGGGCATCCGCCGCTCGCGTGCCCGCCGGTCCAGCCATCTCAGGTACAGGTCGTAGAAGTCGGCGAGCAGCTGAGGAGAATTGCCGACGTCGATCTCCAACTTGGCCTTGTCGGCCTTGCGCTGAGCATTACGGATGCCGGAGCGCGCCTTGGAACTGAGCCGGTTGGACCAGACCTTTTCGAGTCCACCCTCGAGGTCGAGTATGTATGTTGCCAGTGGCATCTTGAGAGGTCCACACTCGGAACCCCAGCCGTGCGACGATGCTTCTCGCCAGGTTGCCGCCGTCGAGAATCCGGGTCGGAGCAGCATCCGTAGTCCCGGGGCTGCGGCGAGGTCCGTGAGGGCGAATGCGACATCCTCTGTCGTGGCTCCGCCAGGTGCCACGATGCCCCCTGACGCCCACCCGCGCGGGAACGAGGCGTGGACGTCCAGCAGTCCGGATTGCCCCGGAGCTGCGGCAAATCCTTGGCGGACCAGCGGAATCACCATACGACGGCCGTCAGGAAACTCATAGAGCCGGCTGGCATCCGACCAGCCGCCGGCTTCGCAGATGCAGTCCAGCCAGGCGGGCAGATGCGACGGCCCGGCCAGCGGATCGGAAGCCACGATCTCTGCCCACGCCGATCGCGGCGCCGGACTCGTCATCCGCGCCGCACCACCCCGACAGACTACGTCCCGCGTCTGCGTCGCGACCGCCGACTTTGTACCTATGGTCAGCAACCTCGGCACGTCGCGACTGAATTGCGACCAACTCATCGTCGTCCCATCCCGACGTCGGTCAACGCGCGTATCGCCGTGGCTCGGGAGTAGATGACGCTGGCGAGGTTGCGTTCGGCGACGGTGATGTCGTGATTCTCCACGCTCGACAACTTCATCAGTATTTCGAAATAGATTCCGGCGGAAAGACCTTCGCGACCGACCCTTCTCATGTGGTCATCACCTTTCTCTGAACACACAGACTCGTGTACTGTCACGAGACCTCTTAACGAAAGACCCGGACGTGGTCAACGAGCATTCGTGCAGGAAACACGGTCGCCGAGTCGGGGGGGCCCGGCCACTCGCCACCCACCGCGAGGTTGAGCAAGATGTAGAACGGGTGGTCGAATACCCAACCAGCGCCAGCCTCCCCCTTGGCTAACGTCCTTGTCGTCTGCCCGTCCACTTGCCATGCAATCATTTCTGACGACCACTCGATCGAATACGTGTGCCAGTCCGTCACGGACTGCCCTAGGGGCAGGATGAATTCTGATCCGAACTCGAGCCCTGGCCCGTGCGCGTGCTGCTCTACCTCGTCGTTTCGCCTTCCCAGCGTCTCGACGACGTCTATCTCGCCGGCCTCGGGATGCCCGACTGAGTCGATGTTGTCGCCCAAGAGCCAGAACGCCGGCCAAAGCCCGGCGCCTGGCGGCATCTTGATTCGAGCCTCGAATCTGCCGTACTGCTGCACAAATGCGACGTGACGTGACTGCCGGGTGGTGACCTTGCCGCTGGTGTAGCGGCAAGGTCCGTACCAGCAGGTGTGCCCATCTGATCCAGCGCGGGCCTCGATCACGAGGTGTCCCTGCCCGTCGAGGTAGGTGTTGTCGCCGTCGGTGTAATACTGGAGTTCGTCGTTGCCCCATCCGGTTCCGCCCGTGTCAGTCAGCCACCTCGACGGGTCGGGTTCGGCGCCTGCGGGACCATCGAACTCGTCGCCGAACGTTCGCTGCAAGTTGGGCTGGAGGGAGACCGGGCTCGGTGGCAACGAGGTGGGTACCGGAATAGATGAGGCGGGTTGCCCGCAGCCGGCAACAACAGCGGCCACGGTGAAGACCGCGCCGATATTTGCTACCGCCCGGTGAACGGATTGCATGCTCACGTCGTCACCACCGCGATGCCTCGTGGGGTTCGGCCGATCGGGCCCGACCCCCTTGTTATCAAGGTCTGGGTATCAATCACTGTTACGTTGTTGGAATACATGTTCGCAACGTAGAGATGGCGTCCGTCCGGGCTCTCCGCCATCTGAGCCGGCGCAGCGCCCGTCATGATGGGTTCACCTACCACCTGCAGGGTGCTCGGGTCGATGACTCGCACGTCGTTCGAATTTTGGCTCGCAACGAAGACGCGCTTTCCGTCGGCGCTGGCCACCAGCCCGGTCGGGTACTTGCCGACCTTGATTGGTTCGCCGATGAGCTGGTCAGTTTGCGTGTCGATCACCGAGATGTCGTCGGAGTTTGCATTCGCGACGTAGGCGCGGTGGCCATCCGGACTTACCGCCACGCGCATCGGCGCTCGACCGACGGCGATCGGATCCCTGACCACAGCCAAGGTGCTGGTGTCGATTACGCGAACATCGTTCTGGTACTGGCTGGTGGCATAGACCCATTTACCATCTCGACTAATCGCCAGACCACCTGGTGCGTCGCCAACCTTCATCGGCCGCCCGATCATGCGCCGGGTGGTCGTGTCGAACACGCGTACATCGTTGGTCTCACCGCACGCAACGAAGATTCGATGACCATCAGGACTGACGACCACCGCTGACGGGTAGGTGCCGACCAGGATTGGATCCCCGATCGTGCGCCGGGTCGCGATGTCGATCACCGTCACCTCGCTCGCGGTCGGAATGACTATGTATGCGCGGTCGCCGTCCGGACTCACTGCCACGTCGGACGGAATCGGACCAACGTCTATCGAGTCTCCTACGGTGGTCAGTGTTGCAGCGTCGAGTACCTGCACGTCACTGGTCTGGGCGTACGCCACAACTGCATATTCTCCGTGCGGAAGCGGATTGACGGCGCTAGGGTTCGCGGTCGTGCCGCAGGCCGCCAAGGCTGCAGTCATGGCGAACCAGGTGGTCGCTAGGGCACGTGACACTGGTGGTGGGATAGAAATTCTACGCATCGTGGAAGCCGATCATCTTCTTGACGCAGCTTTTGATTGCCGTGTCGGCCCGATACACTGGGAACCGCTCGATCCAGTACTCACAGTAGTCGTATGGCTGAGCTCCAAATCGGCCCTTGAAACGTGCCAGACCCGCGGACGTGCCCGACTCCCCCATATGGTACGCGCGGCATCCACTGTTGCACGCAGCTTCGATCGCCACCTTGTGAAGTAGGGGATTGGCCTTAGTGCGGATGGCCAGAGAATCGTCCATCGCTCCGCGGGTGTAATGAGCGTTTGCTCCGCCGCGCAGCACGATCACCGCCGCCGCAGGGCGATCCTCGACCCACGCAACGGAGATCTGGCAGCGCGTACCCAGCTGCTCAGCGATCGTCCGGAACTTGTCGATCGGATCCCGACGGCGTCCACGCAGCCGAGCGAGCCGCACCGGCTCGTGCTGCTGCGCCGCCCAGCGATCGAACGACCGGATGAGCAAATCGTAGAATACCGGCACGAGGCGGCCAGTGGTGTCGGTGTCGACTGTAATACCGTCGTTTTCGGCGCGATGGATGTCGGTGCGCGTTCTCGGCTTGAACCGGCTCCGCCACACTCGCTCGAAGCCCCCGTCCAAGTTGAGGACGTGCGCGCGCGAGGGCACAGCGGTGACGCCGGCCCGTCCCGCCGCCGCCTCGGCCCACGCGGCCAAATGGAGCGGATTGGGGCGGATTCGAACCCGCAGCGCCGACGTGGTGGACAGATCGTCGAGCACTGTGTTTACCAGATCTGCGGTGACGCCGTCCGGGGTGATGAGCCCGCCGTAGCCCCAGCTTTTCGGCATCGATTGCAGGATCGCCGACCCGCCCGTCGGATAGGAACGGCGAACCAGGGGTAGCAACGCTACGCGCCCGTCGGCCAATTCGTATAGGCGGCTTGCATCCTGGTACCCTCCCGCAGCGACGAGGCAATCCAGCCATGCGGGTGCCTGGGTGGGTAGGGCGCACGGGTCTGCTTCATGGAGTTCATGCCACACCGAGCGGGGTACTGCGGCGCCGACGGTCACCCGCAGGGCCGATGCGTTGATGCTCGCTCTCTTTATCTCCATGCCCGGTCACGCCTCGGACGTCGCGGTGAGACTGATATCGAGGGCGTCGCGTAGCCACGCGAGAGTAAGGTAGACACCTTTGCGCACGTCGACAATCGGCTTCCACTGCAGTGTCGTGCGGGCCGCCGTATGGTCGAGTGCGATTGCCTGGATCTCCCCGGTTCGCGCGCCGGAGTACCGCGGTGGTTCGGAGATGCCGAGCGCTTCGGACATGAGTCCATGCAGTCCGACGGTGGTGGTCTGTACCCCTGTGCCGATGTTGAAGGTGCCGGTGACCGACGTTTGTGCCTCGCCGGCGCGGACGAATGCGTCGACGACATCGCCCACGTACACATAGTCACGAGTTGCCATGCCGTCACCGAAGATGGTGGTCGGATGCCCCGTGAGCAGCGCGCTCCCGAAAATTGCGACGACGCCGGCCTCGCCGTGCGGATTCTGGCGAGGCCCGTAGACATTGGACAGCGCAAGGTTGATAGGCGCCAGACCATACATCCCAGCGTAGGCACCCAGATAGAGTTCGCATGAGACTTTCGCCGCCGCATACGGAGAAAGTGGGTTTGTCGGCACATCCTCACCGACGGGCAGGGCGGTCGGCTCGCCGTAGCGGGAGCCTCCGGAGGCGGCGAAGACGATGCGACGTGTCCCGACCCGCCTGCACGCCTCCGCCACGTTGATCGTTCCGAGAACGTTCGTACTGGCGTCCTGGTAGGGATCGTCGACGGATCTGCGGACATCGACCTGAGCGGCCAGGTGAAACACGACCTGAGGGACGACGCCGGCGATGATCTCGCTGAGCTCGGGGGAGGCGACGCTTGCCTCGATGAAGGTGAACCTCTCGGAGCGTAGGGCGCCGGTCAGGTTGGCCGTTCGACCGGATGCGAGATTGTCGACGCCCACCACGAGGTGTCCGTCGGCGAGCAGGCGGTCGACAAGGTTCGAGCCGATGAATCCAGCTGCCCCAGTGACGAGGGTGCGCATGATTGTTAACTCCTATCGGTGGGAGTGGCTGACTTGGGGGGGTGGCGGTATGGCATGAGTGATGACTCCTCGCGAGGATCTGCTTCCGCGGACCCGTCGGTATGTTCGCCACGCCTTGGTCTTCCATCGCTCCGGATACGGGGCGACGGGGGCGTCCAGGCCTGCAAGCCAGCGGGTGAGTTGCTCAGTCGTGGTCGTCGCTTGAATCGTCAGCCGAGCAAGAGCGAACGGGTGATCGGAGGCCGAACTCAAGGAGTTCATCACCGCGCAGGAGGAGGTGTAACCGGCCGCTTTCACCGCGTCGCGGACTCGCGCCGAGTGGAATCCGTGGGGGTACGCGAAGCTCGGTACCTCATGGGCGAGGACGTCTTCGAGCAGGTTCTTGCTGCGGCGGATCTCGTCGTCGGCCGCCTGTTTGCCCAGCGTGTCGAGCTGCGGGTGGGTGTGCGTGTGGGCACCGATCTCGACGTCGTGGTCCGACAGCTCGGCCACCTGCGACCAGTAGAGCATCGACGCCGGCGGGAGGCACAGTTGCTGTGAGGAACGCCGTCCGCGCAGGGCGCCGGTTGTCACGTATAGCGTGCTGGGCAAGCCGTTTGCGGCGAGCATCCCGGCGGCGGCGGCGAAATCCGCGAAACCGTCGTCGAATGTGATGGCTAATGGTCGAGGCGGCAGTGTCGTCGGGTCGCGGAGTGCGGCGACCAGCGAGGAGATGGTCATCGCCGTCCGGCCGCTCGCCACCATCAGGTCTACGTGCTGTGCGAAGACCCGCGGAGACACCGAGTATGGCGCGATCCACCCGTCCGGCTCGGCGGAGACGGAATGATAGAGGAGGATCGGGACGATGGTCACGACTGTGCGTCCCGCTCGGTCGCCGAGGCGGCATGTCGAGCCGATCGGCAGATGTCCACCACGGTCGCGACCGTCGTGACAAGCGCCAGCGTCAACATGCGCAGCATCGTGGAGTCGTTTCTCAGGACGGTGAACGCGACGCTGACCAGCAGGCCGAAAGACATACTGAGCGCAACAGCGACTACCCAGAGTTCGGCGGGTTCCCGCGTCGGCAGCAATCGTGCCACTGCGAGCCCGGGGCATATGAGGACGAAGGCGAAGATGACCGGCGCGCGCAGTACCGACCACGATGATTCCAGGGCCAGATAGTGGACGCACGCCAGCGTCAACCAACCAGAGCTTGCCAGTATCCAGAGGCCGGCAGGCACCGCGCGCAACGAGCGTCGAGGGTTTGCGGCACCCGAACGACGAAGCCACAAAGGTCCACTGATCATCCAGTTCATTTCGCCTCCGGAGTTGGTTGAGTCAGCGTGATCACCACGGCCCTCGAGTTTTGGTAGATCACGGTGAACCTGGGCGAGTGGGCGAGGGTCTGCTCTATCCGAGGAAGTGCGTCGCGGGGCAAGTCACCGGACAGCTCCATGTCGGCCCATTGGCTGTGTGTCAGGATCAGGTACGCGTGGTGGTAGTTTTGCCCGGACATCATGTCGCTGAACATCCCGGTCGGGTCGGCGACGATCGCTTGTCGATCCGTCAGCTCGAAGGTGGAGAACCACATGTGGTCGTAGAACTCGAGGTTCATGAACGCCCAGGGATAGCCGCTCGTTGCGGAGACAATCAGCGACCCGCGTGGGGCGATGCCGTAGACGAACAGAGCTGCGTCGTACTCCGCCTGCGGAAAATAGGCGGTCTGCTCTTTGCCGTAGTAGCCGACGGTGAACCCGGACATGAGGAGTACGAGCACGGCGGGCAGCGCGAGGCGAGCCGGCCGAAGCAACCATGAGCGCTGCACGGGCGTATCGATGCGGCCTGATGCGTCGCGCGGGAAGAAGGCTGCTGCCGCGTAAAACGCCGCGAACGGCAGTCCCAGCAGGTAGACACGAAAGATCATCTCGCCGCCGTAGTCGTTGCTCAGGATCAGCGGTATCGGAGCGACGGCCAGCAGCGGGAGTGCGAGCTCACCCCGTCCGCGGAAGCGTTTGGCGCAGCCGACAACTGCTAGCGCCCAGATGGCGGCGCTGAGCAGTCGGTCGATCTTGGCCACGACGGCTTGGCTGTGGCTAGCGGCGCCCAGGTCGACGAAACCCGAACCTGTGTTGCCTCCCAGGTTCCCAAACGCCGACATCAGCCCCGCGAGGTTCTGAGTTATGAACGGGCCAGCGAAAAGTAAATCCCAGCCCAGCGTCAGGGCGACCATCAGCACTGTCAACAACGCAACCCGGCGTGTGCGGAACAGGGCCAACACGCCGAGACCGCAGATCACCATTAGTGGTGTGAGCTGGTGTGTGGGGACGATTGCAGCCATCATCGGCACAACGGCGACGGCGGCCACGATGCGTCGGTCGCGGGCTCGAACGTCGCGGCGAAGGTATCGCAGGACCAAAGCGACGATCGTGAGGTAGAGGAAGTACACGCAGGCCTGCGGCGCAAAGTAGTCCTGGCCAACCCATGCGCCGAGGAAATAGATCGTGATCCCAGTCCAGATCAGGCGCCGGTCGGTGGTGAATGTGCCGAAGATGAGGAAGAGCGGGCCGATCAACAGCAAGTTGAAAAACGGGGGTGCCCAGACGGCGTAGTCGAGGGCGGATTGCAACCCGGCGGCCTTGACCAGCATGGCATTGAGATTGAAGAAGCCGGGCCAGAATTGATACGCGGACAGCTCGTTCAGGGAGGTGTCGACACCTTGGTGGCGCTGGAAGTAATCGACGATCCCGATGTGCTTCCAGGCCCAGGAGTAGCGCAGAGTCCCGTATGTCAAGCACGGGGTCGCATGCAGTATCGCGATCAGCGTGACGACGTGAGCGACCAGCAGCCAGGTTGCGGTCGCCCTGCGCCGCACGGAAACGCTGAAGCTCACGAGTAGAACCACGAGTGCGGACCAGAACGTCAACGGCAGCAACGGAAGAAGTCCGTAGTCTCCCATCCTGCTCAATTCGATTCTCGGCAGCGACGCCAGCCACAGCGCAGCTGCCGTCAGTAAGCCCGCGAAATGCATGGCGGCCGCCACCCGGGTGCGGACGGAACGCCACTTCGCTGAGGCGTCACGTATGCCCCGGGTGCCCGCCACGTACCCGACCACGGTGGTGGCAACCCCGGACAACAACACCAGCGCGGCTACGAATGACCACAGCCGACCGCGCAGCCCCGCCGCGAGGTGCCGGACGATTCCGAACGGGACGATCGATGTCAGGTAACTGCGCTCGCTGGCGAGAGCGCGGTCCGGACCGGCGAGGACGCTGACTGTCGCCTTTGACAAGCCCTCCGCGTAGCAGCGCGAGCGAAAGTACGACCAGCTGCCGCGCGTGTCGGGGACGCTGTGCCAAACCCGCGCCGCGGGCTCGTAGATATGTGCACCGCGGGGGTGGGCCCGCTGGACGCGAATACACAGTTCGGTCTCTTCACAGCCCACTGGTCGCGTCCCGACACGACCCAGGGCAGTTTCGAATCCGCCGGCCTCGACGATGAGATCGCGCCGAAGAGACATGTTGGCGCCGATCATGTTGCGTACCGCGGCTCGCTCGGTGGGCATGCCGCGGTAGGTGCAACCCACCACCCAGTCGAATTCCGGTGGAAACCACGCCGGCCGGGCGTTGATCCAGTTGCCGATGACGAGACCGCCAACTCCGAGCACATCAGGATCGGCGTACGGGGCCGTGAGTTCGGCGAGCCAGTCGAACGCCGCGAATGCATCGTCGTCGAGGAACGCCACGATATCGCCCGTGACGACGGACACTCCACTGTTACGGGCGCCGGACAGCCCCTGCGGGCCCGCGTTCTGCACGACTGTCACGCCGTGCAGTTCGCGTTCGCTCCGGCTCAGTAGCGCGGCGTTGTGGTCGATGACTACCACGATCTCGTCGGCCGGTTCGGATTGCGATTGCGCAGATTCGACCGCCAGCACCAGGTTGTCCCAGCGGTCCTCGGTGTAGGCGCAAATGACGACCGATACCCTCGGTCGATCGAGCGGCCGTTCGAGGCATAGTGTCGGTCCCCATCCCGGCGCAATCTGGTGCTCGGCCGACGCAAACTCTGCGGTACCCTTCTGCGCCGCTACAAAATCGAGTGCCGGCGTCGGTCGAGCGCAATCCTCGATGGTGCCGACCGCAGAGATCAGCTCCGTAGCGCGCAGTTGTGCCTCCAGTGCGGGGGCGATCTCGGAGAATGCCCGCAACACCGGAACCGCGTTGAGTGCCCACCAGACTCGATGTTCACGGTAGACGCGGCACTTCCGAGACAACTCGGCGAGGTGGTGCATCCAGGTGAGTAGGATCGTCACCCGCTCGTCGATCTTCTCACCACGGTCGGTGTCGGATGCCGCACTATAGACGATCTCAAGCTGTCGACGTTCGTGCTTTGCCAGGCCGCCGGCGCGGAGCCGGTGTGCCACGATCGACCCGAGTTCTAGGCGCTCGACCGTACGGCTGGACGTCAGCAGCATGAAGTAGTCGTCGAGCAGGCCGAGCCGTTCCGGGCGAGCGCCGCCCCAGTCTACGATTCCGGTGACACCACCGCGTTCTGTTGCCAGCCGGACATTGCCCGCGTGGAAGTCTCCGTGTGCCCAGCCGACCAGTACTATGCGTTCGGTTAATACGCGGCGCACCAGTGTGCCGATTTGCGCCACGGTGGGCATCGACTCGGGTGAGAGAGCACGGCACATTTCGGTCAGGTCGTGTAGCGGCTGGTCCACCCATAGCTCCAGCAGGTGGTCGTCCACCGAGGAAAGTTCGCCAGTTCGTAGATGCAGTTCGTCGATCGAGGACAGTGCGATCGTGGTTAATGGTTCGAACTGTTCCGGGTTGCGGGACAGCACTGTTGCCAGGTCGACCATCGGGCGGAAGGTCTCGATCGACACGGATCCGATTGAGTTCTCACGGAATGCGAGGACTTCGGGGAGTAGTCGCCGCCAGCCGTCGAGTCGAGAATCTGTGGCGAGTATTGCCAGGATCTCACGCTGAGCCCTCAATTCGGCCGAAGCAAGCGGAGATCGGGCAACCTTGAGTACGGCGGTCGGTGTGCCTGAACCGCGGGTCAAGAACGCTACGGAGACGTCGGTGACCGTCCTGACTGGCCATACGCCGGTCCATTTGCCCAATGCCGGATCGTCGTCGAACTGTGTGGCCTGCAGCCGAAGTTCACGCCGATCATTACGGGAGGCGGCTCCGCGTAGCACGGCCTTCACGCGGTCCAGACAGGGCCGCAGGCGCGCGGCACTAGCGAAGCGAATCACGAAAACAGCTGTTGCACTTTGTAACCTATCGAAACGAGATGTTGGCGCACCGTGTGTGGACGCGTCTGTGCTCAACCAGAGGTCGCGGCGCACTGTCAGAAATATGGCGATAAGCGTTTGGCTCAGCAGGCAGGCCCAGCCAGCGCCGGTCAGCCCGACAACTTTCAGGAGTACCGAACAAAGGCCGAGAGTGAGGACGAAGTTCGTGACCTGGATCGAAAGAAGTAATCCCAGTCGACGATGCGCGCGCGCCGAACTGATCGCCGTCGAGACGAGGATGTTCGGGACGGCGGCAAGCGCGAGCAGCCGTAACACATCGCTGCCAGACTGGTACGCGGTCCCGAAAATGCCCAGCACGAAGGGTGCGAGCACGATTGCTGCGAGAACGATCGGGATGACCAGTCTGCAGCCGTGGACAATGATCTGGCGAGATTTGCGCGTGAACTGAGACTGGTCGGCCGCCGTCTCCACAACGAGAGAGGTGCCCAAATTGACGTTGATCAGATGGACAGTGTTCGCGATGGCCCACGCGACGGAGAAGTAGGCAGTCTGCGCTGGGCCCAGCTCGTGGAGGACGAGAAGGGGTAGCAGCATGACCGAGCCGACAGAGCAGACAGCCCCGACATAGTCGACTGCGACAAAGCGGGCGAGCTGTTTGACTGGAGGCAGTGTGTCTGTGCCTTTGGCGGCGTCCACTCGACGGGGAATTGCCCACATGAACAGGAAGGCGCCGACGACCGGCACCGTGACAGCCAACGATGTTGTCCAGGAGACGAAAATACCGTGCGAGGGCAACGCAGCGGCTAGGGCGACAATCAATCCGACCTTTGTCAGGGCGAAGGCGACGTTCTCCAGCGGGACCACCGCGGCCCGCCGGAGCCCAGTCAAGACGCCGTCCTGGAGGACGAACAATGTACCGCAGACGGTGCCGACGACGAATAGGGCCTGGGTGCGCTCGTCATCGAGAAAGTTTGTGCCAGGTGATATTACGCGTACCAAGAGAACCGAACAGAAGGCGACGACCAATGCGAGGAGACCGCAGGCGGCATACGCCCCTGCGACGAGCCGCTTCGTCCGATGTCCAGCGGTCGGCACGAAGCGGGCCATCGCACTTGACATGTTCAGCTGAGAGACCGCAGCTGCGAGCATCATCATCGAGATTGCCGCCGAGTTGCTCCCCACTGCGGCGGCGTCGTACTTTCGTGCGGCCACCGCCCAGTAGCCGAACCCTATCAACGCCGAGAGGACTGAACTGACGGTGAGGAGCATTCCGTTGCGCAGGAGTGGATTCTGGAAATCGCGGAGGAATCCGGGTGATGTGGACGCGCTCAGCAATTTCGGCTTGGTAGCTGAGGGTGGGCCTTCCCGCGCCGTGGCGCTGTTCACTGTCAGCTGCCGGTGGTGTCTGGGCATGCGCCCGCGTACCCGCGGCCGCTGCGCCATCTACTGATTGCGTACGCGGCCGGCCCGATTAACACGCCGCGCTTCTCCAAGCCGGCGAGTTCGTCGGGAAGGCCGTCGTAGCGGCCGCGGTTACGCTCGGATGATGCGCGGAACGTGTACGTGATGCCGTGTGGCAAGCGCCGTATTAGCGCGCCCAGCATTCTCGGCTCGTGTATCAGTGCGCTGGTCAGGAAGGCTCCTAGTCCGACTCCATAGCCGTAGGCTTGATTGCGCAGAGCGACCATGTCCCGGTGATGACGGTGCCACACAGCTGCGCTGGGCTGGTACACCAGCTGATGGCGCGCGACGACCACCCTGAAGAATCCCGCAAGATCGTCACCGCCGCGTGCGAACGTGCCGACGCCAATCGCCGGATCGAACCCGCCTAGTCGGCGCAGGACAGCAGAGTCAAAGGCCATGTTGGCGCCCGAGCCGAATTTGCCTGCGTTGAATGGAAAGAGCGGATCAGAAGGTCGGTTCAGGTCGGTGTCGAAGATCCTCATCTTGAACCCTTTGTCGAAACCGCCATGCTGTTCCAGTAACAACTGGGCCGGTGTTTCGAGTTGCGCCGGCAAGATCAGGCCGGTAACACATCCGACGTCACCGGCAGCGGCGAATCCCTCGGCGATGGCGGTGAGCCAATGGCGATCGACGACGACGTCGTCATCGACGAACGCAACGATCTCGCCGCGTGCTGCTTCCAGGCCGCAATTGTGCGCGGAGGAGAGTCCACGGCGGTTCTCTCGAACGTAGCGCACTTTGGAATTGTCCATGTTTGCAACCAGAGTCGAGGTTTCTTCGGTGCTAGGGTCGTTGTCGACGACCACGATCTCGAATTGGGGATATTGCACCCGCAGTAGGGCGACAAGGCAGGTGTACAGGCTTTTCGGCCGATCCCGCGTGGCGATGACCACGGTGATCAACGGCGCCTGCGCTAGGACGTTCTCGCGATTGCGGCGACAGTGCGCCGAAGGCGGGGGATCGGTGAGGGCGTCCGGGTGAAGCACCGTCGGCAGCCCATCGTCGGCAAGATGGGCATTTACCCTCTCACCCAGCATCTTCCACACATCGGGGGCATGAGTCTGCCAGGACAGGCCGCGGGTGCCGTCGAGCACAACGACGCCGACCGGGTGTGTGTGCACTCTGACCAGAGCGATAATCTTCCTCGGCTGCACCACTTCCTCCGCGAAAACGAGTTCAGCCTTCGGGGCGGTAAGCTCGATTTCGGTTCGGGCAATCGGAAGATCGCCGATCTCGAGCAGTCGAGCGGTCGCCTGCCGTCTGTCGGTTGGCGTTCCGGCATCGACTGGCCGACTGCTCACGTCGGTCCCAACGCGGTGGTGACGGGGGCTGATGCAACTCGACGCCGTTGCTGGATCCTTTGTGCGAGTTTCCCAGAGGTACCCGAGTTGTTGGTAATCAGTACCGTCCTCAGTACGCGTATGCCGTCTCGAATTGCATGGAGGTTCGACTTCCCACTGCGGCGAGGCATCTCGAGGCTTGGAACCTCGGCTATTCGCAGGCCCGCTTGCATCGCGCAGGCTGTCATTTCGGCTTCGATCTCGAATCCTGTCGCGGACAGCTTCAAGTGGTCGAGGTACCGGCGGTGAAACGCGCAGAATCCGTAGCAGAGGTCGGTGAGGTGAGTGCTGTACAGCGAGTTGAAGACTCCGAGGAGAAACCAGTTACCCAGGCTTCGGATCCGCGTGATGTCGAGCGATCCGCCGCCGACGACGAATCGCGAGCCCTTCACGAAGTCGTAACCATTGGTGAGGAAGTGGAGGTAATGGGATATCTCTTGTGGAGCCATGCTGCCGTCGGCATCCATCATCACGATCACGTCACCCTGCGCTGCGAGGAAGCCGGCTCGCAGCGCGTTTCCCTTACCGGTTCCCTCCTGGCGCACGACACGGATGTCTGGACGATAGCTGCGGGCGGTGGTAAGAGTCGCATCCGTCGAATGGCCGTCCACGAGGATGATCTCCGTGACGTTATCCGGGATTTGTTCTAGGACCCACGCAATATTGCGTGCTTCGTTCCGCACCGGGATGACAAGGCTGACCGATAGACATGCGGCCGGCGGCGTCGGCTCTGGGGGTGTGGAATCGGGTGGGCGACTGTTCGACGTTGCTGTGACGGTGGTTCGGGCCGGTGAGAGCCCGCCGCCGTTGGCGCCGTTTGTCGTTGAAAGGTGAACCATGGGTCAATCCATTCCCTTGTCGCGGGAGGGTGGGAGTCTCGCGGTCGCCAAGGCCCCTCAACGGACGGTGCAACACCGTGACCCCGCGCCAGCCGTCGAGAGGTCGGTTTGTACGCGCAAAACATACTCAAAGTCATCAAAACCGGTAGGTTTCAATATAGCGGTCTACTTGGCAATTGACAACGAGATCTCGGTTGTCGACTGAGATCAGTCCGTCCCAGCTCTGGCGACTCGGCACTCGACCGGCGGTGGGCCGCCCAGTGCGGTGACGCTGATCCGCAAGATGGTTGGGGAAGAGCGCATTTCGTGTTTCGCCGAGATGGATGCCCCGCCAGTCGGTTGCTTCCGGGTGCAATGTCCGTGCCGGATCGGTCGGGAGGCAAAGCGGGGACCAGTATCGGTTGGGGTAGACCTAGTCACGCCGGTCGATCCTGAACCTGAGGGTCGCCTTCTCGAGCACGAAAGCTTCGGCACGCGGGCGTCGGCAGTGGACCCCCTGTAGTCGGGACACGCTGAGGAACGTGTCCTCGTCGAACCAGTCGTGGGCGGCCTGCGACTCGTAGTGTTTGAGAATAACGCGGGCCTTTTCTTCGACGGCTGCGCGAGTGAGCGGGTGGTAGATCGCCGTACGAGTAGTGTCCGCTCGCCGACTCAGGATCTCGTAGCCCAGTATGAGATGGTCGTCGAAAACGGCTGGCGCCATGTCGGCCAGCATTTGGTGGTCTTGATGTGTACCGCCACCCTGGGGGGCAAAGACCACGTCGGGCGAGCATCTCCTGCGGAACGCCTCGAGTGCGGTCTTGATCGGATCCCAGTACGCACACGCATGTCCGTCTGGGACATCGAGAAATGTCAATTCGAGGTCGGCGCCAGGGCAGAGGGCCGCCAGCGCGTGTCGCTCCTCCATCTCCCTCCGTGAATCGGCACCGGACAGCACGCAGGCGCGAACCTGCAGTCCTGGCCGGGCTGATGTCACGGCGAGCAGGGTGCCCCCGACCCCGATAGCAATGTCAGCGCAGTGCGCGCCGAGAACCACCACCTCGTCCAGGCCTGCGATGTCAAGGGTGATCATGAGCTGTGATCGGGTTGTGGGGGATCTGACGCCATCCAGTGGTGGATGTTCTCGGCATGATGTGCGTCGAGCTCGGCACGATCCTTGAAGGCGCGGGCTGGCTTGCAGTACGCCTGATGACGGTGTCCGAACAGCTGCCTCTGGGCAGCTGTCAAGCCGCGGTTTATTTCCCATCGTCCGTGAAGCACGTCGGTATCCTTTCGCCACTTGCCATTCCACCCCGTCTGCTGTTGGACGGCGGCGACCCGAATTCGCGCGGAGGCGGATCGCATCCCGCGGTTGCTTGAGGCCTGCAATAGCTTCTTCCGGAATGATATTCCCGTCCAAAACCAACTTCAAGTACCGTTTGCCGACGGAACTATGCATGCCGGCCCACGCGGGTTCGCGGCCGGAGACCCGCGTCGATCTCGCGCGTGCAGCCCCGCGACTTTGCGAACAGCTTCTCTTTTCAGTGCTGCCCCTCGGCGAGGCCGGGCGGGTAGACGAAGAGAGCGGAACCGGCGTGCTGGATGTACTCGTCATCGCGTCGTTTCTCGACAGGTTGCGCGGCATCGGCACGAACTGTTCCTGCGGGGTGCGGTAGTAGGCGATGAAGAAGAGTCTGGCGTCGAGGTGGCAGAAACCGTCGGAGCCGTCCCGAACGCGCGCGCCAGGTTGCGGATGGCGTGCACGGCCACCTGCGGGTCGTTGGCGCACGCCTGGATCGCGATGTCGCCGCCGCTGCGCGCCGGATCCAGGTTGTCCGCCCG
>NZ_WXYH01000347.1:0-48764 GCF_009872365.1 Rhodococcus sp. T7
GGCTACACCTTCGGCGGGCACCCCGTCTCCGCGGCGGTGGCGCTGGCGAACCTGGACATCTTCGAACGCGAAGGCCTGGGCGCGCACGTCGCCGAGCAGGCGCCGGCGTTTAGGGCCACCCTCGACAAACTCACGGATCTGCCGATGGTCGGGGACGTGCGCGGGGAGGGCTACTTCTACGGCATCGAACTGGTCAAGGACAAGACCACGAAGGAGTCGTTCAGCGATGAGGAGGCCGAGCGGATCCTGCACGGATTCCTCTCCACCGCCCTGTTCGACGCCGGCCTGTACTGCCGGGCCGACGACCGCGGCGACCCGGTCATCCAACTCGCACCCCCACTGATCTGCGGGCAAACCGAATTCGACGAGATCGAAACCATCCTCCGCAGCGTCCTCACCGAAGCCTGGACCCTCCTGTGAACCACCAGGACCTTCCCGGGCTGTACGTCGGCGGCCGCTACCGGGACGGCGCAGCGGCCGAACGGTACGAGGTGCTCGATCCGGCCACCGGTGAGGTGGTCTCGTCGCGCACCGAGGCCTCGGTCGGCGACGTCGACGACGCGGTCGCCGTCGCGAAAGCCGCCTACGCGCAATGGTCGACGACGAGTCCGGGCGAGCGTTCCGCCGTCCTCACCCGGTGGGCCGCCGAACTCACCGAGATGTCCGACGATCTCGCGTCCACCGAAACCCGGCAGACCGGCAAGCCGATCAAGTTGTCGACCGAGTTCGACGTCCCCGGCTCGATCGACAACGTGTCGTTCTTCGCCGGCGCGGCCCGCAATCTGGAGGGAAAGGCGTCGGGTGAGTACTCGCCCGACCACACGTCCAGCATCCGCCGGGAACCCGTCGGGGTGATCGGGTCGATCTCGCCGTGGAACTATCCGCTGCAGATGGCGGCGTGGAAGATCCTGCCCGCGGTCGCGGCCGGCAACACCATCGTGCTCAAGCCGGCGGAGATCACTCCCTTGACGTCGCTGCTGTTCGCCGAGGCGGCGACCCGCGCCGGATTGCCGGACGGCGTCGTCAACGTGATCACCGGACGCGGCGCGACCACCGGTGCTGCGCTGGTGTCGCACCGGGACGTGAGCATGGTCAGCTTCACCGGATCGACTCCCGTGGGCCGGCAGATCGCGGCCACCGCTGCCGGCAAGCGACTGCACCTGGAACTGGGCGGGAAGGCGCCCTTCGTCGTGTTCGACGACGCCGACCTGGAGGCGGCGATCAACGGGGCCGTCGCCGGCGCACTCATCAACTCGGGCCAGGACTGCACCGCGGCCACCCGCGCCTACGTGCAGCGTCCGCTGTTCGACGACTTCGTCGCCGGCGTCGCCGCGCTCATGGACACCGTCCGCCTCGGCGACCCGTCCGATCCCGGCACCGACATGGGTCCGCTGGTGTCGCGGCGGCAGCAGCAGCACGTCGCCGGGTTCGTCGACCGCGCCCGCGACACGGGGGCGAAGATCGTCCGCGGCGGCGGCGTCCCCGGCGGCGACCTCGCGTCCGGCTTCTACTACGAGCCGACGCTCGTCGTGAGCGCCGACCAGTCGAGTGAGATCGTGCAGCGCGAGATCTTCGGTCCCGTGCTCGTCGTCCTGCCGTTCGAAAACGACGCAGACGGCATCGCGCTGGCCAACGACACCGACTTCGGGCTGGCGGCGTCGGCGTGGACACGGGACCTGTACCGGGCGCAAACCGCCTCCCGCGACATCGCGGCGGGCTGCGTGTGGATCAACGACCACATCCCCATCATCAGCGAAATGCCCCACGGCGGGTACAAGGCGTCCGGTTACGGCAAGGACATGTCGACGTACTCGCTCGACGAGTACACCAACGTCAAGCACGTCATGTCCGACATCACCGGAACCGCCAGGAAGGACTGGCACCGGACGGTGTTCGGCGACCGACACTGAGCCCGATCGCCGGGGCGGCAGCAACTGCGGCCGTCCCGGCGACCGCGCCGGTTCTGCCAAGTCGCGCCGTGCGCGGGGTTACGCTGACGAGCAGAGCGTTCCGCTTCGACGGAGAGGCAGACATGGTGCATGTAACTCCCTTCGCCTGGATTCTGACGATCGTGGTGATCGTCGCTCTGCTGGCGTTCGACTACTTCTTCCACGTCCGCCACGCGCACATCCCGACGCTGAAGGAAGCGGCGATCTGGTCGTCGATCTACGTCGGACTCGCGCTGCTCTTCGGTGTTGCCGTCCTGATCTTCGGCGGCGTCGACATGGGCACGGAGTACTTCGCCGGTTACGTCACGGAGAAGGCACTGTCCGTCGACAACCTCTTCGTCTTCCTCATCATCATGTCCAGCTTCCGGGTGCCGCGCGAAGACCAGCAGAAAGTCCTGCTGTTCGGCATCGTGTTCTCGATCTTCGCCCGGACGGGGTTCATCTTCCTGGGCGCCGCGCTCATCAACTCGTTCGCGTGGGTGTTCTACTTCTTCGGCCTCATCCTGCTGATCACCGCAGGTAACCTGCTGCGGCCCGAAACCGAGGAGTCACACTCGGCCGACAACTTCATCATCCGCATCGCGAAGAAATTCATTCACACCACCGAGCAGTACGACGGCGACAAGCTGTTCACCGTCGAGAACGGCAAGCGGATGATGACGCCGATGCTGCTGGTGATGGTGGCCATCGGCGGCACCGACCTCCTGTTCGCCCTCGACTCCATCCCCGCGATCTTCGGCCTCACCCAGAACGTCTTCGTCGTCTTCACCGCCACCGTGTTCTCACTGATGGGCCTGCGGCAGCTGTACTTCCTGCTCGACGGTCTCCTCGACCGCCTCATCTACCTGTCGTACGGGCTCGCCGCGATCCTCGCGTTCATCGGGGTCAAGCTGATCCTGCACGCACTGCACGAGAACAACCTGCCGTTCGTCAACAGCGGCGAACCGGTCGACGTCATCGAGATCAGCACGTTCGTGTCACTGGGTGTCATCATCGGCATCCTCGTGATCACCGTGATCGCGTCCCTCGCCAGCAAGAAGGGCAGGGCGCAGTCCACCATCGCCGGCGCCCGGCGGCACGCCATCAACTACCTCGACCTCGACTACACCGCCGACCTTGCCGAACGCGAACGCATGTACAACAGGTTGATCAACGAGGAAGAACAACTCAAGAAGCTCGACCCGAAATTCAAGAAGATGGTCCGCGAGGAAACCGCACTCCTGGACCTCATCAAACGCGCCCACGGAGAGCACGACGCGTTCCTCAAACAGAACTAGCCGAACGCAGAACCAGCTGTACGCAGTCGAAGCGCCCACCGGTCCGGCGGGCGCTTCTTCGGCTCGTGCCCCATCCCCATGCGGGCACGTGCGTGCCTACCTCCTCCTCATCCTCATGCCGCCGTCCGCCATACCCATGGCGGTGAGACCGAGACCCAGCAGACACACGATGATGCCGCAGACCACGTTCGACCAGATCATTCCCGCCGTGGTGGTAACTCCGACGACCAGCCACGGGCTGACGATCATCCACAGTCCGAGCAGCGGCGCGACGAACGCCATGCCGTGCGTGCGTGAGTAGGCCGACGTGAAACCGACCGCGAGCAGTGCCACCGCAAGACCCGACAGCAGGTTGCAGGTCGCCAGGCCAGACTGGCTTGCGAACCCGACAATCCATGGCGATGCCGCCATGTAGAGGCCCGCCATGAACATCAGGCCCTCGGTGACCTGCGTCATCGGCTGTTCCGAGACTCGGTCGTAGCGAGCCCGCAACTCGGCGATATCAGGGTGTCTCTCGATCGACATGCCTGGTGTCGTCATCACCCACCTCCTAGAAAAGAGAACCATTCCCTATCGTGGGGGTGCCCCGAACTTCGTTCGGCAAACCAGCGATGACCAGGTAATTTTTCCGAATTCCCAACTACCGACCAGTCCCCACGAACTGCGACGATCAGCCGACCTTGGGCAGGCGTCCAGGGACGGGCATACTCGAAGTGTGTGGTGGATTGTCGGGATCGCGCTCGCGTGGATAGCACTGTCGGTGCCCTTCGCTATTCTCATCGGCCGAGCGATTCGGCAGAAAGACCTGCATGAACTGCCCGCCACCGAGAACGCGACGAGCAAACACGACCCGCCCGACCGCACGGTTGCGTGACCGCGCCGTGCACACACCCGGCGCAGCTTGGAAGAATAGCGGGATGGCGCTGCCCTTCTATCCTCTCGTGTTCATGAACTTCCTGTTCGCGGCGACCACCCTGTGCCTTGCACGCCCCTCCCGCCTGACCGCCGGCGTCACAGTCGTCGCCGCGGTGCTGTGGATATTCGGCAACGGTCCCCTCGAGGGCCAGGTGCTCTGGGAATTCGACGCCACCCACGGCCTGACGGTGTCCGATCTGCTGTCCGTTGCGGCGCTCGGAGTCGCGATCTGGGGCTTCCGCGAAGTCGGCGCGTGGAAGCCGAGCCCGAAGCGTCGCCGGCGACTCCTCAACAGGCGGTACTGAGGCACCTCGTCCGCGGCCCCGCTGGAGCCCTACGCCCCGCCCCGATGAACTCCCGCAGGCGCCCCTGCCGCCGACTCACGAATCCGCGACCGCACACGGGCCGTGACCTGCCAGATCCGGGTGGTGTCATGGACGCTGATGCACGGCACACCCAGTGTGCGGGCGTGTTGGACGACAGCCGATTCCTTCGCGGAACAGCGCCCGTCGAGAATGTCCTCGGTGACGATGACGCAGAGCACGTCACCGTCGAGTTCGCGGATCGGTTCCAGGCCGTGGAGCGCCACCCATTGCCGGACCATCGCCCACTGTGACACGTCGTTGTAGCGGGTCGGATTGCCGACGAACAACACGCGGCGAGACCGGCGGGCTCGGGCGACCTCGATGCTGGAGATGGGTGACATGACGAAAGTTCCTGTCCACGTGGGCGGCTGATCCCGGTATGGAACAACTCTCTCCCGACCCGCCGCCCACGTCTGTCCCCCTATCAGACCGCGCACCGGATGAATCTCGTGTCCCCCGATCGGAGGACACCCCATGTGAGTGGGAAAGTGTGCTCGGACACGCATCGGCACTCACATGCCCGCGGCCCTGCGCGCTGCCCGCTTGGCCCACGCGTTGCGCACCAGCGACAGCGGGGTCGGCGGCACCCAGCCCAGCTGGACTGCCTGGCCGAGGTCGTCCCGGGTCGCCCAGTGCTCGACGACGCGGCCGTCTGCGACGCGCAACCAGTGCGACTGCTTGACCGCGAGCACTCGCCCCGTCGGCGCGAACACCTGGTCGATCGATCCGCGCTCATCGTAGACGACGAAGGGGCCGGAGTGCCTGCCCTTCATGATCGTGTAGACGACGGCGAGGTTGCCCTCGACCACGACGTCCTCGATTCGAACCGCAGTTCGGAGAAGGCGGTGCGCAGCCATTCGGCGGTGGTAGAAGGCGTCGGGTCCGCGCCCTCGCGTCCGCGGGGGTTCGGTCGCGCTCTCCCGGTTGAATGCGTCCGGGTGGACGACGGCGTCGAGATCGGCGCGGCTTCCGTTCGCCATGATCTCGATCGACCGAACATCGAGGGATTTGACTTGGTCCGACGGGACCGGCTCCTCCATGTTCACGGTGCACTCCGCAACAATCGGTTGGAACTCTCAGTATTCGACCGCCGTCGCCTCGAAGTCAACGATCCCGTGCCGGTCGATCGGGTGCAGATTTGCGCGCGCCTCAGCACAACGGCGGTCGGCGGCGGTACCGTCGGGGAGGTGATGGGACTGCCTGATGCGATCTCGGCCTGCTTGTTCGATCTCGACGGTGTGCTCACGGCAACGGCGGTACTGCACCGGAAGGCGTGGAAACGCACATTCGACGAGTTCCTGAAGCACCGGGAGGGCGCGAACTTCCAGTCCTTCACCGACCAGGACTACTACGACTACGTCGACGGACGCCCCCGCGCCGACGGGGTCCGGACCTTCCTCACCTCCCGCAACATCACGTTGCCGGAGGGTTCGCCGGACGATCCGCCCGGCGCCGAGACCGTGAACGGCGTCGGGAACACCAAGAACCGGCTGCTGCTGAAGGTCATCGACGAGGAGGGTCCCAGCCCCTACCCCGGCTCGGTCCGCTACATCAGCGCGGCCTACGACGCCGGTATGAAGATCGCCGTGGTCACGTCCTCCGCAAACGGGAAGGCCGTACTCGACGCCGCCGACCTCAGCCGCTACGTCCACGTCCGCATCGACGGAGTGGTGATCCGGGAACAGGGTCTCCGCGGAAAACCGGCACCGGATTCGTATCTCGCGGCCGCCCGCGCACTCAATGTGCACCCCGACCAGGCGGCCGTGTTCGAGGACGCCCTGTCCGGGGTGGAATCGGGGCGCGCAGGTGAATTCGGTTACGTCGTCGGAGTGAATCGAAACGATCAGACCGACGCGCTTCGTGAGCACGGCGCCGACGTGGTGGTGAACGACCTGGCCGAACTCCTGGAGAGGTGAGCATGGACGACAAGGGCTACGAGATCTCGCCGTGGCAGCTGAAATGGCGCGGACTGGATCTGGAGGCACTGCACGCCACCGAATCCACCTTCGCACTGTCCAACGGGCACATCGGGATTCGTGGCACCTTCGAGGAGGGTGAACCGCGCGGCCTCCCCGGCACCTACCTCAACGGGTTCTACGAGCAACGGCCCCTGCCGTATGCGGAGGCCGGCTACGGCTACCCCGAGGACGGGCAGACCGTCGTCAACGTGACCGACGGCAGCATCATCCGCCTGCTCGTGGAAGACGAGCCCATGGACATGCGGTACGGCAGCGCACCTGCGCACGAGCGGGTCCTCGACTTCCGCTCGGGCACCCTGCGCCGCACCACAGAATGGACCTCACCGACCGGACGCCGGGTCCGTATTCATTCGGAGCGGCTCGTGTCCTTCACCTCTCGCGCGGTCGCCGCCATCCACTACGAGGTCGAGCCACTCGACGGCGACATCGAACTCGTCCTGCAATCGGATCTGCTGGCCAACGAACAGATCCCGACCCGCACGGACGATCCGAGAGTGGCGGCCGCCCTGGACCGTCCGCTCGTGCCCGATTTCGCTGCCGCCCATGACTTCCGCGCGGTGCTCGCCCACCACACGAGGGCGTCGGGACTACGGATGGCCGCAGGTATGGACCACGAGGTCGAGTACCCCGCCAACGGGCGGTGCAGAATCGAGACCGAGGAGGATCTGGCCCGGCTCACCGTGGCCGTCGACGTTCCGCAAGGTGAACGCCTGACGGTGACGAAGTACCTGGCCTATGGGTGGTCGGCGCAACGATCGACTCCGGCCCTGCGCGGCCAGGTCGAGGGGGCACTAGCCGGAGCACTCGAAACCGGCTGGGAAACTCTGCTGAAACGGCAGCGCGAGTACCTCGACGTCTTCTGGGAGACGGCGGACGTCGAGATCGACGGCGACGCAGAACTTCAGCAGGCGGTGCGGTTCGCGCTGTTCCACGTGCTGCAGGCGGGTGCTCGCGGTGAGTCACGGGCGATCCCCGCGAAGGGCCTGACCGGGCCCGGTTACGACGGACATGCGTTCTGGGACACCGAGACGTTCGTGCTCCCCCTGCTCACGTACACGGTGCCGGATTCGGCCCGCGACGCATTGCGCTGGCGGCATTCCACGCTGGACAAGGCGAAGAACCGCTCGGTACAGCTGGGGCAGGCCGGCGCCGTGTTCCCGTGGCGCTCGATCAACGGCGAAGAATGCTCCGGCTACTGGCCTGCGGGAACCGCGGCCTTCCATGTGGGAGCCGACGTCGCCGCCGCCACGTCCCGGTACCTGGCCGCCACCGGGGACGAGGACTTCGAAGCCGAATGCGGCGTCGAACTGCTCGTGGAGACCGCCCGGCTGTGGACTTCTCTCGGCCACCACGATGCGCAGGGCGAGTTCCGAATCGACGGCGTCACCGGACCGGACGAGTACACCGCCGTCGCCGACAACAACGTGTTCACCAATCTGATGGCGCAGAAGAACCTGCACGACGCGGCGGCCGCCTGCGAGAGACGCCCCGGGCTGGCGCGTGAACTCGGTGTGGACGACGAGGAGGCAGCTCTCTGGCGAGATGCCGCCGAGCACATGCGAATTCCGTTCGATGACGCTCTCGGCGTGCACCAGCAATCCGACGCCTTCACCCACCACGCCGAATGGGACTTCGAAGGCACCCCACCCGAGCACTATCCGCTGCTGCTCCACTACCCGTACTTCGACCTCTACCGCAAGCAGGTAGTGCAGCAGGCCGACCTGGTGCTCGCGATGTATCTTCGCGGCGACGCCTTCACCGACGAACAGAAGATCGCGAATTTCGCCTATTACGAGGCCCTGACGGTTCGGGACTCGTCCCTGTCGGCGTGTGTGCAGTCCGTGATGGCCGCAGAGGTCGGTCAACTCCAACTCGCCTACGACTACCTCGCCGAGGCCGCTCTGACCGATCTGCACGACCTCCACGCCAACGTGGAGAACGGACTGCACATCGCCTCACTCGCCGGGACGTGGATGGCGTGTGTCGCGGGATTCGGCGGGATGCGCGACCACGGCGGCGACGTCTCCTTCGCACCCCGAATACCTCCACAACTCGTTAATCTCTCGTTCCGGATGACGGTGCGGGGCAGCCAGATCCACGTGGACATTCGCGCCACCACCGCCACCTACCGCCTGCTGTCCGGCGAACCGGTTCAGCTCGCCCATCACGGCAACCGGTTCACTCTCAACTCGTTCCCGGTGACGCGCCCGATCCCGGATCCGCCGAACACAACGGCCGTACGGCAACCGTACGGCCGGGCACCCGTGCGTCGCGGGGGTATGTGATTGCCAGGTGGGTGCCCCACGGTCCCTCACCAGGCGTTCACTTTCTTGCATCCTTCCCCAGTTCGGCCACGCGGCTGTTAAGAGTCTGAATGCTCGCCATGCGCACCGTTCATATCGACTGAGTGGATACGCCGATCCGAATAGCCGAGATCGAACACTGCGGCGAAATCCTGAGCCATGCGTCCCATGGGGCGGACTGACCGGTGATCGAATCCGTACGTACACACTGTAGGGGCGATGCCCGGACGATCGATCCGCAATCGCGGACGAGCTGGTTTCGCTCGCCAGTACGCGCCGGATCGTTCGCGAACGCCGCAGCCCGGCCACCCATTTGACCACGCTGATCGTGTGGGCTTGCCGGTGATTGAGAGGCTTCCAGCTGTTGCTATATATCTAATACTATCTGTTATTCTCTGATACTTTCCGGTGATGCAGATTGGCGAGTTCGGCCCTCGCCGCACGGATCGCCGCGAGCCTGGTCTCGCGGCCCTGCAGTGCCTTGGGCAGCTCGTCGCCACGGTTGTCCTTGCCGAACCAGGGATGACGTTTGACGGTGTAGCCAAGTCTTCGAGTTGGCGGATGTGGCTGCGGTCGCCGGTTACGCACTCGGCGGCGGATGCGAGCTCGCGATGCTCTGCGACATCCTGATCGCCGCCGACACCGCGAAGTTCGGACAGCCCGAGATCAAGCTCGGTGTCATCCCCGGCATCGGTGGATCGCAGCGGCTGACGCGCGCGGTGGACATGGCGCCAAGGCCATGGGACTGTCCTGACCGGCCGCAGAACACGGAAGCCGAGGAGGCCGAAGCGCCGGGCTGGTGCCACGGAGCGATGCCCGCCGCCGACCTGCTGGACGAGGCTCTGAAGACGGCAACCACGACCGCCGAAACCTCGCTCCCGGTCGCGATGGTGGCGAAGAAAGCAGCGTGGCGCTCGTTCGAGACCACGCTCACCGACGGCCTCCGGTTCGAACGTCGAGTGTTCCATTCGACGTTCTGCACTGAAGATCCGAAAAGAAGTGGCGGCGTTCGTCGAGAAGTGCTCGCCCGTGTTCAAGCACCGCTGATCGCGGGAGCAGCGCGGTGAAGTCCACCGGCCCGCCCACGCCAGCGGTTTCGAGCGCACACCGAGAGCAAGCGGATACCGCCGAAAGCCCCTAGACTGCACACGTTGGTTGCCTCACCTAATCAAGGGGCAAGTCGTCGAGCGATCGGATAGGTCAGAGCATGAAGAAGCTGTTCCTTCTCCTCGCGGGCATAGTCGTGTCGACTGTCCTGGCACCTCCTGCACACGCAGCCTCGGGAATTTCCGTGGGACCTGGCACCGCGTACACTACCTACCCGGAGGTCGACGGCTTCTGCACCCTCGCGGCAGTGGGCAACGATGCCGCCGGGCGACTCGTCGCACTAACCGTCGGCCACTGCCATCAGAAAGCAGGAACGCCGATCTACAAGGTCGGAGAGGCCGACAAGGGCCCGATCGGGTGGGAGACCGACATCTGGTCGGCCAACCCCGAGGGCACCTTCGATGCCTTGGACTACGCTGTGATCCTGTTGGACCCCACGGTCGTCGACGCGAGTAAGTACGGTTCGGACAGCGATATCGTGGTCAATGCCGTCGGCGACGCCGCCCAGTGGGACGTCGCCTGCAAGCTCGGCCCTGCCAGCGGAAAGACCTGCGGAGTCATCGGCAGGCTCGACGGGATTCACCTGCAGAACTGGGCACTTATGCGTCCCGGTGATTCCGGTGGACCGCTCGTCGTTGGTGACAAGCTCGTCGGGATCAGCATCGGAATGGATGCCTCCCCCGAGTCACCCTTCCTCTTCGGGAAGATCACCCCGATCTTGGCGGACATCGATGCCAAGGGTAGTTACGGCGCCGGATTCACGCCGGTTCGGTAGTGACCCTCACGACACTAAACACTCACCACTTCGTGGGTGCATCTCCGGTGTCGAAATCGCCTGATCGCGGCGTAGCTCGGCGAGGATCGTGACGAGCTCAAGCTTGTCGCCGGACACGCCGGGCTGCGAGAACACCTGGGCGTTGAGGCACTCGGTGGACCGAGGGCGAGTTCCCTTCCCGTGTCGGTGATTTCGATCGGTGCGTCTCGGCGATCGCTCGGATCGGGACACGCCGCACGAGATTCGCCGTCTCGAGCTGATCCCAGGCATCGCCGCAGAGCCGAAGGGCGACCGGGGACGGTGTCCGCGCCGTGATGGTGAGTCCGCTCGCGTGCCTTCCCGGTACCGCCGGCAGCTGGCCGATACCGCGATCCTCGCATCCGGCGCCACCGCCATCGCCATCAGCCCGAGCAACCGCCGCGCCGCCGTCGGTTTCGCCTGTTCGGTGGCACTCGGCAGCATCGCGATGTACGCGACGATCACGATGTTCCCGACCGCGCCGACGTTCGCCACCCAGCTCCCCCGAACAGCGCGGCCGCAAGCAGCAGCGCCGTCGTGCGACGTCCCGTCATGCGTGCCAGGGTGCCAGGTTCTCGTCTCCGCGGCACACCGAATCCCCCGTGTGCGAGAGTGGTCGGGTTCCGAATCCGGCGCGGGAAGGACACGTGTGCGATGAGCCCTGTGGTGACGATCGACGAGTTGGCGGCGCTGTTGCGCAGCGACGCTCCCCCGGTCCTGCTGGACGTGCGGTGGGCCCTCGGCGACACCGAGGGCAGGCAGCATTACCTCGACGCGCACATTCCCGGAGCCGTGTTCGTCGACCTCGACACCGAACTCGCCGCCCCGGGACGCCCGGAACTCGGCAGGCACCCGCTACCGGACGTGGCCGACCTCCAGGACGCCGCGCGCCGGTGGGGAATCCGGGCGGGCAGCACCGTCGTGGTCTACGACGCGACGGGGAACCTCGCCGCCGCGCGGGCATGGTGGCTGCTGCGCTGGGCCGGTGTTACCGACGTCAGCATGCTCGACGGCGGCCTCGGCGCGTGGACGTCGGCGGGCCGCCCCGTCCGATCCGGCGACGAGCAGGCGCGGGTCCCCGGCGACGTCGTGCTCACCGCGGGCCACCTTCCGACGCTGACCGCGGACGAGGCCGCCGAATTCGCCGACCGCGGTCACCTTCTCGATGCCCGTGCCGCCGAACGATATTCGGGAGCGACCGAGCCCGTCGACCCCCGCGCCGGGCACATTCCCGGCGCCCACAGCGCCCCGACGTCCGAGAACCTCGGACCCGACGGGCGGTTCGCTGCGGTCGGGGCGCTGCGCGCACGGTTCGCCGCGGTCGGCGCCGAGCCCGGACGTCCGGTCGGCGTCTACTGCGGATCGGGTGTGACGGCGGCCCATCAGGTTGCGGCGCTCGCCCTCGCCGGCATCGACGCCGCCCTGTACCCGGGGTCCTGGTCGCAGTGGTCGTCCGATCCCGCACGTCCGGTCGCCACCGGCCCCGACCCGCGGTAGCGGCGGGTCACCCCGCCCGGCCTGCCGCCTCCACGTCGTGGGCCGGGTAGGCGTGGATGAGGGCGGTGCTCAGCTTCGGGACCGCGTGGGTGAGCGTGTGTTCGGCGGTGTGCGCGACGCGGTGTGCGTCGCTGAGGCTGGTCGACGGGTCGACGTCGAGTTCGGCGTCCGCGTGCAGGCGGTGCCCGATCCAGCGCATCTTCACGCTCCGCACCCCGACCACTCCCGGTTCGGCGGCGAGGGCCTGTTCGGCGGCGTCGACCAGTCCGGGGTCGACACCGTCCATCAGTCGCCGGAACACGTCGCGGGCCGCGGTCCGCAACACGAGCAGGATCGCGGCCGTGATCGCCAGGCCCACCACGGGATCGGCGAGGGGAATACCGACTGCGACGCCGACCGCGCCCAACACCACGGCGAGAGAGGTGAATCCGTCGGTCCGCGCGTGCAGTCCGTCCGCCACGAGTGCCGCGGAGCCGATCCGCCGGCCGATCCGGATGCGGTACAGCGCCACCCACTCGTTGCCGGCGAAGCCGATGATCCCCGCGAGCGCCACCCACCCGAGATGCTGGATGGGCACGGGATCGAGCAGGCGCCGGACCGCCTCCACACCCGCGACGACCGCGGACAACGCGATCATCACCACGACGAACAACCCGGCGAGGTCTTCGGCCCGGCCGTATCCATAGGTGAACCGCCGGGTGGCGGCCCGCCGTCCGAGGGCGAACGCGATCCACAGCGGGACCGCCGTCAGCGCGTCCGAGAAGTTGTGGATAGTGTCGGCGGCGAGCGCGACCGAACCGGACACCACCACCACGATCACCTGGGCCAGCGCGGTGACACCCAGCACCACCAGGCTGATCTTCACCGCCCGGATGCCGATCTCGCTGGCCTCGAGCGCGTCGTCGACGCTGTCCGCGGAGTCGTGGCTGTGCGGGGCGAAGATCTCGCGGATCGCCCCGCGGACGCCGCCCGAATGGCCGTGGCCGTGGCCATGCCCGTGTCCGTGGCCGTGGCCGTGGTCGTTCACGAGGCACCTTCCTCCGCGGCGAGATCCGCATCCTCGTGGAGGACCTGCAGGTCCCCCGTCGCGCGATGGTGACCGGGGATGCCGGGGCCTGCGTGCTCGGCGTTGAACACGGCGTCGGTGACCAGCTGCTGCACGTGCTCGTTGGCGACGCTGTAGTAGATGGACGTGCCCTCCCGCCGGGTGTGCACGAGACGGGCCATCCGGAGCTTCGCGAGGTGCTGCGAGACGGACGGCGCCGGCTTCCCGACCCGTTCGGCCAGCTCGTTCACCGACAGTTCGCCGCCCACCAGCTGCCACAGCACCTGGACCCGGGTGGAATCGGCCAGCATGCGGAAGACCTCGACAACCAGCCCTACCTGGTCTTCGTCGAGCCTGCGCCGGCAAACGCGCTTATCTGCATTCATACGCAGATAATAGGTCAGTTCGTGTTGTGATGCACCAGACACCGAAATGGCTTACTTGCTTGCACTAACGATGTATATAGTTGCTTGCATCAAGTAAGTCGTCCTCCAGGGGTTGCCATGTCCATCACGTCAGTGCCTTCCGTATCGCTGGGCACCACCGAAGCGCTCATCGACGAGGTCTTCCTCTTCGGCCGAGTGCTCAAGGAGGCCCTGATGTCGGAAGCCGACGGCCACATGCCACGCGCGCTGACGGGGGTCCTCCTCGTCCTCGCAGCTCGCGGGGAATGCCGGCAGAACGAACTCGCCACCGAGATGTGCGTCGGCCAGTCGTCACTCAGTCGCCAGATCAACGATCTGGTGGAGTTCGGCTACGTCACGCGCCATCCCGATCCCGCCGACGGGCGCGCATTTCGAATACGCGTCTCTGAAGACGGAATGACGTACGTCAAACAATTCAGAACCCAGCGCGCCGCACGAATGCAGAAATTGCTGACGGGGTGGAACGAGACCGAGGCAGCAACTGCCCTCGACTCGATCAGGCACCTGAAGGAAACACTCGTCGACCCAGAACACCGGATCGCCACGAGCTCGAACCCGATTGGAACACAAAGCGTATGACCGAGACACAGACTCGGCCGCCCGTTGAAGAAACGACGGCCATGACGCACCGCCAAATCCTCGAAGCCCTCACGGGTCTGCTCGCAGCGCTGTTCACCGCCCTGCTCAGCAGCACGATCGTATCCACCGCACTCCCGACGATCATCGGCGACCTGAAGGGCACCCAGACCGCGTACGCCTGGGTCATCACCAGTGCACTGCTCGCCAATGCCGCCTCGACGCCCATCTGGGGCAAGCTCGCCGACCTGTTCAACAAGAAGGTCCTCGTCCAGAGCGCGATCGTCATCTTCGTCATCGGTTCGGTGATCGCAGGATTCGCGCACAACGTGCCGATCCTGCTGACCGCCCGCGTCATCCAGGGCATCGGTATGGGTGGCCTGACAGCGCTCGTCGTCGCCATCATCGGCACCATCGTCTCGCCCCGTGAACGCGGCCGCTACTCCGGTTACATGGGTGCAGTCATGGCCGTGTCGATGTCGGGTGGTCCGATCCTCGGCGGCGTCATCGTCGACAGCCCCCTCGGCTGGCGCTGGTGCTTCTTCGTGTGCGTCCCGCTCGCCGTCATCGCGCTGTTCCTGCTGCAGCGCACGCTGCACCTCGCGACCGAGAAGAAGGACGACGTCTCCATCGACTGGCTCGGCGCCCTCCTGCTGACCGCCGGTGTGTCCATCCTGCTGATCTGGGTCTCGTTCGCCGGCAAGGCGGGCTACTACGAGTGGTTCTCCCGTGAGACGGCCCTGTACGTCGGAGCCGGTGTGCTCCTGCTGGTCGCGACGATCCTCGTCGAAGCCAGGGCCAAGTCACCGATCATCCCGCTGAAGATCGTCACGGAGAAGACCACCGGACTCGCCATCATCGCGTCCGTCGCGGTCGGTGTCGGAATGTTCGGCTCCACCACGTTCCTCGGCCAGTACTTCCAGACCTCGCGTGGCTACACCCCCACCATGGCCGGAGTGCTCACCATCCCGATGGTCGCCGGCATGCTCATCGGCACGGTCGGATCCGGACAGCTCATCACCCGCTTCGGCAAGTGGAAGCCGTTCGTCGTCGGCGGCGCCGTCCTGATGATCACCGGCTTCGGACTGCTCGGCACCCTCGATCACGAAACCAACCTGACCCTGGTCGGCACGTACATCGCGATCATCGGTCTCGGCATGGGCATGCTGATGCAGAACCTGGTCCTCGCGGTGCAGAACACCGTCAGCGTCCAGAACATCGGCGCCGCATCCAGCTCGGTCGCCTTCTTCCGGACCTTCGGTGGCGCGATCGGCGTCTCGGTTCTCGGTTCGGTGCTGGCCACCCGCGTCGCCGACCTGTCGGCCGACGGTTTCGCGAAGCTCGGCATCCCGACCGGATCGAGCAGCGGCGGCGGAAGCCTGGACCTGAAGTCCATGCCCGCACCCGTCCGGGAAGTCATCCGCGCCGCGTACGGTGACGCAACGGGACGGATCTTCCTGATCGCCGCCGTCGTCGCCGTCATCACCCTGATCGCCGTCATCCTGATCCCCAACCGCCCGCTGCGTCGCACCATCGACCTGTCGAGCGAGCAGGAGCCCGTCCAGGAACCCGAGTACGCGCCCGTTCCGGACTACGCACTCGAATCCGACACGGCGCCGATCCCGTCGTCCGACGTCCGCAGCGGCAGGCACGAGGCACCCGCCGATCAGCACCAGCCCTTCGCCGGGTTGAGCTCCGACGCCCGGGACCGTCTCCTGTCCATGCTCCTGCCCCAGCCCGAGCGCACGCTGGAAGCGATCGACGAAGCGGAGAAGATCCGCGACGAGGTCAACCGCCTGCGTAACGATCTCAACGCCAAGCTCGTCGAATTCGACGAGGTCTGGGATCGCCTGCGCGAGCTGGGACTGAGTGAAGAGCAAGTGGCCGGCGTCCTCGGTGGCGGCCACGTGACGGACACCGGCAACGGTGCCCTCATCCGCTGAATGAGATGATCGTTCAGTTCCACGACGCCGTCGGCTCGCCCACGTATCCCCCTCTACGTGGGCGGGCCGGCGGCGTGTTCGCACAACTGACCCGATTCACCCTGGTGGGCACGGCGAGCAATGTGCTCTACGCTCTCGCGTTCTTCACCCTCGACGTGTACGGGTCGTTCGTCGCCAACCTGGTCGGCGTGGTGACCAGTTCGATGTTGGCCAACGAACTCCACCGGCGGCTCACCTTCCGCGCCGCGGACCGCGTCCGCTGGTTCGTCGCGCAGTGGGAAGGCGGAACCCTCGCCCTGATCGGGCTGGGTGTCAGTTCCCTCGCGCTCGCACTCCTGCACACGCTCTTCCCCGGCGCCGACGGCCTCGTGCAGGTCGCGCTCGTCGTCGCCGTCAGCGCCGTCGTCGGCGGGCTGCGGTTCCTCGCCCTCCGCGGCTGGGTTTTTGCCTCCGGCCTGTGAGTACTTGTTAACCACGGGCGGTTAACAAGTACTCACGGCTGGGGGGTCAGGACCCGAAGATCGAGGTCGTGGGTCGGTGCCACGGACCGGTGATCGCCAGTGTCAGCCCCGGCGACTGGATGTTCGCGAACAGGATCCTGCCGTCGGCGCTGAATGCCGGACCGCAGAATTCGCTGTCGTTCAACTCGTTCCGGGCCATCGCGAACGGCTCACCCTCCGCCGTGACGCCGACGAGGTGGCTGATACCTTCGCCGTCCTCCGCGAGAATCACGCCGCCGTACGGCGAGACGGTGATGTTGTCGGGCCCGTCGTAGTTGCCGGTGTCCACGGCGGGATCGGGGTTGACACCGAACAGGGTCTTCAAGGTGATCGTCTGTTTCGCCGGGTCGAAGAACCACACCTGGCCGTCGTGCTCGGCGACGCTGCCGTCACTGGTCCGCGCGTAGCTCGCGACGAAGTAGGCGCCACCTTCGCCCCACCACTGCCCCTCCAGCTTGCGACTCCGGGTGACGGCGTCGTTCCCGAACTGCTTGCGCACCGACGTGCTCGTTGCGTCACGGTCCGGCACCCCGACCCACTGCACGGAGTACACGGTGCCCGGCTCGGTGGCCTGCGACAGGTCGGGGACGTGGGTTCCGCCCTGGAAGCAGGCCATCGCCTGGAGTGCGCCCGCGGTGTCGCCGCCCGGAGACTGGGCGAGTTCGCGCAACACGTTCGGTCCGCCCCGGAAGCCCTGCGGCGGCGTCCACCGGTAGTACAGTCCGTTCGGCCCGGACGCATCCTCCGTGAGGTAGATGGTGCTCGACGCCGGATCCACCGTCACCGCCTCGTGGGCGTACCGCCCCAGGAACTTCAGTGGCACAGGACTTTTGCCCCTGTTCGCGTCCTGGCTCGCCGGGTCCACCTCGAAGACGTAGCCGTGGTCGAGCAGGAACCCGTTCTCCCCCGCGCGGGCCTCCGTCTCCTCGCAGGTCAACCAGGTTCCCCAGGGCGTGATGCCGCCGGCGCAGTTGTTCACGGTGCCCGCGACGCTGACGTACTGGCCCTGCCGTGCGCCGCCGGCACCGACCGCAGTCGTGGTGGTACCGCCGCGCGCGCCCGTGTCGTACGTCAGTCCGTCGAGCACGGGCACACCGAACGGTTCGTCGCTGCCGATCTCGTGGTTGGTGACGAGCGTGGAACCGCCGGGCCGCGCGAACACCCCGATCGCGTCGGGATCGCTCGGCACCGGTACGCCACCGTCCAACTGCGTCTCACCCGAGCGTGAGACGACCGTGTACGAAAAGCCCACGGGCAGTGACAGAATGCGGTTCGGGTCCGGCACGAGCGGTCCGTAGCCGATCGCCTGTCCCGGTGCCGCGGACGCGAACGCCGGGCGGACGAGGGCGTCGACGCTTCCGGCGAGCGCCACACCGAGGCCGGTGAGCGCGGTGCGACCGAGGAATCCGCGGCGGTTGAGTGGTGCAGTGGACACTGTGTGAAACCTCCAAGGTGACGAACCGGATGCGAACTCTCACCCGTGAGTACTTGTTAACCGCCGGCGGTTAACAAGTACTCACGGGCGGCGAAGCCGCACGAACGTTGACACGTGACCAAATGGTCACCTATTGTCGGGTTCATGGACGACGATCACGTCTTCAAGGCGCTGGCCGATCCGACCCGCCGCCTGATACTCGACCGATTGTTCGCCCAGGATGGTCAGACGCTCACCGAACTCGAGTCGCAGGTCGAGATGACGCGATTCGGGGTCATGAAGCATCTGCGTGTGCTCGAAGACGCGGGACTCGTCGTCACGCGCCGCTCCGGCCGGGAGAAACTTCACTACCTCAATCCTGTGCCGATACAGCTGATCCACAATCGGTGGATCGACAAGTACACCGAGCGTCACACCTCGGCGCTCGCTCAGCTGAAATCCCAACTGGAGGAAGAGAAATGACTACCGCCGACGCAATCCAGATCTACGCCGTCTACATCAAGGCGACCCCGGAGGCCATCTGGGAGGCCCTCACGAAACCCGAGTGGTCGCAGCAGTACGGGTACGGCGGCCTCGTCGACTACGACCTGCGCGCGGGCGGGTCGTTCCGCACGCGTGCGGACGACGCGATGAAGGAATATCCGGGCGTTCCGGACGTGATCGTCGACGGCGAGGTGATCGAATCCGATCCGCCGAAGAAACTGGTCCAGACGTGGCGGATGCTGATGGACGCCGACAACGTGGAGGGTTTCACCACGCTGACCTACGAGATCGTGCAGTCGAGCAGGCCCGGAGTCGCGAAACTGACTGTCACACACGACCTCACCAACGCACCGGGTCTGGCCGAGATGGTCGCGGGCAGGCACGAGCCCGAGGGCGCCGGCGGTGGCTGGAACGAGGTGCTGAGCGGGATGAAGACACTGCTCGAGACGGGTCAGCCGATGGTGAACTGGGGCTGAACGCCGGGTCGGCGGGCGCGAGGGCCCGACATCTGTCGGATGGCCGCAGTAAGCTCCAACCATGACGGCTGCGCAGTCGCTCGACGAGGAATTCCTCGCACTCGCCGACCCCTACCGGCGCGAGTTGCTCGCCCATTGTTATCGCATGATGGGCTCACTTCACGATGCCGAAGACCAGATGCAGGAGACGTTCATCCGGGCCTGGCGCGGATACGACAACTACCAGCAACAGGCCTCGCTGCGGACGTGGCTGTACAAGATCGCCACCAACACCTGCCTGACGGCGTTGCAGAACAAATCGAAGCGTCCGCTGCCGAGCGGTCTGGGCGCTCCCGACTCCGACCCGACCGCCGAACTCGTCGAACGGCACGAGGTGCCGTGGCTCGGACCGCTCCCCAACCGTCTCATCGACGACGACGCGAGTGATCCCGCCACCGTCGTGGCGTCGCGCGAGTCGGTGCGGTTGGCGTTCATCGCGGCCCTTCAGCATCTTCCTGCACGTCAGCGCGCTGTTCTCGTCCTCCGCGACGTGTTGCAATGGAAGGCGTCGGAGGTCGCGGCGGCCCTCGGCACCACCACGACGGCGGTCAACAGCCTGCTGCAGCGTGCCCGGACGCAACTCGAACTGGCCACTCCGTCGGCGGACACGCTCGTCGAACCGGAGTCCCCCGAGGAACGCGAACTGCTCGACCGCTACGTGGCCGCGTTCGAGAACTACGACATCGACGGGATCGTCGAACTGTTCACCAAGGACGCCGTCTGGGAGATGCCGCCGTTCGAGGGCTGGTACCGCGGCGGGACCGCGATCGGCACCCTGGTCAGCGAAAAGTGCCCGGCCAAGGCGCGGGGCGACATGAAACTGGTGCCGACGGTGTCGAACGGACAGCCGGCGCTCGGCCTGTACATGCGCGGGGAGGACGGGGTCCATCGGCCGTTTCAGCTGCACGTCCTGGACGTGACGGCCGACGGGGTCTCCCATGTCGTCTGCTTCTTCGACATCGATCTGTTCGAGAAGTTCGGACTGCCGGAGACCCCGCCCGCCTGATCGCTACGCCGGCACGGCGGCCGGATCCATCCACATGACCTCCCAGACGTGGCCGTCGAGGTCACGGAACGCGCGGCCGTACATGAAGCCTTCGTCCTGGAGCTTGCCCCACGCCGTCCCGCCGGCGGCGAGGGCCTTGTCGACGAGGCTGTCGACCTCCTCGCGGCTGTCGGCCGAGATACACAGCAGCGCCTCGACGGCCTTCGAGGTGTCGCAGATGCCGCCTTCGATGAAGTCCTTGAACCGGGACTCGACGAGGAGCATCACGGACGTGGACTCGTTGATCACCATGGCGGTGCAGGAATCGTCGCTGAACGTGGCGTTGAACTCGAAGCCGAGTCCGCCGAAGAACTGCTTGGTCGCGTCGAGGTTCTTGATCGGCAGGTTCACGAAGAGCATCCGGGACATGTGATTCTCCTTCTCGGGTTCCGCCCAGTGCGGAAGTCATCGATACAGACCACGGCGGTGCGCGAAACTCATCGGCGACCGCGCGCCCGATTCTGTCAGCTCTCGGCCAGGTCGAGGAACGAACCGATCATGTTCCGTCCGGCCGCGGCGGATGGGACTGCCGAACGAGGCCGCGAGAAGTTGCGCGCCGAGGCAGATCCCGAGCATCGGACGACCAGCGTCCGCAATTTCTTGATGAAGTTTCGCTCTCGTGGAAGTTGCGGGTGGGTAACGTCGTCAGGGCGCGCCCATCGGACCGCACATCACCACCAGGCCACCGATGCCGTGAGCAGCCGACCGTTCAAACGCTCGGCAGATAAGGTACTTGGTATAGCGAAATCCCTGCTCCGCCAGCACAGTACCGACGAGAGCCGGTCCTTCGAACGACACGTGCTTTACAACTGCCCAGGGCTTGTTCATGCCACAATTCTTACCGAGTAGGGACTTTCGGCCCTAGGCAGTTTCGGAAACGCGAATTCCGCACTGAGTGCACAAAATTGGGCAGTTCACACGGAGTTCACTTTGGTTGTACATCGGGCGAATGACAACAGTCGAACTGGACGCTTGTCTAGTGGCATGGCTCACGGGAAACCTGTAGAAATACGACGTCACGCTTTCGTGACCGGTCCCATATCAATTAGTTACCCGGTGGTGGTCCCCGACAAACGGAACGTCACCATTTCTCGTTACCTCAGACCACAGACGAGCCCTCCCGCGATCCGGGAAGTCGTCTACGGGATGGAAAGGGCAATAGATGCCGCTCCCCATGTCCCCCCTCGACTCGATGTTCCTTCTCGGCGAGTCCCGAGAGCACCCGATGCATGTCGGCGGCGTGGAGATCTTCCAGCTCCCGGAAGGCGCCGACACCTACGACATGCGCGCGATGCTCGACCGCGCGCTCGCCGAGGGCGACGGAATCGTCACGCCCCGGCTCGCCAAGCGGGCCCGCCGGTCTTTCTCCTCGCTCGGCCAGTGGAGCTGGGAGACCGTCGACGACATCGACCTCGGTCACCACATCCGGCACGACGCACTGCCCGCCCCCGGCGGCGAGGCCGAGCTGATGGCCCTGTGCTCCCGGCTGCACGGATCGCTGCTCGACCGCAGCCGCCCGCTGTGGGAGATGCACCTGATCGAGGGACTGAGCGACGGACGCTTCGCCGTCTACACCAAGATCCACCACGCGGTCGCCGACGGCGTCACCGCCATGAAGATGCTGCGCAACGCGCTCAGCGAGAACTCGGACGATCGGGATGTGCCCGCGCCGTGGCAGCCGCGCGGCCCGCGCCCGCAGCGGACGCCGTCGAAGGGCTTCAGCCTGTCGGGCCTCGCCGGTTCCACCATCCGCACCGCCCGCGAGACGGTCGGTGAGGTCGCCGGCCTCGTGCCCGCGCTCGCCGGCACCGTGTCCCGCGCCTTCCGCGACCAGGGCGGCCCGCTCGCCCTGTCCGCACCGAAAACCCCGTTCAACGTTCCGATCACCGGTGCCCGCCAGTTCGCGGCGCAGTCGTGGCCGCTCGAACGTCTCCGCCTCGTCGCCAAGCTGTCCGACAGCACCATCAACGACGTCGTGCTCGCGATGTCCTCGGGAGCGCTCCGCAGCTACCTCGAGGATCAGAACGCCCTGCCCGCCGAGCCGCTGATCGCGATGGTGCCGGTGTCGCTGAAGAGTCAGCGCGAGGCGGCGACCGGCAACAACATCGGGGTGCTCATGTGCAACCTCGGCACCCACCTCCGCGAACCGGCGGATCGGCTCGAGACCATCCGGACCTCCATGCGCGAGGGCAAGGAAGCGTACGGCTCGATGACCGCCACGCAGATCCTCGCGATGAGCGCGCTCGGGGCGGCACCGGTCGGCGCGAGCATGCTGTTCGGGCACAACTCGCGGGTACGCCCGCCGTTCAACCTGATCATCTCCAACGTTCCCGGCCCCAGCTCACCGCTGTATTGGAACGGTGCGCGACTCGACGCCATCTACCCGCTGTCGGTGCCCGTCGACGGCCAGGGCCTGAACATCACGTGCACCAGCAACGACGACATCATCTCGTTCGGTGTCACCGGCTGCCGCAGCGCCGTGCCAGACCTGAAGTCGATCCCGGCCCGGCTCGGACACGAACTGCGCGCACTGGAGCGTGCCGTCGGGATCTGACGTCAGGGGGTCTTCCGGTCGCTGTGCCCGAGATCGCGGTCGGGCGCGACCCGGTCACGGACCAATTGCTTGAGGACGGTGATGTCGGGGAAGCCGCCCTGTTCTTTGCGGTCCCAGATCAGGTCGTCGTCGACGGTGATGCGGAAGATCCCGCCGGTGCCGGGGACGAGTGCGACCTCGCCGAGTTCCTGCCCGAACGTGCCGAGTAGTTCCTGCGCCATCCACGCTGCACGCAACAACCATTGGCACTGGGTGCAGTAGGTGATCGCGACCCGGCCGTCTGCGTTGCTCGTCGTCATCGTGCCAGGTTAACCGAACACGCTCCCCCGCTTGCTGTTCGAGTTGCATGCGCGACACCTGTTCGTCATGCGGGCGTCAGCATGGTGGGGCAGACTGTCGATCGCCATGCTGTGCCCCCTCGACGAAAGGAAGCCGCCATGCCCACCGCGCTCGAAGAATCGCGTCGTCACGCCCTCGACCTGACCAACGAGAAAATCCAGGCCGTCAAGGACTTCTTCACCAACATCTTCCGTCTCGACACCACGCACCGCACCCAGGCGTGAACGGCCGGGGAGGCCTTCGCCGCGAAGGCCTCCCCGCGTTCACCGGATCGTCCCGAAGAACTCCACGATCTCCGCGGCCCGGAAGTGGTCTTCCGACACGTGCGGGCCGCTCACCTCGACGAATTCGACGGAGTCCGAGCCGCGGCGGATCATCTCGACCCACGGCCCCGTGACCCCGGCGATGTTCGCGACCTCGTCCTCCCGCGACGCGTACACCCGAATAGGTACTCCCACATAATCTCCCGGCCGGTGCCGGACGGCGTCCCAGTGCTCGGTCCTCGGTTCGAGGTCGTGCCCGTCCGCGGACAGGCCGAATGCGTCCCGCACGGTGTCGCGTCCGTGCTCACCTCGTTCCCACACCGCGCGCAGCGACAGCGACGGGGCGATGAACACCGCACCGTCCCACGGCACCTCACGCAGGCGCACGGCGTTCGCGGCGGCGTTGCCACCCATCGACTCGCCGATCAGGAACCGCCGCGCCACCGGCCACCGCTGGGACACCCACGCGTCCAGCGCGTCCACGGCGTCCTGCGCCGACCGGTTCCCCCACCGGTCGCCGTGCAGGTACGGGCTCGCGACCACGTATCCGGCGTCGAGTAGTCCGTCCCGCAGTCCGGCGCGGTCGTCGACCGACCGCTCGTCCCCCGTCCGCCCGTGCAGGTAGTACGCGACCGCCGACGGCGTCACCCCGCGCGGCACCGCGACCAGCGCACGATCACCGGACCGCGGGACCGTCACCGCGTGCTCGTCGTACCTGGTGTGGTGGGCCGTGCGCCGCGTCACCGGTTCGACGGCGCCGGCACGAATTGTCACACCTCCAACGCTAACAAGCGACGACGCGACGTGCCGGGTGGCGATCCCGAACCCGGCACCGGTTTCACCGAGTCGGGCTGACCGCCGGCGACGCGCTCCTATACTTCGTAGCGTTGAGCCCTAGTTGCGAGGGGGATCGATGACTGGATTCCTGCTACGACGTGCGCTCAACTACGTGGTGCTGTTGCTGCTGGCGTCGTTCCTGACGTTCAGCCTCACCTCGCTCACCTTCCGCCCGCTCGACAGCCTGGAGCAGCGCAATCCGCGGCCGCCGCAATCGGTGATCGACGCGAAGGCCGCCGAACTGCACCTGGACGACCCGATCCCGGTGCGGTACGCGAACTGGCTGGGCGGCGTGGTGCACGGCGACTTCGGCACCACCATCACGGGTCAGCCGGTGTCGGACGAGTTGGGCCGCCGGATCTTGGTGAGCATGCGATTGTTGATCCTCGGTTCCGTCATCGGCGCGGTGCTGGGGGTGCTGATCGGCGCGGCGGGTGCGATCCGGCAGTACAAGTTCAGCGACTACTTCAGCACCGTCGTGTCACTGCTGATTCTCAGTGCGCCCGTGTTCCTCGTGGCGACCCTGCTGAAATACGGTGCTCTCCAGATCAACTCGGCCACCGGCAGCCAGATCTTCCTGTACACCGGGGAATCCTCGGCCAGCGCGATCACCGGGTTCTGGCCGCAGTTCGTCGACCGGGTGCAGCACCTCGCGCTGCCGACGATCGCGCTGGCGCTGGGCAGCATCGCCGGCTACAGCCGGTATCAGCGCAACGCGATGCTCGACGTTCTGGGGAGCGACTTCATCCGGACCGCGCGGGCGAAGGGGCTGACCCGGCGGGAGGCACTGCTCAAGCACGGACTCCGGACGGCGCTGATCCCGATGGCGACCCTGTTCGCGTACGGGTTCGGGGCGCTGGTCGTCGGGGCCACGTTCACCGAGAAGATCTTCGGCTGGCACGGCATCGGCGAGTGGATCGTGATCGGCATCGACAATCAGGACACCAACATCGTCGTCGCGATCACGTCGTTCACCGGCCTGATCGTGCTGTTGTCGGGTCTGCTTTCGGACGTCGTGTACGCGGCGCTGGACCCGAGGGTGCGTGTCGGGTGACCGAGATCCAGATCGCGTCCACCGATGCGGCGGTGTCGGCCGTCGGTCGCCGGACCCTGCTGTTCCGGCGGTTTCTCCGGAACAAGCCCGCCATCGCCGGGGTGTGCATCCTGCTGTTGCTGTTCGTGGCCAGTTTCGTCGGACCGTACCTGCTCCCCTACGACTATCAGCAACTCGACTACACCGCGCTGCTGCAGCCGCCCAGCGCCGAACATCCGTTCGGCACCAACCAGATCGGGCAGGACGTGCTCGCGCAGACGTTGCGGGGGCTGCAGAAGTCGCTGATCATCGGCATCTGCGTCGCGCTGTTCTCCACCGCCATCGCCGCGCTCGTCGGTGCGCTGGCCGGGTATGTGGGCGGCTGGCCGGATCGGGTGATCATGTGGCTGGTCGATCTGCTGCTCGTCGTTCCCAGTTTCATCATCATCGCCGTGTTCACTCCCCGGCTGAAGTCGTCGAGTTCGATCGTCCTGCTGATCCTGCTGCTGGCGGTGTTCGGCTGGATGATCACCGCCCGGATGGTCCGCGGGATGACGCTGAGCTTGCGCGAGCGGGAATTCGTGCAGGCCGCCCGGTACATGGGGGCGCCGACGCACAAGATCATCACCAGCCACATCGTCCCGAACATCGCGTCGATCCTGATCATCGACGCCACCCTGAACGTCGGCGCCGCGATCCTCGCCGAGACCGGGCTCAGCTTCCTCGGGTTCGGCGTGCAGAAACCGGACATCTCCCTCGGGTCGCTGATCGCCGACGGCACCGAATCCGCCCTCACCTACCCGTGGCTGTTCATGTTCGCCGGCGGGCTGCTGGTGATCACCGTGCTGTCGGCGAACCTGGTGGGCGACGGTCTCCGCGACGCCGTCGACCCCACCTCCAAGCGCGCCCGGTCACGCAAGAGCAGGAAGAAGGCCAAGCAGTGACCGGGGAGCCGCTGCTCGACATCGAGAACCTGCGGGTCAGCTTTCCCAGTGAGGAGGGCCGGATCGAGGCGGTCCGCGACATCAGCTACACCGTCTCCGACGGCGAGGTGCTGGCCATCGTGGGTGAGTCGGGCTCGGGCAAGTCGGTGGCGTCCCTCGCGGTGATGGGCCTGCTGCCCGAGCACGCGCGCGTCACCGGCTCCATCCGCTTGCAGGGCCGCGAGTTGCTGGGCATGGGTGACAAGGAACTGTCGGCGCTGCGCGGGAAGACGGTCAGCATAGTGTTCCAGGACCCGCTGTCCGCGTTGACACCGGTATACCGGGTCGGTGACCAGATCGCCGAGGCGCTGCTCGTCCACGGCCGGGCGAGCAACAGGAAGGACGCCGAGCAGCGCGCCGTCGACCTGCTCGATCTGGTCGGGATCCCCGATCCTGCGGTGCGCGCCAAGGCCTTTCCCCACGAGTTCTCCGGCGGCATGCGCCAGCGGGTCGTGATCGCCATCGCTATCGCGAACGATCCCGCGCTGATCATCTGCGACGAACCGACCACCGCCCTCGACGTGACCGTGCAGGCGCAGATCCTGAACCTGCTGCGCAAGGCCCGTGATCTCACCGGCGCCGGCGTCGTGATGATCACCCACGACATGGGCATTGCGGCGACCCTCGCGGACCGCGTGGTGGTGATGTACGCGGGCCGGGTGGTGGAATCCGCGCCGGTGCGGGAGCTGTTCGCCGAACCCCGGATGCCCTACACCGCAGGACTACTCGTGTCCGTGCCGCGGATGGACGCGCCGATCCGGAGCCGCCTGGTCTCGATCGCCGGCGCCCCGCCGGCCCCGCATGCGCTGCCACCGGGTTGCACGTTCGCGCCGCGCTGCCCGCTCGCCGTGGACGCCTGCCTGCTCGCCGAACCGGAACTCGTCGCGACCGGGCCGGCCCATCGGGCGGCGTGCATCCGCGTCGACGAGACGGGCGCCCGCGACCTGTTCACGGCGTACCGGCGGGATCAGCCGGCGCCCGCCCTCACCGCGAGGACGGCGCCCGAGCACCGGGTGGTGCTGCAGGTGACCGACCTGGTGAAGACGTATCCGATCACCAGCGGTCTGGTGTTCCGCCGCAAGCGCGGCGAGATCCGGGCGGTCGACGGCATCACGTTCGACATCCGTGCCGGTCGCACGCTGGCGTTGGTGGGCGAATCCGGCTCGGGCAAGTCGACGACGTTGACGCAGGTCCTGGACCTGTCCGCGCCGGAATCCGGGTCGATCGAGGTGCTGGGCGCCGACGTCGCGGCGCTGAGCGCCCATCGCAGGCGTGCTCTCCGGCGGAAGATGGCCGTCGTCTTCCAGGATCCGACGGCGTCCCTGGACCCCCGGCTGCCGGTGTTCGACGTGCTCGCCGAGCCGCTGCGGCTGGACGGCCGGGGGCGCGAGGAGATCGGCCGCCGGGTACCGGAACTGCTCGACCTGGTCGGGTTGCGACGCGAGCACGCCGACCGGTATCCGGCCGATTTCTCGGGCGGCCAGAAGCAGCGGATCAGCATCGCCCGGGCACTCGCCCTCGATCCGGAACTGCTGTTCCTGGACGAACCGGTGTCTTCGCTCGACGTCTCCATCCAGGCCGGGGTGCTCAACCTGCTGCGCGACCTGCAGGAGCAGCGGGGCATGTCGTACCTGTTCGTTTCCCACGACCTGTCGGTGGTCCGCAACATCGCGCACGACGTCGCGGTGATGTACCGGGGCAGGATCGTCGAGTCGGGGGCCGCGCAGACGATTTTCGAGGATCCGCAGCACGAGTACACCCGGGCGCTGCTCGCGGCAATCCCCGTTCCGGATCCGACCGATTTGGCACACTAGGGTCAGCGAACTTCGAGGAAGGGCACATCCATGAGGATTCGTTCGGCGCGCACCCGCCTCGCGGCATCGTTCCTGGCCGTCGGCCTCGTTCTCGCCGGCTGCGGGGGTTCGGACACCGGCGCCGGGACCGGATCCGGGTCACTCGGCACCACCAACGACATCAACCCGCACGACCCCAGCGAACTGCGCGACGGCGGAAACCTGCGGTTGGCGCTGTCGGGTTTCCCCCCGAACTTCAACACGCTGTCCAACGACGGCAACGACTCCGAGATCGGCGGCATGCTGAAGCCGATGATGCCCCGCGCGTTCGGCACCGACGCCTCGGGGGCGCTGTCGGTGAACCACGACTACTTCGTCGACGTCGCGCTCACCGGCACCGACCCCCAGCAGGTCACGTACACGATCGACCCGAAGGCGGTGTGGTCCGACGGCACCCCGATCACGTGGGAGGACATCCAGTCCCAGGCCGCGGCGCTCAGCGGGAAGAACAAGGAATTCCTGATCGCGAACACGTCCGGGTTCGAGCGGGTGGACCGGGTCGAGCGCGGCGTCGACGACCGTCAGGCGGTGATCACGTTCGCCGAACCGTACGCCGAATGGCGGGGCCAGTTCGCGGGCAATTCGATGCTGTACCCGAAGTCGGCCACCGCGACCCCCGAGGCGTTCAACACGAGTCTGCGCGACGGGATCACGGTGACGTCGGGACCGTTCAAGATCGCGTCGATCGACAAGGCGCAGAACCGGATCACGTTGGGCCGCAACCCCGCCTGGTGGGGCAACACCCCGAAACTGGACACCATCACGTACAGCGTGCTCGACGACTCGGCGCGCATTCCCGCCCTGCAGAACAACGAGATCGACGCGTCCGGACTGGGCACGATCGACGAGGTCAAGACCGCGGAGGGTTCGGACGGCATCGCGATCCGCCGGGCGCCGGGAACCCAGTTCTCGCACATCACGTTCAACGGCGCGGACGGATCGATCCTCGCCGATCCGGAACTGCGGGTGGCGCTGTCCAAGGGCATCGACCGGCAGGGCATCGCGACCGCGATCCAGAACGGTCTGGTCGACGACCCGAAGCCGCTGAACAACCACGTCTACCTCAGCGGTCAGCAGGGCTACCAGGACAACAGCGCGGCCGTCGCGTACGACCCGGAGGAGGCGGCGCGGCGACTCGACGAACTCGGCTGGAAACTCAACGGCGAGTTCCGGGAGAAGGACGGGCGCCGGCTCGAGATCCGCGACGTGATGTACCAGTCGACCACCTGGGTCCAGATCGCGCAGATCGTTCAGCAGAACCTCGCGCAGATCGGCGCCAAGCTTAACATCGACACCCGCGGCGGCACCGGGTTCTTCACCGACGTCATCCAGCCCGGCGACTTCGACCTCGCCCAATTCTCCTGGGTGGGTGATCCGTTCCCGCTCAGCGGCCTCCCGCAGATCTACGCGTACAACCCCGAGGACCTGCAGGGCAATTACGGCCGGATCGGTTCGCCCGAACTGAATGCGCTGATCGAGCGGACGATCTCGGAACTCGACCCGCAGAAGGCTATCGAACTGGCCAACGAGGTCGACACCGAAGTGTTCGAGGAGGGGTTCTCGCTGCCGCTGATGCAGGCGCCGGGCAATGTCGCGGTGCGCGACAACCTGGCGAACTTCGGCGCCGCCGGTCTCGCGTCCTACGACTACACCAAGATCGGCTTCCTGAATTAGCGGGTTCGCGGCCGTGCGCTACCCGGTGACCGTCGCCGTGGGCGCACTGCTGGTGTGCGGCGGGTTCGCCGTGGTCGCCGACGCCGATCAACTCAGCGCGCTCGTCGTCGTGGCGGCGGCGGTGCTCGGGGTCACCGGCTACACCTGGTTCGCGGCCACCCGCGCGGCATCGGGGCCGGGACGGCAGGCCACGGTGCACCGAGTTCGCCAGCAGCACCGGCTGACCAGCAGGTCCTGGATCGAGGTCCGCGAAAAACCGGGTTCACGGTGGATTCCGGTGTTCTTCGATCCCGCCCTGCTCACCCTGCCGACCCCGACCGCGGCGACGGTGCACGACGCCGGCCGGCGCATCGTGGTGGTGTGGGAGGGCCGTCGCCTGCTCCCGTCCGGGCGAGCGCGTCGTTCGGAGCCACCCGGCCGGTTGACCGACAACCCGTCGCGTCCTGATCCGGACGGTCCGGTGCGCGCCCGGGTCGCGGTCCGGCCCGCCCGCAGGCTCGTCCTCGACGCTCAGTTCGCGGTAGCGGCACCGTTCGCCGGGGCACTGTGGGTGTACGTCGCGGGCGGCAGGCTTCCCGCATTCGCCGGCGCAACGTGCGTGGCCGCGGCCGTCGCCGTGTGGTTGGCGGCGGTCCGGGGCTCCGACCCCAGCTGAGGCGGGCTACGACATGGTGACGCCCGAGGTGACGAAGCACGGCAGCAGCCCGGCGATCTCACTCAGCACCGGTCCGAATCCGACGGCGGCCGGTACCGGGTCGTTGACGAACGCGACACCCCGGAACCCGGTGGTGAGGTTCGTGAACTGCACGACGGCGCCGTTCCACTGCGCGAACGGCGCGGCGGTGGTGTACCGGATCCGGTCGGGTCCGACCCGTTCCGCGTTGAACGTGAGCCACGCGCCGGGGGCGCACGTCGACATCGAGCCGGGGACGAACGGCGCGGCGGATGCGGCGCCGGGCACTGCGAACGACAGTGCGCCCGCGACGGCGATCACCGCTCCCAGCCGACCCAGCACTTTTCGAGTAGACATCGGAATTCCTTTCGGGGCGCGCCAATCCGTCTCCCCGAGTACGGCGGAACCGCGTCACTGAGTGTGAATACCAGGTCCGAGAATTATATCTCCGCAGGTACCTCCGGCCGCTAGGGCGTGTCTCTCAATTCCTCTCGGATGCACCTGGCGAAACGATCGTCGTCCGGCAAGGCGGAGGAGAAGCCGATACCGCTGTTGTATCGGCGCCGACGACAACGCAGCAGGGCGGCGATTGGGCGCCAGGAGCGCCGACAAAGGAATTGGGAGACATGCCCCAGGGTCAGGAGGCGTCCCCGACGTCCAATTCGAGGCGGTCCTCGTCGAACCGGACCACCCGAACGGTGCGCGTGCCGCCTGCAGTCGTGGTCACCTCGAGCCGCCCGTCGTCGTCCGCGGCCACCCACGTTCCTTCCCGTGGTTCGTCGGCGTCGCCCCGGCCGATCGCCCAGTCGACGAACGATCCGTCCGGCCGGAATTCGATACCGCCACGCCCCCGCGCCCGCGGGAAGTCGAATCCGGCGGGCCGGTACACCCGGACGCCGTCGTGGTCCTCTTCGAAGGAATGCCGCCAGCGTCCCGCGGCGCCCGGGACGACCAGCGCGGAGACGGCCGGACTCGCTGTCCGACCGGTCCACAGCGCCTTCCGGACGCCGTCCAGGCACGCCCCCATCCGGGCGCCCTGCCCCTTGGTGAACATCACCATCCCCGCGTCGTCCGTGTAGTCCATGTAATCCATGAACAGGTCGCCGTGGGGGCCGTTCCCGCAACTGATGTGCGGGAATCGCGGCATCCCGACATTCTGCCCGCCTTGGTTGGGGGTGTCGGCGACCTCGTCGGAGCCTCGGCACCCGGTGCCGTCGTCGCCCCAGATGTGGAAGAGGTTGAGGTAGTGCCCGATCTCGTGGGTCGCGGTGCGCCCGAGGTTGAACGGGGCCCGCGCGGTGCCCGTCGTGCCGAACGCGGTGTGGGTGATCACGACGCCGTCGGTGGCGACGGGGCCGCCGGGGAACTGCGCGTAGCCGAGCAAACCACCGCCGAGCGCACAGACCCAGATGTTGAGGTATCTGTGCGTCGGCCACGGGTCGGCGCCGCCGGTCTCCGCGGATTTCACGCCGTCGTTCTGGTCGAACGAGTCGACTTCGGTTGTGGTGCGGGTTATTCCGTTCGACGGCCGTCCGTCCGGGTCGGTGTCGGCGAGGAAGAACTCGATTCCGGCGTCGCCGATCAACTGCTCGAACACGGGCGGAACGGTGTCGATGTCGTCGTTGGTGGCCCGGAAGTCCTTGTTGAGCACCGTGATCTGGCTCTCGATCTGCGCGTCGGAAATGTTCTGCGCCGCGGTCTTCGACACCACGTGCACGACCACCGGAATCCGTACGGGCCCGCGGGCGGCGATCGACTGCAACGGCTCCAGTTCGATGCTCTGGTTCTCGATCTCCGATCGGGCGATGCGGTACGCCTCCGACTCGGTCAACAGCCGGCGGTGCACGTCCATCGCCCCGCACGTGCGGCGGGTCGGCGGATCGACCGCTGATTCGTTGGTGCTCATGACGTCGGGTTCCCTTCCGGTTTCAGAGGATCAGGTCCTGGGGGCGGATCAGTTCGCGGGGCAGGCTGCTGACCTCGATCCGTTCGAGCGGGTCGGCCGCGATGTAGGGGTCCAGGCCCAGACCGGTCAACTGAGCGATCCGCCGGACGGGCACCTGGAACGTGCGGTACGCGCCGTAGGAGAACGCCTCCTCCCCCTCGGCGAACTCGTCGAGCAGGGCGGCCTGGCTGAGCAGGTATCCGGTGACCGAGAGGCTGCCGTCCTGCTTCACCATGGCGACCGTCTTCCAGAACTGACGCGGGAGCGCCACACCGCGATACTTCGGGTCGTCCGGAGCGAGGACGGGTCCGGTCACGACGGTGACGGCGAGATCGGCGTTGTCCGCGTTCTTCAGGACGTAATCCTCGAGTCCCAGCCACAGCGTCTGCCCCGCGTTGAAACTGTGGTGTTGCGGAGTGCAATTGGTGAAGTGGAACGTGTCGTCGTTCGCCGCCTTCGCCAGCGGGCCCCAGGCCGGGTCGAGACGCCGCACGAGGTGCCCCCGGTCGAGCGGATTGTCGCGGTACACGTCCTCCCCCGTCTGCTGATCGGCGGGAAGCCGGGGGTCGAGAATCCATCTGTCGCTGTCGCGCCGGAGGCTCTGCGACTGTCGCCCGTCGATGTTCACGGCGGTGAACAGTGCCAGCGCCCGCTCGCGGTGCATCACGACGCTGAAGTGGTGATACTTCAACTCCGGTGACGCCACCGCCGTCACCTCGGGCCGCGGAAGCGGTAGCGGCACCCGCAGGAAGTTCTCGTTGTACCCACCCCGGGTGGCGTAGTTCGGATCGATCGAGATCGCTTCGGGCGCGGCCGCCGGTGAGTCGACGGATCCGAGACGCACCGTGATCTCGAGGGGAACCCGGACGGTCACTTCCCGTTCGTGGTCGAGCACCGGGCGCACCACCTGTGCCGTTCGCTCGGCGCCGACGACCTCGTCGACGAGGTCCCGCGACTGCGGGGTCAGGTTCTGCGCACGCACGTATTCGAGTATGCGGCTGATCCGCACCCCCTCGTTGAGGACTCCACCGAACTCGGTGTGCTGCGGCGCCCGCACACTCGCGTGGTGCAGGGCGACCACCTCCCACTGGTCGTTGAACACCGGTGAACCCGAGGATCCGGGTTCGGTGTCGGCGGAGTAGTGCAGGAACCGTTCGGGAATGTCGACGATGCGGTTCTCCCGCAGCGCGATCTGCTTCTTCTCGCCGCGGGGATGCTGCACGATGGTCACGAACTCACCGATGACGGCCTTGCCCTCCGCCTGGATCAGCGGGCTGAAACCGAACTGTGCGAGCGACCCGGGCTCGGCCCCGACCGCGACCAGCGCGAAGTCGCGTTCCCGGTCGGCGAGGTAGAACCGTCCCGGATCGAGCGGAAACATCTGCACGGGCCGCGGTTTGCCGTCGACGCCGTCCTGGTAGTCGAATTCGACCACGCTGCTGCGGGCGGTGTCGGCGTCCGGCAGCACGTGGTGGTTGGTGAGCAGCAGGGCAGGTGAGACGAGGAAACCGGTGCCGTAGCCCTGCAGGGTTCCCCGTGCGTCGCGGATGTTCACCCGTCCGATGGACCGGGCGGCGGCGACGCCGGCATCGAGGTAGCGGGCGCCGACGAAATCGGCTGTGCCCAGGATCTTCTCGAGCACGCGGTCCGGAAGGGTGTCCGCTTCCCAGTCACTCTCGCCGTAGTAGCGACCCAGCCGGTCCACTCGCTTCGCGATCCGTTCGGGCGTATCCGCCACGGCGACCCCACCGGGACCGTTGAGTGCGTCCACGTGCTCGCCGCGCTGGGGTGCCCGTTCCCGCGCACGCAGTTCTGCCGCATCGTGTTGTCGCTGCCGTTCCGCCTCGAATGTTCCCGCGGGCGTATCGATGGTGGTCATGGCTCGGTCCTCACGTAGGCGGGCGGCTCGGTGCTGTGGTTGCCAGCCTTCGCGCCGCGGGCGGACCGGTCATGCGTAGCCGGCTACTCGTTTCTCGGTCCGGCCGCGGCGCCGGCGCGTTCGTACTGTTCGACGCCGTTGCGGACGACCCGCCGGATGCGGGCGCCGTCGGCCACCAGGGCGTCGAGCAGCGGAACCGCCAGTTCCGGGCGGATCGGGATTTCCGCGAGCAGCTGCCCGAGTTCGAGTGCGTCCGATCCGAGGGCGCCGACGATGACCTTCCGCCGCGCGCTGTCCAGTGCGGCCTCGACGTCGAGTTGCTTCGCGGTGTCACCCTGCGCCGTCGCTATCGGTGTCGCCGTCTCGACCAGCAGCGTCCGGACGTCCCGCGCGGCCAGGTCGCGGTCGGTCGCCCACACCAGCATCGCCGCGACGGCCACGTACAGCGCGGCGAAGGTCGTGCCCTCCATCTCCGGCCGGTCGACGAGCCGCTCGCACGTCGTCCCGGTGATCGTCCGCGGCGCGTAGACGTCGGGTTTGCCCGCGTCGGGGAAGTACGGGGTTTCGTGGGTGAGGGTGCCGTCGTCCTCGACGGCACCGACGGCGAACGCGTCCGCACTCCACGCGGGATACGCCGGCTCGTCGGAGTGGTCACCCGACACGATCACGAGTCGACCGTCCCCGACCAGGCGCGCGATGACCGCGTTCTGCGCGTCGGACGGGACCGCGTTGCCGTAGTCGAACACCAGGATGTCCGCGTCGGCGAGGGCCGCGTCCTCCAGCCACCGGCAGACGTCGCGCTCGGACGGGACGCCGTGCGCGAACGCCAGCTCCTGAGGCAGGAGTTCGGCCAACGCCGATTCGCCCTGCCCCGTCTCGCCGGCCACCACCCGGCCCGGAACGTCGTGCCGGATGGCGCACTGCGTGACCGCCACCGCGATCTCCTCACGGCGACCGGCGGTGAACGGTCCCGCCACCGCCAACCGCAGTGCGCGCCGCACCGGCGCCGCGGCGGCCGCCTCGGCGTCTGGCGCCCCGGAGTCGGCGCCGAAGAAGTCGGACCCATTCGACACCGGCGGTGCCTGCTGCGCGGCGCCGACGCCGAGTTGCCGGACGAGCTGCGGCAGGTCCCGCGGTTCGAAGGTGCCGTTCTGGGCGGCGAGATCGGCCAGCTGCTCCCACAGTTCCAGGTGCCGCACGTCGGTGTAGAGCCGGGAGAGATCCTGCTCCGGGTAGCGCGTCAGCGTGGGCAGGTTGCGCCGGATCCATTGCCACACTTCGGGCCAGGACAGGGCGTCGAGGCGGATCGTGCGCACTTCGGCGGCGCGGAGCGGCTCGGTGAGTCCAGCGAGTTCCCCGGTGGTCGCCACGGCGAGCCGCGCGTCGCCCCGCCGCTGTGTCAGCAGGACCAGGGCGGCGAGGAGGTCCGAGGCGCCGGGAGTGTCGCCGACAAGCAGGTCGCCGTCGTCGACGACGATCGCGGTGGGGACTTCGGTGAGGTCGTCGAGTAGCCGCTCCCACCAGTCACCGGCGCTGAGCCTGCCCTGCCGCGCGGGGCGCACCCCGGCGTCGTCCATCAGCTCGGCGACGAGGCGGCACAGTTCGTGGAGCGGGTCGGGTTTCGCGAGCAGCCGTTTCGTGCTGACGAACAGGTTCGCGATCTGCGGTTCGAGCTCTTCGAGCACGCGGTCCAGGAGGGCGGTCTTTCCGGTGGAGGGCATCCCGACCACGTGCAGCAACCGGGCGGACGTCCGCCCGGACAGCACGTCCACCCCCTCCCGCAGTTCCGCGAGGCGGGAGATGAAGCGGAGTTCGCCCTGCCGGATCCCGATTCGCCGCGAGATCCGCCGCGGCGACGGTTCCGGCCGCGCCTTCGCGTCGGGGTCGATGATCGCGCCGGGCTCGCTCCCCCCGACGAACAGGCAGGGCACCGCCCAGTCGAGCAGGGGGTCGCCGCTGTTCTCGTCGCCGTTGATGGCGAGCCGCGCCAGCCGCAACGCCTCCGCGACGGGCTGTCCGGCGGTCAGTGCCTCGTAGAAGAAGCGCGTCAGCAGTCGCTCCGTCCGGAACGGCAGCACCGCCTGCATGCCGATCACCATGGGGCACGCATCACGCACGCAGATGTCGGCCGACGACAGCGGCCCCGGCCACGGGTCGTCGTCGGTGGCCCCCTCCGGCGCCCGGGCCGTCTCGCAGCCCGCGAACACCGCCAGCCGGAGGTTCGGCAGCTGCTGCAACAGCAACGCGAACTCCTGGCTCGGCAGCAACATCCCGCGCCCGTTGCGCCGCTCCACCTTCAGCCCGTCCGGATTGGCGTGACCGAGATAGTGGAAGAGGTGAAACCCTCGTCTCTGCATACCCATTCGACTGCGGAGACGTTCGACGGACGGCCGGTCCTCGACCACCACCCGGAGCAGACCACGATCGACGAGCGGTCGCAGTTCCGCCAGCAGGCTGCGTTTCTCGGCATACAGGTCGAACGGGGCCTCGGAATCCTCCGGCCCCTCCCGCAGCGGACTCGACATCACCAGCAGGAGATTGAGCGGCGGCGCGATCGGCGTCTGCCGGATCGGGTAGGTACGCGAACGCCCGGACCGCACCACGTGGACGTCGTGGGCCATGGCGAGGAACTGGTCGGGGCGTTGCGGATCCAGCAACAACTCCCACGGCCAGGCGCACACTTCCTGCGGCGCGGCGAGGATCCGCACGAGGAGCTGACTTCCCGACCGCCCGGCGATCCCCCGGCTCTGCTGCAGCAGTGTTTCGATCTCGGGGATCCCGAACACCAGGTCCGTCAGCACTTTCCCGACGTCGAGCGCGTGGACCGCGGCATCGGTGCGCGCATGCCGGACAGTGTCGGTCAGCCATCCGGACGGCGCGTCGATCGTCTTTCCCGTGACGTCGTTCGGCAGTTTCCATTCCGGGATCTCTCGCCGCACCGCGAACACCGAGCCCATCCAGGACTGCGCCGACAGCCAGACGTGATCGCCCGCCCGGAGGACGCTGATCTCCAGTTCCTCGAAACCGCTTGCGGGCTTCATGTTTCCGCGCTCCTAGGCGTCCACGGACCGGGCGATCTCGTCGAGGTCGACCACACTCGCGACGTCGGTGACCGGGTGCACCCCGGGCGCGCGCACGGTGATCCGGTAGTCCTGGGCGGGCAGCCCGTCGAGGACGGCCTGCTGCCAGCCGTCGACGGCCGGCGACAACGGGTGCTGCCTGCCCGGTCCGCCCGCGACGGGCTCGACCGACGCGACCAGCCGAGCGCCCCCGGCATCGGTGCGCGCGCGGATCACCAGCGGCTCGGCGGTGGTAACGTCGTCGACCTCCAGCGCGACCGATTCGTTCACCGCAGGAAACACGTTCGGGGGCGCGAGAACTGCGGTGGTCAGGATCCCGCCCACGTGGTCGAGCACCGGGTCGTCGTTCTGCAGGGATCCGTGCCGCTGGCTGAAGAACGCCGCGTTCTTCCATCCCGTCATGAGCTCGTGCGGGGTGGCCGACAGCTTCGGCACGGTGCCGTCCCCGCCGCTCTCGCCGGGCCCGCGGACGGTCAGCGTCTCGACCTTCGTCCCGGCGAGCCGGGCGGCCCACTTGGTGGGCTGGAAGTCGCCGATCACCGGACGGATGTCGTAGCCCTCGGGTCCCGCCTTCAGCCGCGCATCGACGGTGTCGCGCAGGTCCCGGTGCAGGCGCACCGCCGCCCCCATCCGGCCGGCGTCGAGACCCGTCCCCGACCAGTCGAGCGTGTCGTCGTCGAGTGCGCGCCACGACCCGTCGTCACCCGCCATGCACCGATACGACGGCAGCAACTGGTAGGCGGACGTGAATGACCCGATCAGCGCACCGAGGTCGACGGTGAACGGACCCCACCCCTTGCGGAATCCGTTGACGAGGAAGTCGAGCGCATTGACCGAACCCGAGTACGGGGTGCCGAACGTGACGAGGGTGCGGGTATCGCGCCAGCCGTCCAGCAGTTCGAGGAACAGTCGGGCGACGATTCCGCCCATGGAGTGGCACACCAGCACGAGCTTGGCATCGGTGTTGCCCGACTTCTCGCGCCACCGCGCCAGCCAGTCGTGGGACCGCCGGGCCAGCGCGCGGGCCGCCACCCGGTTGTCGCGCCGCCAGTCGTAGGGCAGTTCGAAATAGTTGTCGCCGGGAACGGCCCCGAATCGGCGGACCAGGTCGTCGCGGAACTTCGTGTAGCCGTCGATCTTCCAGTCCAGACCGGGAACGAAATGGAAGTCCGGCACCAGCCGGGTGGCCACGACGCCGTCGCCGAGGTCGTCGACGTCCGGGTCGTCGCCGTCGAGTGTCAGGCGTTTGATGTTCCTGCCCAGCGACAGCACGCTCGCCAGCGCGACTCCCGGTGTCGGTGCCCACACGTCCTTGCCGTCACGCGCGAGGACCGATCCACCGATGCCGGGCAACAACACGACGACGTCTTTCATCACGGCCTCCGGGATCGAACGCCCATAAGAGGGCGGCTTCGAATCCCAGTCTTCTCTTACTCGCCGCAATACACACGAGTAGCGGACCACTCGGTTTGCAATATTTCGGCGGGCCGCCGACGCTCAGCGCTGCGCGAAGTTCAGGTAGGCCTTCGACGGTGTCGGGCCGCGCTGGCCCTGGTACTTGGAGCCGACGGCCGAGCTGCCGTACGGGTGCTCCGCCGCACTCGACAGCCGCAGCAGGCACAGCTGGCCGATCTTCATCCCCGGCCAGAGGGTGATGGGCAGGTTCGCGACGTTGGAGAGTTCCAGCGTGATGTGCCCGTTGAAACCGGGGTCGATGAACCCTGCTGTGGAGTGCGTGAGCAGTCCGAGGCGGCCGAGCGAGGACTTGCCCTCGAGGCGTCCCGCCAGGTCGTCGGGCAGCGAGCACACCTCCAGCGTGGACCCGAGGACGAACTCGCCGGGGTGCAGAACGAACGGCTCCCCCTCCGCCGGCTCGACCAGCGTGGTCAGCTCGTCCTGCCGCTGAGCTGGGTCGATGTGCGTGTAGCGGGTGTTGTTGAACACCCGGAACAGGCTGTCGAGGCGCACATCCACGCTCGAGGGCTGGACCATCGAATCGTCGAACGGGTCGATGCCCAGACGTCCAGTGGAAATTGCGGCACGGAGATCGCGATCGGAGAGGAGCACAGGTAGAGGTTAACGGGTGTGGATGGCCATCGAGAGCAGCAGTTCGGTGCAGGTATCCACCAGCTCCTCCTCAGGCAGCGTCACGGTCCCGTTCAGCCACGCCGTCAGGGTCTGGGCGAGGCCACCGACCATGAAGTGCGCGGCGAGGTCGAGGCGCGGGCTCTCGGCCACCTCGTAGTACCCGACCGTCTGCTTCGTGACCAGGCCCGCGAACAGTCGCGAGCTGTCGAGGCGGCGCTGCGCCAGCACCGCGCTCGACTGCGCCACCGAGAACATCAGCCGGCCGTGCCGCGGATCCTCGGCGACCTCCCGCACGATGTTGCGGACCCCGGCGCGGACGATCTCGCGCTCCCCCGGCCCGGCGTTCGTCACGGCGTCCAGGGTGCTGGTCGCGATGCGCTCCACGACGTGGTCGTAGACGGCGACGGTCAGCGCCTCGCGGTCGGGGAAACTCTCATAGAAGTAGCGGGTGGCGAGTCCGGCCTGCTTGCAGACTCCGCGCACGGTCAGGGCGTGGTCGCCGTCCGCGCTGCCGAGCAGGTCGAGTCCGGCCTCGATGAGCTGGCCGCGTCGTTCCGATCGACGCTGGTCACCCTCTTGGCCGCCGTACACCCTGTCCGACGCGATTGCCATGGAAACATCTTCGCACTTGCCTCTGGACTCGCCACATATATGTGAGTACGGTCGTATTCAGATAGGGAATTCACCGCTTGCGACAGGAGTGCACATGTCGACATCCCTCGAGGTGCCGGACCGACTCGAACTGGTCATGGACGGAGCCGGCCTACTCGCCGGCGCAGCGAACGTGATCATGCAGCTCTCCCACCCCGCCGTCGGATACGGCGTCGTGGAAAGCCGCGTCGAAAGCGGACAGATCTTCCGGCACCCGATCAAACGCACCCGGACCACCCTCACCTACCTCGTCGTCGCCGCGCGCGGCACCGAGGAAGAGAAGGCCCAGTTCCGCAAGGGCGTCAACCGCGCCCACGCCAAGGTGCGGTCGGGGCCCGACAGCCCCGTGCAGTACAACGCGTTCGACCCCGAACTGCAGCTGTGGGTTGCCGCCTGCATCTACCGAGGATTCGAGGACGTCCACCGCTCCATGCACGGCGAACTCACCGCCACCGAGAGCGAATACTTCTACCAGCAGGGCGCCACCTTCGGCACCACCCTCCAGGTGCCGAAGGAGATGTGGCCCGACAACCGGGCCGCGTTCGACGAATACTGGGAGAAAGCGCTCGCCAACGTGTCGATCGACGACACCATCCGCGAATACCTGGTGTCCGTCGCCAAGGTCGAATTCATGCCCGCCGTCGTGTCACGACTCTTCGGCCGACTCAACCTGTTCTTCACCACCGGCTTCCTCCCGCCACTCTTCCGCGACCAGATGCGCCTCACCTGGACCGCCAAGGATCAGCGGCGCTTCGACCGGACCATGAGCACCATCGGCGCCGTCAGCCGGCGCGTCCCCGTCACCATCCGCGAACTCCCCTACATCTTGCTCATGCGCGATCTCCGACGCAGAATGCGGACCGGCAAACCCCTCGTATGACACTCCACGCGTGTGCGCGCGTAGTCCGGATCACCATCTGATAATGTTGCCGCCGCAAGGTGTTGGGCCTGCCTACGGGCGCCCAATATCGTGCGCGCCGATGTAGTTCAATGGCAGAACATCAGCTTCCCAAGCTGAATACGCGGGTTCGATTCCCGTCATCGGCTCCATAGGGTGTTCACCCAATAAGCCTCCGGTGTGCACGACGTCGTCGGCCCGCTGTGCGGCGCGCGCACCGAGACGGGATGGTTCGGGCAGCGCACCCGGTTCGGATCGCACCTCGTCGAGGCTCCCGAGTGGGTCCCACTCCTGGCAGGCGGCGATCATCCTGTCTCGTTCGACTGACGCGTCTCCTCGATGCGCTGCCGTTGCCGGACCCCGTACGCCGCCTCCCTGACCGCGGCATCGTCCTCGAGACCCGACCCGAGTGCCCCACCGATGGTCGCGATGGACGCCAGCAGCCATGTGAGCGTCAGGTAGTCGGTGAAGCTCACCCCGTGCCCGAGAATGCGGGACAGCAATTCCGGGGGAAGGGTGAGCGCCGCGGTGAACAGCAGCAGACAGAACAGGGCCACATGGAGGACGACCACGCCGATGACCAGGGTGACCACGGTCGCGGTGTTGTACAGCACCGAACGGTCGCGTTCCTCCGGCGACTTCGGCCGCTCCCAGAGTTCGTGGTCGAGGATCAGCCAGAGAATCATCGCCACGATCGACAGGACCGTCGCCGCACTCATCCGCCACGGACCCATCGTGTCGGCGAACAACCAGATCGTGCTGGTGGCCAGCGCGATCGCACCGGTGGCGAAGGCGCCGACGAGAACCTTCGACAGTCCACTGACCAGCCGCCACGGCCGGTTGGCACGCACCATCCCCGACAGCAGTCGCAGTCGCCGCAGTCCCGGGGGCGCGAAATACCGGATACCGTCCCCAATCTGCGCAGACGGGAACCGTCGCGCCGCGCCGGGGGGCGTCAATTCCGGTTCACCGAGAATGCGGGCGATCGCGAGTTCGGCGACGCTGCGGACGCGGCGCTCGATGTGGACGCCACCCACCCCGGCGACGGAGATGAGCGCGAATTTGTGGTCTGCGCTGACTTCGGCCACCACCGGCAGGGTGTCCTCGCGGCGTGGCAGATCGGTGAGGTACACGACGATGTCTTCCTCTTCGGCTGACGGATCAACCGTGTCGATGACATCGGCGAAATCCGCTTGCTCGTCGGGGAGATAGGGCTTCCGGCGCACGCACGTCGTCCACCGGCGCTCCAGCCCGTCGGGGCTACCCAGGCGTTCCGGCAGGCGCTCCGCGACGGATTGCGCGAGTGCCGCCGGTTCGCCCGGATCCGCGATCAACAGCACCGAGACCCGCTCACCCGCGGCACCGGATTGCCCTTGGAGTTGCTCGTTCGCCTTCACCACCTTCGCTTACCCGCCCGGTCTGCCCCCAAACTCCCAGGCAGTGGGTGTGAGTCGATTGTGGCGCCCGCTGTCCGTCCGGTAGACACGTCCGCCTGGTCCGCGGAGGCATCGTCGACAAGAGCGGGAATCGGTGGGATCTTCATGCTGGCCTCCGGACTCACTCCCTCACGGCATAGCGGAGGAAGACCATGCCGAGCGCGGTTTATCTTGATCACCCGTCGGGCACCCGAGCACGGACATCGACCGACGAGAGGTGTGGTTCCCAGTGCGAGCAGTCACGTGGCAAGGCAAACGAAAGGTCAGCGTCGACACCGTCCCCGATCCGAAGATCGAACACCCGACCGACGCCATCATCAAGGTCACGACGACGAACATCTGCGGTTCCGATCTGCACCTGTACGAAACTCTCGGCCCGTTCATGGGAGAAGGGAACATCCTCGGCCACGAACCGATGGGGATCGTCGAAGAAGTCGGCACGGCGGCCGGCGACCTGAAGGTCGGCGACCGCGTCGTGATCCCGTTCCAGATCTCGTGCGGCGACTGCTTCATGTGCAACCTGCAGCTGTACACGCAGTGCGAGACGACGCAGGTCCGCGAGCAGGGCATGGGAGCGGCGTTGTTCGGATTCTCCAAGCTCTACGGCGAGGTACCGGGAGGACAAGCCGAGTACCTGCGCGTCCCCCAAGCCCAGTTCACCCACATCAAAGTCCCCGAGGGCCCGCCGGATTCCCGATTCGTCTACCTGTCCGATGTGCTGCCGACGGCGTGGCAGTCGGTCGAGTACGCCGCCATCCCCGAGGGCGGGTCGGTCACCGTGCTCGGCCTCGGCCCGATCGGAGACATGGCGGCGCGCATCGCCCACCACAAGGGTGCACGGGTCATCGCGGTCGACAACGTCCCCGAACGTCTTGCCCGCGCCAAGGCCCGGGGCATCGAAACCCTGAACCTGGACGAGCACGGCGGCGATCTCGCCGACGTCATCCGCGATGCGACCGACGGTCGCGGCACCGACTCGGTGATCGACGCGGTCGGCATGGAGGCGCACGGTTCACCGATCGGCAAACTCGCCCAGCAGATCGTCGGGTACCTGCCCGACGCGGTGGCGGCGCCGCTCATGCAGAAGGCCGGTGTCGACCGACTCGGCGCCCTGTATTCGGCGATCGACATCGTTCGCCGCGGGGGAACCATTTCCATCATCGGCGTCTACGGCGGCATGGCCGACCCGATTCCCATGCTCACCCTGTTCGACAAGCAGATTCAGCTGCGCATGGGCCAAGCCAACATCAAGAAGTGGGTCGACGACATCATGCCGCTCCTCGGCGACGACGACCCACTCGGCGTCGACACCTTCGCCACCCACGAACTCCCCCTCGAACAGGCACCCCACGCGTACGAAATCTTCCAGAAGAAACAGGACGGTGCGGTGAAGATTCAGCTCAAACCCTGAACAACGTCGCCGCGGCTCCACCAGTACGACACTTCACAGCCGCCTTGCTCACCGCGGCCAGCTCCCCCATCAGGCCCTGTTCCCTTCGGTGCACACGACAATGTTCGAATCCATCCTCACAGCCCGGCAATCGCCCCGCGGTCCCGGGTGAGGGCTGCGGATGGGCGGGTCAGGCTGTGCGGCGGGAGGTGTGGGCCGCCGCGCACATCGGGCACCACGTGCGCTCACCGACGATCCACCCGTTCGTCTCGGCGAAGGCCACCGCCTGAGCTTGACTGGCGACGGCAGCGGCGAAGGTGTGCTCACACAAATCGCTCTGCACCGTCCATCCACGCCTGCCCGTGGAACGCACCAACGTATGAACAGTCATGTCACCCCCGCGACTTCGACACTGTGCCCCCAGCATGGCACAACCCGTCCTGGAGTGGTGGCCCACGCAGGCCAGGCCCCCACCGGGACCGCGCGTTCGAGCTTGCAGTGGAACGGGAAAGTCCCTGGGGCGCCGAGAACCGATCCGATCAGAGCTTCGTCGCCGTCAATGCTCACAATCGTGGACACCGAGGCTCCCTGCTTATCTTCAGCTCACCCCACATCCGCATCGCTGACCTGCGCGGATGCGTGGTGACTAGTGTTGCCGACGAAGCCGTTCGGGTGGTCCGGTCTTGGTTGTGAATTCTTCGTCGGCGTGTCGCGACGGAGTCCCTGGCGGACATGGTCATGCGGTGGCGAAGGGAGTTCGACGGACACCGGTTGACCGCCGGAGCTCTCGGATCCGGTGCGCCGTCTTGCGTCGCCGCACAGGCCACCGCGCGGCGGCGCGTCCGTATCGCCGGGGCGGCCGCTACATCGTCATTGCCGGAATCGTCGTCGCTGGTCGAACAGGTCGGACCGGTCATAGTTGTCTGGGTGTCCGGCCCCGGGGTCGGTGGTGGTGCGTTGGGCAGCCGCGAGCCCGCCGATCAGAACCCCGGCAATGATCGCCAGCGTGAGCCAGACCGGGAGCTGGCCCTCCTCCGGGATCACGGCGACGGCGGGCACCATGGCGTCGGCGAGAAATGATGTCATCGGATTGCGACCTTTCCAAGAGAGCGGAACAGGAGGGGAGCAGTGTGTGCTGGCTGGGCTCAAGTGACCGGCAACCCGACCAGGCCGGCGGCCAGTCCGAGCAGCGCACACACCCCGAGGGTGCGGAGCACCGACCAGTGCAGCCGGTAGATCATCACCCCGGCCAGCACGCCGATGACCAGGGCGAGCGGGCGGAAGGTGCCGAGGTCGGGGACCAGCAGGTGGATCGGACCCCAGTGCCACAGGGAGGTTTCGGCGAAGAGGGTATGGACGGCGAAGTAGAACGCCAGGTTGGCGATCACCCCGACCACGGCCGCGGTGATGCCGGACAGCGCCGCCGTCAGGTGGTGGTTGTGGCGCAGCCGTTCGACGTAGGGGGCGCCGAGGAAGATGAACACGAAGCACGGCACGAACGTCACCCACGTCGTCAGTAGCGCACCGAGGGTGGCGGCGACCCAGGGGTCGAGATCGCCCGAGTTGCGGTAGGCGCCGAGGAACGCCACGAACTGCACCACCATGATCAGCGGACCGGGTGTGGTCTCGGCCAGACCGAGACCGCGGACCATCTCGCCGGGGGCGAGCCAGCCGTAGGTTTCCACCGCCTTCTGCGCCACGTAGGCGAGGACGGCGTAGGCGCCGCCGAAGGTGACCAGCGCGGTGCCGGAGAAGAACAGGCCCTGCTCGGTGAACACACTGCCCCGCCCGGTCAGCGCGATCACGGCGACCATCGGGATCGCCCAGGCGATCGCACCTACGGTCAGAACCAGCACCGCGCGGCGCAGGCTGGGGGCGTCGGCGTGCAGGGCGTCGTCGGCGATCAGCGGCGGCGTTTCCTCGGCGTCGTCGGTTGTGCCGTTGCTGGGGGTGTCGCCGCGGCGGCCGATCAGCCAGCCCGCGAATCCGGCCACCGCGATGACGATCGGAAACGGCACCGCGAACAGGGCCAGCGCCAGAAATGCGACCACGGCGATCGCGATGTGCGCGGGCCGGGTCAGCGCCCTCTTGGCGACCCGGGTGACGGCCTGGGTGACCACCGCGAGGACCGCCGGGGCGATACCGGCAAAGATCGCCAACACGATGGTGGCGGTGCCGAACGCCACGTAGATCACCGCCAGCCCCAGCATCGCGAGCATGCCGGGCAGCACGAACAGCACGCCGGCGATCAGCCCGCCGATCGTGCCGTTGAGCAGCCAGCCGGTGTAGATAGCGAGCTGCTGGGCCTCCGGGCCGGGCAGCAGCATGCAGTAGTTCAACGCGTGCAGGAACCGCTTCTGACCGATCCAGCGTTTCTCGTCGACCAGGGTGCGTTGCATGACCGCAATCTGCCCGGCCGGCCCGCCGAAGGTCTGCAGCGAGATCAGGAACCACGCCCACGTCGCCTCCCTCAGCGGGATCAGGTCGCGGCGACGAGCGTGGGTACGCGTTGTACCGGTGGAAGATTCGTGGGGGCTCACATCAGCTCCAAGACCGAAAGAGTGTCGGGACGGGGGTTGTCAGGAGGGTTCACGGCCGGACAGCACCCGCTGGCGGTGAAACTCGTACAACCCGTCGAAGATGCGGGTGGCCACGGCGAGGGTCTCGTCGTCGGTTCCGGTGAGCGACAGTCCGCGCAGCACGGTGTCGAGGCCGGGGGCCTCGGGGGCGTCGTAGCGGCCGTCGTCGATGTCGGCCTCGTGCACGATCTCGGCGAGCACCCACAGCACCGGGTCGGTGAGCTCGTAGCGGCGCAGGATCGTCTCGAAACTACAGTCCCCGTGGTGATGGGAGAGTTCGACCCCGCGCATGTCGAACGCGGTGGCATCCGGTGGGACGTCGGCCGGATCGCTGACCCACAGGAACTGGGCGTCCGGGTCGATGTTGCGGCGGATCAACCAGGCGCACGCGGCGCGGTCGATGTGGATGCCGGCGCGGGTGGCCCACCTCATCGCTGCACCTGTGCTTGTGTGGCGGGCACGGCGGTGGCTAACTCCCGCAGGATCGTCTCCGCTCCGTCCCGCGCCGGGGTGGGGAAGAAGGTGCGCTTGTCGATTTCCCGTACCCGCCGCCGCAGCTGGGTGAGTTTCTTGTCCCGGGCGGCGGTGTCAGGAAGGGAGTGGAGGGTCTCGGCGGCGGCGGTGACCTCGTCGTACTCGGCGGCGCGGTCGGCGGTCATCTTCTCGCGCATCCGCTGCTGCTGGGCGCGGGTGGTGGGGGCGGCGGTCCACACCTCGGCCTGTCCGCCCGCCTCGATGACCTCCTCGGCGAGCCAGTCGAACTGCTCCCGGGTCCGCGGTGCGGCCGGCAGCACTACCACCCCGTCGGCGAGCTGGAACACGCCGTAGCGGCGGAGCTTGCGCCACACCGCGATCCGCGGGGTCGAGGGCTCGCGCGGGATCCGATACGCCAGCATCACCCACTCGTCGAGGGGGGTGTCGGGGGTTGCCTCGGCCGTCATGTTGGTGATGTAACCACGGTTTCACCAAAAATGTCCACCCCGGAGGAGCCCCGCCCTGGACGCCGAATTGAAACCGTGGTTACCGTGGAATGGCCGGCCCGGCACGACCGGCACGAACCTCACCCCGGGAAGCTGAGTACCCGCGCCGAGCAGACGCCGCCGCGGTGGCGGGCAGGAGGCCCACACGATGACGCAGGCTCGCACCCGGAACCCGGCGGCGCGGCGAATGCTGCTCGCGGTCGCTCTGGTCGCCACACCGGCCGCCGGGTGCGCGCAGCCCACCCCGCCCGGCACCGGACCGCTGCCACTGCAACCGGTAGGAGAGATCGCGTTGCCCGGCAACGGGTCCCGGTTCGACTACGAGAGCCTGGACGCCGAACGGGAGCTGCTGTTCATTGCGCATCTCGGGGCCAGCGAGGTCATCGAGGTGGACCTGCACACCAGGCAGGTGGTGCGGACCATCCCGAACATTGCCCAGGTGCACGGTGTTCTCGTCGTCCCGGAGCTGCGCCGTGTCTACGCCACCGCCACCGGTGACAACCGCCTGGTGATCCTCGATGAGGACACCGGCACGCTCCTCGCTCACGGCCCGACCGGCGACTATCCGGACGGGGTCGCCTACGACCCGACACGCGATGCGGTGTGGACCACCAACGAATCCGGCGGATCGGAAACGGTGCTCGACGCCGCGACCGCGCAGGTCCGCGGGACCGTCGATCTGGGCGGTGACGTCGGCAACGTCGCCTACGACCGGATCGCCGATCAGATGCTGGTCGCTGTGCAGGGCCGCGACGACCTCGCCGCCATCGACCCGCAGACCCGGAGGAAGCGGTGAAGGTCATCGGTCCGGGTTACACCGTCGCTGTCAGCGGTTTCGCCAGCGCCGGGACACCCAAGGCGGTCATCCCGGCCTTGGCTGACCGGATTCACGCCGCCCGCGCGGCCGGCGCGAATTTCACCATCGACCTGCTGACCGGGGCGTCCGTGTCGACGGAGACCGAGAGGATGCTCACGGAGATCGACGGAATCGCCCTGCGGATGCCCTACCAGGCGGAATCCACGGCCCGGCAGAAGATCAACCAGGGACGGATGGATTACGTCGACATCCACCTCTCACACGTGGCCCAGCAGGTGTGGGAGGGCTACTACGGCGTGGTGAACGTCGCCGTCGTCGAGGTTTCCGGCATCACCGAGACCGGCGAGCTGATTCCGTCCGCGTCGGTCGGAAACAACAAGACCTGGCTCGATGTCGCGGAGAAAGTCATTCTCGAAGTCAACTCGTGGGTCCCGGACGCGATGGACGGTATCCACGACATCTACTACGGCACCGCACTGCCCCCGCACCGCCGGCCGATCGAGCTCACCGACGTCGAGGACCGCATCGGTCAGCCCCACTACCGGGTGGACCCGGGCAAGGTGGTCGCGGTCGTGGAGACAAGTGCGCCCGACAGCGCCAGCCCGCTGACGGCCCCGGACGCGGTCAGCGAGGCGATCGCTGCCCACGTGCTGGAGTTCT